>DATHXI010000051.1:0-105500 GCA_035459705.1 Methylotenera sp. | reverse complement strand
TTTGCAATTTCGTGAATCGCATCAAAATCGCCTGGACTCGCTGCGGCAAAACCTGCCTCAATCACATTCACACCTAATTTTTCGAGCTGGCGTGCAATACGAATCTTCTCTTCTTTAGTCATTGACGCGCCCGGGCTCTGCTCGCCATCACGCAAGGTGGTATCAAAAATAATTATCTGGTCTTGTTTCTCTGTTGTTTGGTTCATAGCCATTACCTTAGTTTTTATTCAGTTTAATCTTTTAATAGCGTTGATGCGATCAAAGTAAATTGAGCTCAAATACTATCATCTCGCTGCGATATTTACGCAACGTCGTTTAATACAAATGGGGGGTGGGGAGTATAGTTTGCGCGCTAGCGCAGGGTGCGTAAAAGTGCAACGCGGCGTGACACGTGTAGCGTACGCAACAACACGGCACCAGCTAAGAAAGCCAATGCGTAAAAACTGAAAGAAATATGTAAATTCAACATAGTGATAGAAATATAGTATTTTTTACACCAATGCGCAAGCATTTAAGTGTTTGAATTTATTTATCATGCTGATAAATTTGTTGTATCAGCTATCCGTTAAATCAGATTTCTTTTGATTAAGCTTTTGTTGTACCCATAACACGTAACCAGATAATGCATACACAATCATCACGAAGAACAATACTTCCGGCGGACTATACGAAATCAACACAAACGCCAGCATGATGCCCAATACTACAAAAAATGGCACGCTTTCTTTTAAGTTGATATCTTTGCCACTGTAATAACGTAAATCACTCACCATAGAAAGACCGGCAAATACTGTAATACCCCACGCCATCCATTTCCATTGCAGTACACCGAAGAATATATCGCGACCACTCACCCCATATTCGTATGAGACCCATACAAAACCGGCAAGCAAAGCAGCAGCAGCGGGGCTAGGCAACCCTTGGAAGTAACGCTTATCCTGATGCTCATCATCCAATTTGGTATTGAATCTGGCTAAACGTAAAGCCGCGCAAGCACAGTAGACAAAGGCGGCTATCCAACCTAATTTGCCCAATGGTTTAAGTGCCCACACATAAAGAATAAGTGCAGGTGCAACGCCAAATGACACCATGTCTGACAAACTATCGTATTCTGCACCAAACGCACTTTGTGTATTGGTCATGCGCGCCACGCGACCATCCAGCCCGTCCATCACCATTGCAATAAAAATAGCAACTGCTGAATGCTCAAAGCGACCGTTCATCGCCTGCACAATGGCATAGAAACCTGCAAACAATGCGGCTGAAGTGAATAAGTTCGGCAATAGATAAATACCGCGTTCTTTTAGGCCGCCTTCTAATAGTGGTTTTTTGTTTCTTACGCGTGGGGCTTTTTCAACCATAGTTTCAATTTCAGTGAATGAACTAACCATTAGTATAACAAAGCTATGCTTTTTGAATACGGCTTGTTAAAAGCATAAATGATGTGGTGTGTTAATATCGCGACCTAGAAATAACCTAACGCAATAATCTAACTATTTAATTAAGCATGCAATTCACACTACATAAACAAGATGGCCTTGCCCGCCGCGGTACCCTCAAACTCAAACATGGCGAGGTGCAAACCCCAGCATTCATGCCCGTAGGCACTTATGGCACCGTCAAAGCCATGTCGCCACTAGAACTACAAGAAATCGATGCGCATATCGTATTGGGCAATACCTTTCATCTATGGTTACGTCCAGGGCTGGACGTGATTGAAGCACATGGCGGCTTACATAAATTTATGGGCTGGGATGGCCCGATATTGACCGATTCTGGTGGCTTCCAAGTGTGGAGCCTGGGTGCGTTGCGCAAAATCAGTGAAGAAGGCGTGAAATTTCGCTCGCCCATCAATGGTGATAGCTGCTTTTTAACACCAGAAGAATCTATGCGTATTCAAAAGGTGTTGAACTCTGACATTGTGATGATCTTTGACGAATGCACCCCTTATCCGGCTACTGTGAAAGAAGCCAACGAATCCATGCAGCTTTCATTGCGCTGGGCAAAACGCAGCAAAGATGCGCACGCGGGCAATGACAATGCGCTATTCGGCATCATCCAAGGCGGCATGCATGAAGAGTTAAGAGATGTTTCTCTAAAAGGCTTAACTGATATAGGTTTCGATGGTTATGCAATTGGCGGTTTATCAGTAGGCGAGCCTAAAGAGGATATGCTGCGCATTCTGGCACATACGGCGCCAAAGATGCCACAGGATAAACCCCGCTACTTGATGGGCGTAGGCACGCCAGAAGATTTAGTTGCTGCGGTAAGTCAAGGCGTAGATATGTTCGACTGCGTGATGCCGACACGCAACGCCCGCAACGGCTGGCTGTTTACGCAGCATGGCGATGTGAAAATCAAGAACGCCACTTATAAAAATGACACTGCGCCATTAGATGCCGACTGCGGTTGCTATACCTGCCAGAACTTCACACGGGCATACTTGCATCATCTGCATAAGGTCGGTGAGATTCTAGGTTCGCGCTTGAATACCATACACAACCTATATTATTACCAAGAATTGATGGCTGGTATGCGCAGCGCGATTGAAGAAGGTACTTTTGAAACTTTTAAGCTCGAATTTGCGACTAAACGTGCGAAGCTGACCTAATCTGCAATAAGATACAGTCTGTGCTAGAATTCTGAGCTAATTTTTACCAATTTCAAGTTAATTTTAAGAGAGCAATATCGTGTTTATTTCAAATGCATACGCAGCACCCGCTTCAGCAACCAGTGATTTAATGAGCTTTTTGCCACTCGTTGTCATCTTTGTTCTGTTCTACTTCATGATCATTCGCCCGCAAATGAAACAAGCTAAAGAACAGCGCAATATGATTGCAGCTTTGCAAAAAGGTGATGAAGTAGTCACTAGCGGCGGTATTGTAGGTAAAGTGACCAAAGTAACGGACGCTTTTGTTACGGTTGAGATCGCAGCAAACACTGAAATCACCGTGCAAAAGAACGCTATTCAAAGCGCACTGCCAAAAGGTACGATTAAAAATATCTAGTTGTTTACTAGAACAACCACCGTACTAACGCCTACTTCTTAAACCTACACCGTTATTGACTAGAGCCTGACTATGAACCGCTATCCAATGTGGAAGAACATTTTCGTTGCAATCATGATTTTGATTGGGCTTATTTACACCATTCCAAATTTCTTTGGCGAATCACCTGCAGTACAAATTACACCGGCTAAAAGTACAACTAAACTTGACCCTGCATTACTTGGCCAAGTCGAGGCGATATTCAAGCAAGAGAATATTCAATTTGATGGCATCTATTTAGACGCACGTGGTGTGAAGGCACGCTTTGCTAATACTGATACACAAATTAAAGCGAAAGACGTATTGCAAAATAGCCTAGGCAAAGACTATACAGTAGCGCTGAACCTGCTCTCGCGTTCGCCTGACTGGTTGCGTAGCATGGGTGCTAAACCAATGTATCTAGGTTTAGATTTGCGTGGTGGCGTGCACTTCTTGCTGCAGGTAGACATGAAAGCCGCCTTAGACAAGGCAGCCGAACGTTTTGTAGGCGACTTCAGAACTGCTTTGCGTAAAGAGCGCGTTTCGTATGTAGGCGTCACCCGTGAAGGCCAGTCTGTACAAATCCGCTTTACTGATGCGGCTGAGCTTGCCAGAGCCAAAAAAATCATCAGTAAGGAATATCCTGATTTGACACTGAATGAAGTCAACAACGGCGAAGAGAAGCTACTCACCGCTTCACTCAACCAAGTAGAACAAAAACGTATTCAGGATTTTGCCTTAAAACAAAACATCCAAACCTTACATAATCGTATCAACGAACTTGGTGTGGCTGAACCTATCATCCAGCAACAAGGCGCTGATCGTGTGGTAGTGCAGCTCCCAGGTGTACAGGACACGGCGAAGGCTAAAGAGATCTTAGGCCGTACCGCTACGTTAGAAATTCGCTTAGTGGACGAAGAAAAATCTGATGCTGCAACCCTTGAGAAAGCAGATAAAGGCCAAGCGCCATTAGGTGACGAAGTCTTTAAAGACCGTGAAGGCCGTGCGATTCTTGTGAAAAAGAATGTGGTGCTGACGGGTGATTACATCACTGATGCAGGCCCAGGAGTTAACAGTCAAACTGGTCAGTCAGTCGTAAACGTTACGCTGGATGCACGCGGTGCACGTGTGTTCCAACAAGTTACACGTGAAAACGTCGGCAAACGTATGGCGATCTTGCTTATTGAAAAAGGTAATACTGAAGTTGTGACCGCACCAGTGATTAACGAAGAAATCGGCGGCGGTCGCGTACAAATCTCCGGCATGGCGAATACACAAGAAGCGACTGATATCTCACTACTATTACGTGCTGGCGCACTTGCTGCACCAATGGATATCATTGAAGAACGTACTGTTGGGCCTAGCATGGGTCAAGACAACATCAACCGCGGCATCCACTCAACCTTGTGGGGCTTTGCCGCAATCGCAGTGATGATGATCATTTACTACGTGGCATTTGGTGCAGTATCAGTGCTTGCGTTAGGTATCAACTTACTACTTTTAGTTGCTATCTTATCTATGCTGCAAGCCACACTCACCCTACCTGGCTTAGCAGCGATTGCGCTAGCGCTAGGTATGGCGATTGATGCCAACGTGCTGATTAATGAACGTGTCCGTGAGGAACTGCGCAATGGAAATACGCCACAAGCCAGTATCCATGCGGGTTATGACCGTGCTTTTGATACGATTTTAGACTCGAATGTAACCACATTGATCGCCGGTCTGGCACTATTCATGTTTGGTACTGGCCCAATCAAGGGCTTTGCAGTGGTGCACGTACTCGGCATTTTGACTTCTATGTTCAGTGCGGTTCTGGTATCGCGCGCAATGGTGAACATGATCTATGGTTATCGCCGTAAAGTAACGAAGCTTTCAATTGGCCAGATTTTTAAAGCTTAAAAAACCAACGCACACTATTTAAACGCTAATTTTAGAAAATTTAGAGTACACACATGGAATTATTTAGAATCAAAAATGATATTCCCTTTATGAGCTACGGTCGCCTGACAACCGCCATCTCATTGATTACCTTTATATTGGCCATTGTGTTCTTGGCAACACGTGGCTTGAACTTTGGCGTCGATTTCACTGGCGGCACCGTTATGGAGGTCAATTATCCAAAGGCAGCTGATCTGGAAAGTGTACGTAAAGCAGTTGATAGCATCGGTTTGAAAGAAGCGACCGTACAAAACTTCGGTTCTAGCCATGATGTGCTGATTCGCCTGCCAGTAAAACCAGGTTTATCTGTTTCTCAGCTTTCTGAACAAGTAAAAACTGCTTTGGAAAATGCAGATTCCAGTGCTGAAATACGCCGTGTAGAGTCTGTAGGTGCACAAGTCGGTGATGAACTCTATGAAAATGGTGGCTTAGCTTTATTCTTTGTCTGCGTAGGCATTGTGCTCTATCTCTGGTTACGCTTTGAATGGCGTTTCGCAGTGGCCGCCATTATCGCCAACATGCATGACGTGGTGATTATTCTCGGCTTCTTCGCCTTCTTCCAGTGGGAATTCAACCTCACGGTACTTGCCGCGATTTTGGCAGTGCTAGGTTACTCAGTGAACGAGTCTGTTGTGGTATTTGACCGAGTGCGCGAGAACTTCCGCAAGATGCGTAAAGCTTCAGTGGTGCAAGTGATTGATAATGCGATTACTCGCACCATGTCACGCACTGTGATTACCCACTTGATGACACAAACGATGGTCGGTTCTATGTTGCTGTTCGGTGGCGAAGTACTGCATAACTTTGCACTTGCACTCACCATCGGTATTTTATTCGGTATCTACTCTTCAGTATTGGTCGCTTGTCCAATCGCCATGTGGCTTGGTGTGAACCGCGCTAACTTGATTGGTGATGTTGAGAAGAAAGAAACAGAGAAAAAAGAAGCAGCTGAACTTGCACCGTAAACTAATTGTTCATATATCTAGCTCTTAAGTAAGCCTTACTCCAAAATAACAAGCGTGTTGTAACACGCTTGTTAGTAACACTACTCCCATATAAACTCACCATATCTTGAATACTGCAATCCCACTCTTTGGATAATATTCCCATCTCCTGGCAGTTAGGCGCACTGGTCTTACTGCTACTCATTTCTGGATTTTTCTCAATCGCTGAAACCAGCCTGATGTCGCTCAATCGCTATCGATTGCGCCATCTGGTCAAAGAAGGTCATCGCGGTGCGCGCTTAGCCAGTGCCTTATTAGCCAAAACTGACAAGCTATTAGGTGTCATCCTACTTTGTAATAACTTTGCTAACGCTGCTTCAGCCACACTAGTCACGCTCATCACGGTTGAGCTATTTGGCGAAGGTGAATGGGTGCTGATGTTAGGCACATTAGCCGTCACGTTTGCAATTCTGGTGTTTAGCGAAATCTCGCCTAAGGTCCTCGCAGCCGCCTATCCAGAAAGGCTAGGTATCTTTTGTAGCTATGTACTTTATCCTCTACTTAAAGTCCTTTATCCCATCGTCTGGTTCATCAATCTATTCGTCAGTGGCTTGCTACGGTTACTTCGCGTAAAGGTAAATTTTGAAGAAAGCACACAAGCACTCACAATGGATGAGTTACGCAGCATCGTGACCGATGCCGGCCACTTTATGCCGAAAAAACACCGGGCAATCTTATTAAATCTATTCGATCTGGAAAAGATTACTGTTGATGATGTGATGACTGCCCACACCATGGTAGAAACCATAGACTTTGATAGTCCTTTAGAAGACATCCTGCAGCATATCTCAAGCAGCCACCACACACGCTTACCGGTGCGCCAAGGCGAACAAGAAGAAATTATTGGCATCTTGCATATACGCAAAGTGATTAACCAACTACGCTCCTACCAACTGGACAATGAGTTAAACAAAGACATATTACGCGAGGTCATTGTAGAGCCTTACTTTATCCCGTCCGGCACCCCACTTTATACACAAATACAACAGTTCCAAGAGAATCAACAACGGATTGCGTTAATCGTAGACGAATACGGTGAGTTCAAAGGTTTGATTACGTTGGAAGATATTTTAGAAGAAGTGATTGGCGACTTCACCACACAGTCGCCTTCTCGCTTTGGCAGCTACCGCAAAGAAACGGACGGTAGTTGGCTGGTGGATGGCAGTAGTTCATTACGCGACCTGAATAAAAAGTTAAATCTGCAATTGCCTCTGGATGGCCCACGCACACTTAATGGCCTGATTCTGGAATACTTCGAAGACATCCCCGAACCTAACACTAGCTTGAAGATTGGCACACACACACTTGAGATTGTGCAAACACAAGACCGCATCGTTAAAAGCGTCAAGATATTCCCTTAGCTTCACATCCCTCTCAAAACTCTAGATTAGAAATTCATCTATACCCACACTCAAATTGGGCTTGAATTTTTTATAGTTTGGCTCAAAATAGATTGCAATATGGCTAATTCACCCAATGATAGTAATACAGTACTAAAACCTGAAGTTGCAAAACCAAAGTTGCCCCCCATGTTTATGGTGCTGTTGTTAAATGACGATTACACGCCCATGGAGTTTGTCGTTGAGACGATAGAACGTTTTTTTAACAAAAGTCGTGAACAAGCCACGCAAATAATGCTCAAAGTACATACAGAGGGCATGGGTGTATGTGGAGTGTATCCACAAGACATCGCAGAAACGAAAATGAATCAAGTACTGACCCATGCTAAGGAAGCACAACATCCTTTGCAATGTGTAATAGAACCGGCGTGAAAGACATCCCTAAGTGGTTAAAGTTAAGTGATGACAATATTGAAAGTTAAGGTACAAAAATGATAGCTCAAGAGCTCGAAGTAAGTTTGCACATGGCATTTATGGACGCTAGACAAAAGCGCCATGAGCTCATCACGGTTGAACATTTGTTACTGGCCATGATTGACAACCCCACCGCGGCCGATGTGTTGCGCGCGTGTGGCGCCAAACTTGAGGTACTGCGTACCGAACTCAGTCAATATATCGAAGAACATACACCAACAGTCATTGGTCAAGATGACGTCGATACACAACCCACACTGGGCTTCCAGCGCGTGATCCAACGCGCCATGTTACACGTACAGTCTTCTGGCAAAAAAGAAGTGACTGGCGCTAATGTGTTAGTTGCTATCTTTGGTGAAAAAGACTCACACGCGGTGTTTTTCTTGCATCAACAAGGCGTCACACGTTTAGACGTGGTTAATTACATCTCTCATGGCGTGTCAAAAATAGCTGAGACCGCCAAACCAGAAGGTGCAGACCAGGATATCGATATCGAAGCCGCTCCGAACGGTGCGCTGGAAAACTTCACGCTCAACCTAAATGCGCAGGTTGCCGCAGGCAAAATTGACCCGCTCATTGGGCGCGGTCCAGAGTTAGAGCGCGTAGTACAAACCCTATGCCGCCGCCGTAAAAATAATCCACTATTAGTTGGCGAAGCTGGCGTGGGTAAAACCGCCATTGCTGAAGGTTTGGCACGCCGTATTGTCGAAAAAGAGATCCCTGATGTATTGGCTAACGCTACCGTGTACTCACTTGATATGGGTGCATTATTAGCCGGCACTAAATACCGCGGTGACTTTGAACAACGTCTCAAAGCAGTGATGAAACAGCTTGCCGAAAAACCGGATGCGATTCTGTTTATCGATGAGATTCACACCTTGATTGGCGCCGGTTCTGCCAGCGGCGGCACATTAGATGCCAGCAACCTGCTCAAACCTGCGCTTTCAAACGGCTCACTCAAATGCATAGGCGCAACGACTTACCAAGAGTATCGCGGCATCTTTGAAAAAGACCATGCACTGTCACGTCGCTTCCAGAAAATCGACGTGGTAGAACCTAGCGTGGCAGAAACCATTGAGATTTTGAAAGGCTTGAAATCACGCTTTGAATCTCATCACAGCGTGAAATATACCGCGAGTGCATTAACGACTGCGGCTGAGCTTTCTGCGAAGTACATCAATGACAGACATCTGCCAGACAAGGCGATTGACGTGATTGATGAGGCTGGTGCTGCGCAACGCATCTTGCCAAAAAACAAACAGAAAAAAGTCATTGGCAATAAAGAGATTGAAGACATCATCGCCAAGATTGCGCGCATTCCGCCCAAAAACATTTCTAGCGATGACCGCAGCGCACTCAAAACACTGGAACGTGATTTGAAAGCTGTAGTATTTGGTCAAGACAAAGCGATTGAAACACTGTCATCCGCCGTGAAAATGGCACGCAGCGGCTTGGGTCAAAACAACAAACCTATTGGTAGCTTCTTGTTCAGCGGCCCTACTGGCGTAGGTAAAACTGAAGTCGCTAAACAATTAGCCTACATCATGGGCATCGAATTGATTCGCTTCGACATGAGTGAATACATGGAGCGCCATGCCGTATCACGCTTGATTGGCGCGCCTCCTGGCTATGTAGGTTTTGAGCAAGGTGGCTTGATGACTGAAGCCATCACCAAACAACCTTATTGCGTATTGCTATTGGACGAAATTGAAAAAGCGCACCCTGATATCTTCAACATCCTGTTGCAAGTGATGGATCACGGTACGCTAACCGACAATAATGGTCGCAAGGCAGACTTTAGAAATGTGACGATTATTATGACCACCAACGCTGGCGCTGAAGGCTTATCTAAAGCCAGCATGGGCTTCACGACTGTGAAAGAAGCCGGTGACGAGCAAGCGGATATCAAACGTTTATTCTCACCTGAGTTCCGCAACCGCTTGGATGCTACCGTGTCATTCGCGTCATTGTCACATGACATCATCATCCGTGTAGTAGATAAATTCCTGATTCAATTGGAAGATCAATTGCATGAGAAAAAAGTCGAAGCTACATTTAGTGATGCGCTGAAAGCTTACTTGGGTAAAAAAGGCTTCGACCCACTGATGGGTGCACGCCCAATGGCAAGGTTGATTCAAGATACGATTCGTAAAGCGCTTGCTGACGAGTTGCTATTCGGCAAACTCGCTAACGGCGGCAACGTACACGTGGATATTGATGACAAAGATGAAGTGAAATTGATCTTTAGTAAAAAGAAAGAATCTTCAGAGCCATCACTAGCAACTGCTGAATAATATCTGACGTTACTAGGTAGTAATTAAACAGCCAACTTACTCAATGTAGGTTGGCTGTTTTTCCATGATACTGAGGAATAGCTCAGATTCAACCAAACCCTTTAACCAGATTTGTAATTTAGGGTACCGTGCTGTTTCAAACCAAGCAGTATCTACACTAGAGAATTGCCGAATAAATGGGAAGATTGCAATATCAGCTAAGCTGATGTGGTCAGCTAACAGAAATTTAGACTCGCTCAGTAGTGATTCTAGCTTTCGCAAAAACACTTCACCCTGCTCCCTGTAAGTTTCAGCAGCTTGCTCCGGGAAGCGTATCGCATATTTGTATTTATCCAAGGCCTGCTTAAAGCTACCGTCGTTCTCTGCAATCAACGCCTGTGAGCGCTCACTATCAGCACTTAGCCAATTACTCTTATCGTTTTGTTGCAACGCCCAGTGCATAATGTCTAAGCTTTCTTCCAGCACTGTGCCATCAGCCAATACCAGTACTGGCACAGTCGCTTTAGGCGACACATTGAGCATGGACTGAGGTTTATCTTTTAATGATATCTCACGAATCTCAACTGCGATGCCTGCATACTTCAGCGCCATGCGAGCGCGCATGGCGTAGGGGCAACGACGGTAAGAATAGAGAATGGGTACTGTCATCACTTGTTAGCCAAGTGTTTTACAAATGTCACGCACCAGTTTAGGCCCTTTGTAAATTAGCCCGCTATACACTTGTACCAAGCTTGCCCCTGCGGCAATTTTTTCCACGGCATCTGCACCGCTTAAAATACCGCCTACGCCGATAATCGGCAACGCACCTTGTAGGCGTTGCGATAACTGCTGAATCACTATAGTTGATTTTTCTCGAACTGGTGCACCGGATAAGCCACCAGTTTCTTCGGCGTTCTTCATGCCTTTTACTGCATCACGGGATAACGTGGTATTGGTAGCAATCACGCCATCAACTTTGTGCTCCATCAGCAAATCAGCAATTTCGTTCACTTGCTCACGCTCCAAGTCCGGAGCTATTTTTAAGGCAACAGGCACATAGCGACCATACTGTTCTGCTAATTTGGTTTGTTCTGATTTAAGTGTAGCAAGCAAGCTTGAGAGCGCTTCCTTCTCTTGCAAGGCGCGTAGGTTCTTGGTGTTAGGTGAAGAGATATTCACCGTAATGTAACTAGCATGTGCATAAACCTTTTGCATGCAGATTAAATAATCATTCACCGCGTTTTCATTCGGCGTGTCGAAGTTTTTACCGATATTGATACCTAAGATGCCGCGATATTTAGCTGCCTTAACGTTCTCAATCAGGTTATCCACGCCTAGGTTATTAAAACCGAAGCGATTCACAATGCCTTGCGCCTCTTTAACGCGGAACAAACGCGGCTGTGGGTTGCCTGGCTGCGCGCGTGGGGTAATGGTACCGATTTCAATAAAACCGAAGCCTAACGCCGCCATACCATCAATCACCGCGCCGTTTTTATCTAACCCTGCCGCCAAGCCCACAGCATTAGGGAATGTGAGCCCCATCACCTGCCTAGGCTGGCATGCTGGTGCCGCAGGGTACAGCGACAAAGCGCCGCATTTTTCCGCGAGCTTGAGAGTTTTTAATGTGAGGTCGTGAGCTGCTTCAGCATCCATTTGGAACAGAAGAGGTTTTGCAAGTGAGTAAATATCCATAGTGTGGAATTATAACATTCGTTAATGTTTGTTATATGTCGGGGTAGCCCGACAGCTAGTTACTTTCTTTTAACTGCCATACCCGTAAAGGGCATGTCCGCCAAGTGCCTGCTGTTGCACAGCGACCTTGGCGCCAAAGTAATCCAAGAAAAACGACACTGGATTCCCGCCTACGCGGGAATGACGTAGCTTGAGATATGGCAGATAAAATCACCATTAGTTAATCTCAGTTGGTTTTCTAACCCCCTGCTACCGCTGCCGAGCAACGCAAGCAGCATGGGAGTTTTCGGCAATCGCATGTTTGAGTTCCGCAGTAGCTTGTGATTTTTGCAAGCTACCAGGGCGAGTTACGATTGCCGCCCGTGATGGTGAGTAGCGGAGGATGAAAGCGGTATGGGGTAGCCTTTTCTTTGGTTTCTTTCTTTTGGCTACACAAAAGAAAGAAACTCGCAGTCGCGCGAGAGCGACCACTTATTTAGCTTTTACGGATGCGACATCTTTATTAAAAGTTTCTTTTCGAAAATGCAACTTCATTGTTTCAATCACTTCTTTAAACAATTCAAGGTCTATCCCTTGTTGATAATTTACAACTGAGTTTTTTCTTAAAGTACTTCTGCTATTTGTGACTTCAATAAGAGTACTATTGCGATAGTCCCATTCTGAGTGGGCAACAACTTTATGTCTTTTTTCCAAAATCAATTTATGCAGTTTTATTTTATTTATATTGTGTCCAAATATCTCGCCTAAGTTTACTTTAACTTTTGGTGCTGCAAATTGTTTACCACGAGAATCCATAAATGCTCTCGAATACGCCACTATTGCTGCTGCTAATAAACCTTCCTGATGATAGTAAAACTCGCTAGTTCCAGAGTTTTCATCTTTATCTTTAAGCTCAAATAATGAGCTCAAATACTCTGCAGCCTCAGCGCAGTCATTTGAATTAATCATGCACCTGTTTGCAATCATCTCAGGTGTTATTTCACTTTTAAATATTGTTGCTTTGATTATTTTAAAAAAATATCTGAACATAAGCCTATCAATAGAAAGTTAATAAAAAAACCGCTTTCGCGGTTTTATCTTCTAACTCTACCCTAACTCCACCTGAACCAAATTATCACTAAACGTCGTCGAGTGCCCCATATCCCCAAACTCCGCTGAACTAATACAATTCACCGTACCTTTATTCAACTGGCGCCAATAACCAAGCGTAGCCACTACAATCCCAGGATTCACATCTTTGGTAATCCTCGCATCACCCTCAAATGCACCGCGGTCATTAAACACACGTACTTTCGCACCTTCTTTCACACCGCGCATTTCGGCATCTGCCGGGTTAATCATCACAAACTGCTCGCCTTGCCCTTTAATTTTCTCAGCCACATTGGCATAGCAGGAATTCAAGAAACCATGACTCTTAGGTGAAATGATACTGAGCGGGTATTTTGCCGCCAAGGCAGGATTAACCTCTGCTGATTCACGCGAAGCCACATAGTCAGGCAATGCATCTAAATCTTCACCCGGCTGGAAGCCTTCATACATTTGACGGAACGGCCCTGCCACAAAGTTTTTAGCGCCTTCTACCAAGAACATGCACTTGCCTGTAGGCGTAGGGAACTTGCCCTCTTTGTGCGGCACGCGGTTATCTTTGGTGCCCACATTCAAGCGCGCAAAGCCATGCTCTCGAAGATAAGCCAAATCTATACCATCGCAGGCTGGCGCATCCCAAGCCACGTAGTTTTCTAGGCATTCACTATCTGACCATTTAAAGTTGTCTTCTTCAAAGCCTAAGCGTGCTGCCAAGCGACGGAAGATTTCATTGTTTGGAATCGCTTCACCCGGCGCCTCTACGCACTTGGCGTTATAGGTAAGGTACAAATGTCCCCATGAAAGGATCATGTCTTCCATTTCAGCGCCCATCGCGGCAGGCAGTACTATGTCGGCATAGGCGGCGGTATCGGTAATGAAGTGGTCGGCCACAATGGTGAATAAATCTTCACGCAGCAGGCCTGCGACAATCTTGTCAGTTTCGGGTGATTGCGTCACCGGGTTGGTATTCCACACCATCAGCGATTTAATCGGTGTTTCCAATTCAATTTCGCCTGTGAGCACGCGACCTAGCTGCAAGATGTTCACCACAGGCGTACCTTCTGGAATCAAATCGGGGCGGGAAATCACATCGAATCGGTAGGGATGTTCCCACACTGGGAATTGCAATGCGCCACCGCCCACATGGCGCCAAGCGCCAATCAAGGCTGGTAAACAAGTCACAGCACGAATCGCCTGGCTACCGCCATAGCTTCTTTCCAGCGCTACGCCTAAGCGAATCGCAGCAGGCGGTGTAGTGGCGTATTCTCTGGCAAATTTGCGTATGTCTTCGGCAGGAATACCGGTGATGCTTTCGGCCCATTCTGGTGTGCGTGTTTTAGCGCGCTCTGCCAACTCAGCATAACCCACCGTGTAATTATCCACGTAGTCTTGGTCTACCAAGCCTTCTTCGATAATCACATTCATCATCGCCATAGCTAAAGCGCCGTCGGTACCGGGTTTAGGGGCAATGTGCCAATCAGCCTCTTTCGCAGTTTTAGACGCATAAGAATCCACTACAACGACTTTGGTACCTTTTTTCTGCGCTTCATGAATGATGTGCCAGTGATGCAAGTTGGTGGAAACAGAATTACATGCCCAAATGATGATGTATTTAGAGTGAATGAAACTCTCAGGATCTACTCCGGCGGTTGGCCCTACCGTCAACAGCCATGCGGTACATGAGCCTTCACCGCAAAATGTACGCTCAGTAACAGTGGCGCCGAGGCGGTTAAAAAAGGCATCGCCACCGTTTAAACCGTGTACTAACCCTTGATTACCTAAATAACTTGCTGGCATGATGGCGCGTGGGCCGTGGTCGGCAATAATGCCTTTCCAACGCGCGACAATTTCATCTAGCGCTTCGTCCCAGGTAATTCTTGTAAATTGTTTGCTGCCTTTAGGGCCAGTGCGCTTCATTGGGTAAAGCAGACGATCTGGGTGATAGTGACGTTTTTCGTAATCTTTGAGTTTGACGCATAAGCCGCCACGCGTCATCGGATGGTCTGGATTGCCTTTTACCGAAATAAGCTTTTCGTCTTTAACCGTATAAACCATAGAGCATGTATCTGGGCAATCATGCGGACAACCGCCATGAAACGTTTTAACAGAAGTATCTACTGGCGCGTTCATCTACAACTCTCCTTACAGATTTATACGGATTTGCTTATTGAATTTACGTCTTATTTTTTTTATAATTTCCGTCAATATATACCAACCTGTATAGCAATGCAATGGCATAATTAGCACCTAATTCATCAGCACCATTGAACATAAAGTTATGGCAAAAGACCAAGCATTACAATTACTCGGCGGTTTAACACCTGCACAATTTTTGGCAGAATATTGGCAGAAGAAACCTTTACTCATTAAGAATGCAATACCTGATTTTACGGGTTTGTTAAGCCCGGAAGACCTAGCTGGATTGGCTTGTGAAGATGAAGTGCAATCTAGAATTGTGCAGCAAAAAGGCGAAAAATGGACGCTTAAAAATGGTCCGTTTGATGAGCGCGACTTTAGCAAGCTGCCTAATAAAGATTGGACATTGCTGGTGCAAAGCGTGAACCACTATCTGCCTGAAGCCACTGAACTACTGCAGCAATTCGATTTTATTCCACATGCTAGGTTAGATGATTTAATGGTGAGCTATGCTCCCGATGGTGGTGGTGTAGGGCCACACTTCGATAGCTATGATGTGTTCCTGCTACAAGGTCAGGGCAAGCGTCTCTGGCGCATTAGCGAGCAGAGCGATCTAAGTTTAGTAGATGGTGCGCCGCTACGTATTCTTAAAAACTTTGAAACTGAACAAGAATGGTTGCTGGAGGCAGGTGACATGCTTTACCTGCCGCCGCAGTTAGCGCATTGGGGCATTGCCGTATCAGACGGCACTCAAGATTGCATGACCTACTCAATCGGCTTCCGTGCGCCTAAGCACCGAGAACTAGCCTCTGAGTTCCTAGGTTTTATGCAGGACAAGCTCTCTCAAGAGAAGTTAGTACTCACTGGCATATACCAGGATAGTGATTTGACACTAAGCAGCCATCCCGCCGAGATTAGCAAAGACATGGTGCATAAGGTTGGCGAGATATTAAACAAGATCCAGTGGTCAGAGAGTGATGTAGCACAGTTTTTAGGCACTTATCTTTCTGAGCCAAAACCAGATGTACTATTTGAGGCGAACAAAAAAATATCATTAAAAGTATTTAGCGAAAAGCTTGCCAAGGCTGGCATTGCACTGGATTTGAAAAGCCAAATGCTATTCTCAGATGATACGTTTTATATGAATGGCGAAGCGGCAACGTTTAAGGATGAGGCAGCAGCGCTATTGAGGACTTTGGCCGATAAGCGCATTACTCCTCCTTACAAAACGCAAGACGAAGTATTGCTACAACAACTTTATGATTGGTATATTGCTGGTTACCTTGGTTTTGATTGATAAGTTTCGATCTAATTGAATAGTTAAGAATCTACCAGACTGGATGACATCATGAACGATAACTCTGAGCTTATGCCTAACGAGACTTTAGGCCAAAATGAAATTCTGGTTGGCGAGCGTCTGTATTCAGATGCAATCAATATTGTTCTTGCCAATGCGCACCATGAACTGTTGATTTTTGATCAAGATTTAACGCATGGTGATTTTATTAGCGTGCAGAAATATGAATTACTGCGCGAGTTCTTGAGCAAAGACATCAATAGCCGCCTCACAATTATTCTGCAAAACACCACTTTTTTCCAAGAAAAATGCCCGCGACTTGTGAGCCTGCTCACCGTATATGGTCACAAAATGACCATATATGAAACCAATGACTCAGCCAAGCATGCAAAAGACTGTTTTGTATTGGCGGATGATAAACATTACATCAAACGGATTCATATCGACCAAGCACGTTTTAAATACGCACTGGATGACCCCGCTAGCGTAGATGTGCTTAATTTAAGATTTAATGAACTGCTCGAAGCTACGCATCACATGGTCACCATCACAAAGCTGGGCTTATGAGAGGACTGTTGATATTGAAACTATGGGCTGCTTTATGCTGCATGCTATTTGTAACGCAAGTTTTTGCAGCATCAGAATTCAAAATCATTACCTTACAACATCGTTTTGCTGAAGACCTGTTGCCTACCATTCAACCTTTGGTGGGCGCTGATGGCTCGGTATCTGGGATACAAAATCAACTCATCATTCGTGCTACTCCTGAAAAAATGGCCGAAATCGAGCAAGTGATTGCCACTTTAGACGTCGCACGCCAGAATTTGAAAATCATTGTCAGTCGCCAAAACGATGTGCAAACTGAACGTGATGGCGTGAATGTTAGCGGACGTAAACGCATTGGCAATGTTGAAATAGGTACGCGTAGATTCCCTAAAAGTGCTGCCGATGGCATACAGGTAGATATCGATAACAATCAAAGCAATACGCTGAGTAACTCACAACAATACATCAATGTGGTGGATGGTGAGCGTGCTTTCATTCACGTGGGTGAATCAGTATCTTTCACACGAGAATGGGTCACCCTGACGCGCCGTTATTCCAGCGTGCAACGCACCACTGAGTTTGTTGATGTAACGACTGGCTTTGCCGTACGTCCACGCAGCATAGGCAATCAAATAGAATTAGAAATTACGCCAAGAATCGCCAAACTTAATCAGTCCGGCTTTATTGATTTTGAAGAACTAACTACCGTAGTGCGCGTAAATAAAGGCGAATGGCTAGACCTCGGCGGCATTATGCAACAAAAAGATGATGTCAGTCGTACGATTTTGAGCAAACAAACTAGTAGTCAGACACAAAATAATCAACTGTTAATTCAAGTCCAATAGCAGGTACAATCAAGCGCAATAACAGGTCCAATAATCAAAGTTCCTTCGTTTTGAGAAAAAAACAAATATTTTTGCAGGTATTAGCCGTAAACACATGGAAAATACTAGTTTTTTTCGCAATAACTGGTAAAATTTGCGCCACTCGGTATCCAAATTAAGTAAAACTTATAAGCGGTTGTCGAAAAAAGTTTTTTAACTAGTTAATCTCTCTCTAAGGAAATAAAAATGACACGTTCTGCTCTGCTTGCTGCATTATTAGCATTAGCCCTAACTGCTTGTGGCGAAAAAGCTGCTGAAGAAGCTGCTCCAGTTGAAGCACCTGCTGCTGAAGTTGCTCCAGCTCCTGAAGCTGCTGCTCCAGTTGAAGCTGCTCCTGCTGCTGAAGCTGCTCCTGCTGAAGCCGCTCCTGCTGCTGAGGCTGCACCAGCAGCTCCTGCTGAAGCTGCTAAGTAATTAGCATTTAGCTAGTAGTATTGAAAAAGCCGACTTTTAGTCGGCTTTTTTTGTTTTTGGCTTTTCTTTAAATAGCTGGTAGAATTTTCATCACTCGGTACAGCTAATTAGGTAAACCCTTTAAGCGGTTATCGAAAAAGTTTTAAACTAATTAAACTCTTAAGGAACTAATATGACACGCTCCGTTCTGCTTGCTGCATTATTAGCATTAACCCTAACCGCTTGTGGTGAAAAAGCTGCTGAAGAAGCTGCTCCAGTTGAAGCGCCTGCTCCTGCCGCTGAATCTTCACCTGCTGAAGCTGCACCTACTCCTGCTGCTGAAGTTCCACCTGAAGCTACTCCAGCACCGGAAACTCCAGCTGCTGAAACTAAATAATTAACATTTAGTTAGAAGTAAAAAAAGCCGACTTTCTGTCGGCTTTTTTATGGCTGTCGTTTTTAATATCTTTGCGCTTTCAATATTGTTGCTACATACCCTAAACCAACCTACAGAACTCTGTTTCTAATCCGATGCCTAGTTTGGCACGAATAGACCACATAGCAACAAACACGGTGATTTTGAGAATAGAGTTGAAAGAAACCGGAGTAAGCAACGTTAGTAGTATAGAGGCACTAGCTTGTAACCAACATGCGCCAATCAAATCCTGTTACTTGATCGGCAATACCGACCCAATCCAGTTCACACCCCAGCACCTTACCCAAGGCAGTTTTAGCCAGTAGCGGTGTATTATTCTTAGCACTTAAATGTGCAGCAATAATATGTTGTAATTTGCTATTGTCTAATCTAGATAACAGATTAGCTGAGTCTTGATTCTCTAAATGACCCAAATCTCCACCCACGCGCTTCTTAAGCGCCCAGCTATAAGGGCCAGACTGCAACATACTCGCGTCATGATTGCATTCCAGCACTAACGCATCGCAACCACTCAACTTTTCTTCAATATGGGGAGTAGGCCGACCGACATCGGTCAATACGCCTAACCTATGCTGCCCGTCAGAAAATACGCACTGCACAGGCTCTCGTGCATCATGCGGCACTGGGTAGGGTTCCACTTCAACATCTGCGATACTAAACGCACAATGGCTGTCCATGACATTTAGCTGCAAGTCATGCTGATTGGGCATATACCGCGTGACCATTTTGAGCGTGCCATAGGTGAGCCACACGGGTATTTTGTATTTAGCGGCGAACTTGAAGGCGCCCCCGGCGTGATCATCATGCTCATGCGTGATCACGATTCCGCTTAGATCCTGCGGCGTGAGCTGCAAACGCGCTAAGCGCGCCACCGTCTCTTTCACACTAAAGCCGCAATCCAACATCAGCCTTGTATGTTTGACTTCCACCACTAGGGCATTGCCAGCACTACCGCTCCCTAGTGATGCAAAACGCATGCTTTATTTCAATTGTTCGTACATCAACGCCACAATGCGGTTAGCAGTAGTCGTGCGAACGCGTGCACCATCTTTATCTACCACGGTTACCGTTGCGTTTTCTTTGTCACCATCTGCTACTTTAATACGATACTGCTTAGCTGGATCTACTTTCTGTTTATCGTCATCACCCCAGAATTTGAGCTTCTCAACCATACTTTTTTCATCTTTTTTCGGCGCGGCTTCAGCTTCTTTTTTATCGTCATCACCCCAGAACTTCAAGGTCTCGTACAAACCTTTCTTTTTCTTAGGCGTATCGTCAATATCCACATCCGCATAACGCACAAAGAACACGCCGTTAGAACGATCTTTGTCTTCGATAACAAAACCTATTCTATCAAGCGCCAAGCCCACACGACGCCACGCACGGTCGAATGGGTCGTTCAACAACAAGGTTGCGCTACCATCTTTTTCTTTCACGACTTCAGCACGCTTCAAAGTTACTGCTTCAGCCATGATTGATTGTGAGCGTTGTTCTTCAATGCCTAATTTCACCATCAAACGGCGTAATAATTCTGCATCTAACTCTTCATCTCTGGCATCCGCTTCAGCCGCAGCCTTTGGGCCAGCCTTGTAACCAGTTTCAATCTCACCTAACTGCGTCTGTACTCGGTTCTTGCCATCATCTGGCGCACCCGTCACTGAACGGTGCGTCATGTAGATTTCGGTCGTACCCGGCTCTGTACCACGGTCTAGACGTGTACGGAATTTTTTCTTGTCTGCAAAGCCAGATAATTTATCTAACCATTTATCAAACTTTTCACCTATATTGCCTGACTCATCTTTTTTAATAGCTTCAGCATCGATCCATTCAGTTTCCATCACGCCGATTTGTGCATTTTCCACACGTACGGCAAAGCCTTGATCAATCCAGAACTCACGAATGACCGGCCATATTTTTTCTGCAGGTGCATTTACCACTAACCAACGTTGCGACCCTGCTCTTTCCAACCTGACGCCTTCAGAAGTTGGTAATACTTTCTCTACACCTACCTCTTGACCTTCCTGTGCCTGACTGTAGGTAGAATAAGTAGTGCTGCCAGGGATAGAATAAGCATCACTCACTGGGCTTGATGTCAAATCCGGCGGCACTTCTAAAGGACGAGAACGACCGGCACCTTTGTAATCAGAAGTATTATCAATGAATGGAATGGAATCACAACCGACCAATCCCACCATCAGCAACATGGAGATACCAGCCTGTTTAATGATCGTACGCTTACTATTACCTGATTTGATATTGACTTGTTTCATTCAGACCTCGTTATAAAGCTTGATAACTATTTTAGAATTAGTGCTGGTTATAGAATTTGTGCTGGCTTGCAAGCATTACGCAAAACATCATGATGCTGCGCTGACAACTCCATCAACGGCAGCCTGATCCCTGATTTAACCAAACCCATCTGGGCTAGGACCCATTTCACTGGTATCGGGTTCGCTTCAACAAACAATTTTTGATGCAATGCAAATACTTTGGCATTAATCTCACGCGCCGCGATAGCATCACCGGCAACAGCGGCTACGCACATCTCATGCATAAGTTTTGGTGCGACATTGGCTGTAACTGAAATCACGCCTTTGGCGCCTAATAACATCAATGACATGCCCGTTGCATCATCGCCGCTAAATACCGCAAAATCTTTAGGTGCACGTAACAACAAATCCGTGCCGCGCTCTATGCCACCGGTTGCATCTTTGATGCCGACAATATTCGGATGCACTGCCAGTCGTACCACGGTGTCATTGCTAATATCACAGCCGGTTCTACCCGGTACATTGTATAAAATCTGCGGAATATCTACTGCATCAGCAACTGCTTTAAAGTGCTGATAGAGGCCTTCTTGCGTCGGCTTGTTGTAATAAGGTGCTACCAGTAAACAAGCATCTGCGCCCAACTCTTTAGCTTTTTGAGTGAGCGTGATGGCTTCTTTAGTTGAATTTGCACCTGTACCTGCAATAACTGGAACACGCCCATTTACTTGGCTGACAGCGGTTTTAATTAACAGACAATGCTCATCAAAATCTACCGTTGGCGATTCACCTGTCGTGCCCACAATGACAATGCCATCTGAGCCTTGGTTCACATGAAAATCAATCAATGCATTTAAAGATGGGATATCTAAACGACCATCTTCAAACATGGGCGTTACTATCGCGACTAAACTACCTTGCAACATAGCAAACCTAAACTATTCATAATTTTATATTTTAACTGAAAAGCTAGATAAATGAACAAACTATGAAATGTAAACTTCTGATTCTTAGCGAGATTGATTTGTCGACATTAATGTTTCATAGTCCGGCGAAATTGTTAGCAATATCGGTAAAGCGTATAATTCAGCATGACTTTGAACACGGGACTCGACGCACTCATTGTAAGCATTGATGCCATTCTACCGCAAACCCAATGCAAGCAATGCGGTTACGATGGTTGCAAGCCTTATGCTGCAGCCATTGCTGCGAACGAAGCCGAGATCAACCAGTGCCCGCCAGGTGGTGATTTGGGTATACGTGCGCTGGCGGATTTATTGGCTGTGGAATATAGACCGCTCAATATAGAGCATGGAGTGAGTAAGCCAAAAGTACTGGCACTGATTGATGAGACCACATGTATCGGCTGTACCTTGTGCTTAGCGGCTTGCCCGGTGGATGCGATTCTAGGTGCTGCTAAGCAGATGCATACCGTTATTACTTCCGAATGTACTGGTTGCGAGCTCTGCCTGCCACCCTGCCCGGTAGATTGCATTAGTTTGGAGCCAGCCGTAGAAATGCCAGCGATGCGTATAAAACAGGCCGCAGACCTGGCACGTGAACGCTACAATTTCAAGCTGTTTAGAATAGAACGTGAAATACTGGAGCTTGCACAAAAACATGTGGAGCTTGCTCAAACTAGGAAGTCTTTGGTTAAGACCTCAATGGTTAAGACATCAACAAATGTAGCGAGCGGTTCTAACAATTTAGTACCTGACAAAAAGGCGGCAATAGCGGCAGCGCTAGCCCGTGCTAAGACGACATTGTAAGAGCGAATAAAAAATAAAAAACAGATGAATAAAAACCACGCTTTTCTCTACACAATCGAAACTAGATAAATCATGAACGCAGAAAAACGCTTCGAAATCTTTAAGCGCTTAAGTGTTGCTATACCCAATCCCACCACCGAGCTTAGTCATAACAGTACATTTGAGCTGTTGATTGCAGTCATCTTATCGGCACAAGCCACTGACAAGGGCGTCAATATTGCCACCAAAAAACTGTTCGCTGTTGCAAACACACCAGAAAGCATTTTGGCGCTGGGTGTACATGGTTTAGAGCACTACATCAAAACCATAGGCTTATATCATGCCAAAGCCAAAAACGTACTGGCTACCTGCCAGATGCTGATTACACATCATCAATCGCAAGTACCTAACACACGCACAGCTTTAGAAGCCTTACCAGGCGTGGGTCGCAAAACTGCGAATGTAATCCTGAACACTGCATTTGGTGAGCACACCATTGCCGTAGATACGCATTTATTCAGATTAGGTAATCGCATCAAACTCGCCACGGGTAAAACTGTCCTAGAAGTAGAGAAAAAATATCTAAAGACGATTCCACCAGAATTTATGAAAGATGCACACCATTTATTGATTTTGCATGGCCGTTACACCTGCACTGCGCGTAAACCCAAGTGTGGACAATGTTGTATTGAAGACTTATGCGAATACAATGCTAAAGAGTATGCATAATCCCCCTAAACCCCAAGGCAAGCCATGAAAGTCGCAACCAGTATCGTTCTAGGCAATCAAGCTACACCTGCATTAGCAGCAGAGGCTGTGACGCGTGCCATGCATAAAGCAGACATTACTGTTGCAAATAGCGTATTACTGCTACTCACTTCAGAATTTGCCAACAATCCACAACCCGCAATCAAGGCCGCAGCCAAAGCTGCTAATAGCCTACAAGTCATGGGTTGTTCTGCTACCGGCATCTTTACTGAAGAAGATTGGGTGCTCGACACACCAGCAGCAGCAGCGATGGTGTTTGGTGGCGATGTAAGCTTACAATTACCTAACCACAACAACACTAATCAGCCTTTATTCACCTTATCTGCACCTAATGCCATCAACAGCACTTGGCTCAATAATGGTCAGAAACGTTATGGTGGCGTATCTGGCGATGCCATCGGCCAAGGGCCTTTCTCCGTGTGGCAAAATGCCAAAGGCGATGTGTCAGGCTACGTAGAGACATTCTTTAGTGGCGTCAAAGTTGCCACTAAAGCCTCTCATGGCTTGCAGCTTTTGACTGCCCCACAAGCAGTCCAGCAAGTCAGCGATTACGATATTCAACGATTGGACTACCAAGAACCGCTCAGCTCGCTGCAAAAAGCGTGGAAGATGCATAGCAAAAGTGATGACCCGGTGCCTCTGCATATGATAATGGCGACTTATGCAAATGATGCTGCAGCGTTTGCTGCCGGGGAATACAACCTCACCAATCTGATTAGCCATGATGACGATAATGGCAGTATCACTCTGGCACATAAGCTGGAAGTTGGACAATTCTTGAGTTGGGGGCTACGGGAAAAATCTACGGCAATGGCTGATCTGAATATCACCATCAACCATCTAATGAATGAGTTGGGAACGACACCTGACTTCGGTTTACTGTTTTCTTGTTTGGGTCGCGGTCCCTATTTTTACGGCGGTATTGACCGCGACTTGAAAGTACTGACTCAAGCCTTCCCTTACATGCCATTGCTAGGCTTTTATGGCAATGGTGAGATTGCATCCATTCGCGACACGAACCAACTATTGCCGTCCTCCGCAGTACTTTCTCTCTTTGCCGCACAACATACGTAACATCAATATCTGGCATCAATATTATGAGTTTATACAATCCCAGCCGTGACCAAGTACGCCAGTTCTTTTTTGATACTTGGGCAAAATTCAAACAGCAATCGACTTTGTCTGATCTGGAAAAAATCGCAATCGAGGTCATTCAAATGCATCCTGAATACCATGCAATATTGGACTCACCCGAACGTTACCTTAACCAGCAATACTTTCCTGAGATGGGAGAAACCAACCCGTTTTTACATCTAAGCCTGCATCTCTCAGTGATTGAACAACTCAGCATCAATCAACCGATTGGCATTACGCAGGTGTATGATAAATTACGGGAGCAGCATCAGGATAAACACTTGGCACAGCATGACCTGATTGACTGCCTTGCTGAAACTATCTGGCAAGCACAGCGAAATAATGTGCCTTTAGATACGGCTAACTACCTGAATCTGCTAAAACAAAAAGTAGGTCAGGCCTGAACGGGTATGATCAATAAAACTCACGATTTGAGACTATGCAAAATATAAACGATTGGCTCAATGAGCATGGTGATTACTTGTACCGTTTTGCTTTGGCGCGATTACGCGACCCGCATCAAGCGGAAGATGCAGTACAAGAAACCATGCTGGCAGCGATTAAAGGCAATAGCTTTGAAGGTGATTCTACAGCGCGCACTTGGCTCACCGGCATCCTGAAACATAAGATCATCGACATCCAGCGCAAACAGATACGCGAGCAACCACTATCCGACTTAATTGATTTAGACGAGTCTGATACCAGTATGGATGATTTCTTTGACCAACATGGCCATTGGCTCGATAAGCCACAAGAATGGGATATGCCGGATAGCGCATTGGAACAGAAACAGTTTTTAGCAATCCTAGGTAAGTGCATGGACAAACTACCTGCCAAATTGGCAACGCTGTTCATGATGCGTGATGTGCAAGAAGTGGATAATGAAAATATTTGTAAGGAACTGGAGATTACAACGACGAATGCTTGGGTGATGTTATATAGAGCCCGGATGGGATTGAGGAAATGTCTAGAGATGAATTGGGTCACAGGATGAAGGAAGTAAAATTTATGCTTACATGCAAACAGGCAAGTCAGCTTATTTCACAGTCTTTAGACCGTCCATTATCTTTATCCAGTCGAGTTAAATTAAGGTTTCATCTTTTCATTTGTGATGCGTGTACCCGTTTCAATAAGCAATTGGGTCAATTACGTACTGTAGTGCATAGCATGAGACAAGACACTGAAAATGACAGCTCTATAGAACTTCCATCAGATGCAAAAGCAAGAATTACCAATACCGTTGCATCTAAATATCATTAAATTTCGTATCAACTAATGTAGTACATTTACCTAAAATTATTTTTAAAGGATTTATCATGAATAAAACTCAGAAATCAATCGCACTTGCTATCGGTGGTGCATTCGCACTTTCAGTTGCTGCAACAACAGTGAATGCTGCAGAAAATCCATTTGTAATGAAATCACTCTCTTCAGGCTACCAAGTGGCTGACCACCACGAAGAAAAAATGAAAGATGGTAAATGCGGTGCAGGTAAATGTGGCTCAAGCAAAAATACCGAGAAGGCCGCAGAAGGCAAATGCGGTGCAGAAAAAGCAGCAGAGGGTAAATGTAGCGCTGAAAAAGCTGCTGAAGGCAAATGTAGCGCTGAAAAAGCAAAAGATGGTAAATGCAGTCATTAATTGATTGTTGAGGTTTGAATTTACATGACAACTCAGAATGCAATTAATTTAGGTCATGTAAATTCTAAAATCAGCGGTGTGGGTTTGGGGTTAAAGCGCGAGCTGATACCTCAAATCCAAGCTGCTTTTGGTCAAGAGTCTATTGCCAATATCAATTTCGTAGAAATCGCACCAGAGAACTGGATTGGCGCCGGTGGCAAAGTTGCAAAACAGCTTGATTGGTTTGCAGAGCGCTACCCAATTGCCTGCCACGGCTTATGTTTGTCTTTGGGTGGTTTAAGCCCGCTGAATGAAGTGTTTTTGCAGCAAGTCAAAAAGTTTTTACATCAATATCACATTCCGCTTTATACCGAACATTTAAGTTACTCCACTGATGGCTACAATGGCCAGCAGGGCTATCTATATGATTTGCTGCCAATACCATTTACAGATGAAGCAGTAACTTATGTTGCAAAACGCATACGCCAAACACAGGATATCTTAGGCCAGCGCATCGCTGTAGAGAACACGTCTTTTTATGTCCAAGCGCCAATATCCACTATGGATGAGCTGACATTTCTCAACGCAGTGCTCACAGAAGCTGACTGCTTGTTACATCTGGACATCAACAATCTTTACGTCAATAGCATCAATTTTGGTTTTGATCCGCATGAGTTTTTACGCGGCATCCCGGGTGAGCGCATTGTGTATAGCCATGTTGCGGGGCATTATCAGCAAGCACCGGGTTTATTGATAGATACGCATGGTGCAGATGTGATTGACCCGGTATGGGCTTTATTGAAAGAAGCCTATCAGCTATTTGGCACATTTCCGACTCTACTAGAACGTGACAACAATATACCGCCACTCAAGCTATTGATGCACGAGATCAATAAAATCGCCAGCTTACAGAATCATCAGCGTCAGCGAGTGCTCTCTACGGCAGCGTAACAACCTATGAGCACGACAAAATACTTACCAAGTTTTCAGCGTTATCAGCAAACATTCAGTGCGTACATTCGCGATCCAATCAATCAACCACGGCCTAAAGACGTGCCGGTTGAGCGTATAGCCGTATATGAAGAGATTGTATTCAATAATATTTTGGAAGCTATTTCAGCCTGCTTTCCTGTCGCTCAAAAAGTAATAGGCAAGGCTGGCTGGCTAAAATTGGTACGTGCTTTTTTACGTGACCATTCTGCCAATAGCCCAATTTTCCGTAAGATTCCAGAAGAGTTCCTGAGCTTCTTAGCCACTCAACAAAATCTCGCCCCTTATATCCCTAGCCTTTGTCACTACGAATGGGTAGAGCTGGCGGTAGGTTCGTCTGAGGCAACTGTAGATAGACACAGTATCGATGCAATAGGTGACTTACTTGAGCATCAACCAGCCCTTGTTCCTGCAATGCAGCTCCTCAATTACGAGTTTGCTGTGCATAAGATCTCGGCGCGCAATAAACCTAAAGATAAAGTGAATACGCAGCTACTGGTCTATCGCGATGCTGAAGATTCAGTAAAGTTTATTGAGTTAAACAACGTAACTTACAGATTGATTGAGCTACTACAACAGGGAACAACAACTGGCAGGCAAGCGCTAACAATAATTGCAAGTGACCTAGCCCATCCGCAGCCTGAGAGCGTGATTCAGTTTGGACTAGAGATTTTGGAGGATTTGAGACACCAAGGCATTATCCTTGGCGTTCGTGATCAATCGACAACTAGCAAATACTAGTCAAAATTCACCATTTGCGACTGACGCTCTTCCAACGTAGAAAGCAGTGTTTTCTGGTCACTATGGCTCATATCCCACCACCCTTGGATTTCATCGAGGGTGCGATAACAACCTTGGCATAAGCCACTCAAATCATCAATCGCACACACACCGATACAAGGAGATTGAATCTCCGCTTGCAAGTTATCTGCCATACAGTTCAACCATCAATTCAAATTAGCTTAAAGCGCCGTGACACTGCTTATATTTTTTACCTGAGCCGCAAGGACAAGGGTCATTCCGACCAACCTTGATACCATCGCGGACAATAGGTTGAGTAGAAATCTCTTGTGCCGCCTCATCTGCTGGCGTATCTGATGCCGCATCATAATCTGCATGTTGATACTGCACGTTTTCAACTTCCACTGGTTTTTCAACCGCTTCGATATCAGCCTCCGTTTTCACTTGTACCAGCATCGTCACTTTGGTCACTTCGCTTTTTACCGTGTTCAATAGGTCAGAGAACAGTTCAAATGCTTCACGTTTATATTCTTGCTTAGGATTCTTTTGTGCATAGGAACGCAAATGAATACCTTGGCGCAAATGGTCTAAGGCAGCAAGATGCTCACGCCAATGATTATCCAGGCTTTGCAGCATCACTGAACGCTCAAACTGACGCATGATGTCTGCACTTGCCTGCTCTTCTTTAGCAACATAAGCCGCATCAGCTGCTTCAATAATACGTTCGCGCAATGTCTCTTCGTGCAGGTCTGGATTGTCTTCCAGCATCTTCACTAGAGGCAAGTCTAAACCAGTTTCTGCTTTAAGTTCTCTTTCTAAACTTGCCGCGTCCCACAACTCTTCAACGCTATCGGGTGGAATATGCGTCGCCATCATGTCGGCAAGCACGTCATCGCGCATCGCCTTGATGGTATCGCCTACGTCAGTTGCTTCTAACAACTCATTACGTTGCTCGTAAATGACTTTACGTTGGTCGTTGGCTACGTCATCGTATTCAAGTAATTGTTTACGGATATCAAAGTTACGGCCTTCAACTTTACGTTGCGCGTTCTCAATGGCACGCGTCACCCATGGATGTTCAATCGCCTCACCATCCGGCATATTGAGTTTCTCCATGATGGCTGATACGCGATCAGAGGCGAAAATACGAAGTAATTGATCTTCCAGTGAGAGATAAAAACGACTTGAGCCAGCATCACCTTGACGGCCAGAACGACCACGCAACTGGTTATCTACACGGCGTGATTCATGGCGCTCAGTACCCACAATATGCAGGCCACCTGCGGCCAGCACCGCAGCGTGCACTTGTTGCCAATCGGCCTTGATTTTGGCTGCTTGGGTTTCTTTGTCGCTTTCGCTTAAACTTTCGTCAGCATGTACCAAAGCGATTTCCGGCTCAGGGTTACCACCCAAGACAATGTCGGTACCACGACCCGCCATATTGGTCGCAATGGTAATCACACCCGGGCGACCTGCCTGCACAATAATCTGCGCCTCACGTTCATGCTGTTTTGCGTTCAGTACTTGATGCTCTAACTTGGCTTCATCCAACAACTTGGAAATCAGTTCAGAGTTCTCAATAGAGGTAGTACCGACCAATACTGGTTGCCCACGTTTCTGGCAATCTTTGATATCTACAATCACCGCTTCATATTTCTCACGCGCGGTGCGATACACCTTATCCATCTGGTCTTTACGCTGCATCGGACGATGCGTAGGAATCACCACAGTTTCCAGGTTATAGATTTGGTTGAACTCATAAGCTTCCGTATCCGCAGTACCAGTCATACCGGATAATTTGGCATACATACGGAAGTAGTTTTGGAAGGTGATGGAAGCGAGTGTTTGGTTCTCTTTCTGAATTGTCACGCCCTCTTTGGCTTCAACCGCTTGGTGCAAACCATCAGACCAGCGACGGCCCGCCATCATACGGCCTGTGAATTCATCCACAATAATGATATCGCCGTCACGCACCACATAATGTTGATCACGGTGGTAAAGATTACGTGCTCGCAACGATGCATAGAGATGGTGCACCAATGTAATATTGGCCGCTTCATACAAGCTAGAACCTTCTGGCAATAAACCAGATTCAGTTAACAACGCTTCTGCGTGCTCATGGCCCTGCTCAGACATGATGACATTTTGGCCTTTTTCATCGACCCAAAAATCGCCTTCGCCTTCTTCTTCTTTTTGTGCGACTAGCTGAGCCGCCACTTCATTGATTTGATTGTAAAGGGCGACGCTATCATCCGCTTGGCCTGAAATAATCAGCGGCGTACGTGCCTCATCAATCAAGATAGAGTCAACTTCATCGATCAGCGCATAATTCAAACCGCGCTGTACACGCTCTTCTGCGCTATACACCATGTTGTCGCGCAGATAATCAAAACCGTATTCGTTGTTGGTACCGTAAGTAATGTCCGCCGCGTAAGCTTGGCGTTTGGCTTCATTTGGCATTTGCGATAAGTTGATACCTATCGTCAATCCCAAGAATTGATACAGGCGCCCCATCCACTCTGCATCGCGCTTTGCTAAGTAATCATTCACGGTAATGACGTGAACACCCTTACCACTTAACGCATTCAAATACGCTGGCAGGGTAGCGACTAGGGTTTTACCTTCACCGGTACGCATCTCTGAGATCTTGCCTGCATTTAATACCATGCCGCCTATCATCTGCACATCAAAATGGCGCATGCCCAATATACGGCGACTACCCTCACGTACTACGGCAAAAGCTTCTGGCAGAAGCTGCTCTAGCGTTTCACCATTCGTATAGCGTTGCTTAAATTCTGCAGTTTTGGCTTTAAGCTCATCATCCGTTAAAGCCTGCATCGCAGGCTCTAGCGCATTGATCTCATTTACCTTCTGTGCGTATTGTTTTACCAGCCTATCGTTACGGCTACCGAATAATTTTTTGAACAACGTGGATAACATGAAATGATGGACTTTCCGCTAGAGGATAAAAAGCTTTTTGTTTATTGTATGTGATTGGTAAATGCAGATTTTAACTTCTATAAATACATGTCTAAAAATATACCTTATGTTGCAAACACTTCAGTTGGGCCTAGCCTAATTCATGCGCCTCCAAAAAGGCGTATGAATATTGAGTGGGGATGAGTCTCGCAAATTCAATTACTGGCTTTAAGATATTTTCTCGGATCCAAAGGATTACCGTTCAATCTAATCTCGTAATGTAGATGCGGTCCAGTTGAGCGGCCAGTACTGCCTACTTGCGCCACAATCTGTCCCTTCTCAACGCGCTCACCCGGTTTAACCAATAATAAGGAAGCATGAGCGTAACGTGTCTCTAAACCAGAACCATGATCAATCTTGACGATTTTACCATAATCAGGCGTTTGCTCAGCCACTGTCACGATGCCACCAGCAGCCGCATAGATAGGCGTGCCGGTATTTGCAGTGAAGTCCAAGCCTTCATGAAACGCTTTGTGACCATTGAACGGATCCAAACGCCAGCCAAAGCTAGAAGAATTATAGGCCGCCGCCACTGGGCTACTGTTCGGCAACGTATCTTTCAGTACACTCTGTTGCAATAGCTTAGCTTCCAAGTCACTAAGGTGATCTGCATGAAAATCAATCTGCGTCATCAAATCAGCTATCTTGCCTTGCAACTCTTTCTCAGATAATGGAGCCTCTCGTACTAAAGGTCCACCACGATTGGCTGATTGCAACTTACCTGCTGATAAATTGGGAGCTAGCGCATTATTACGCACATCCTTTTTTTCACCCGCCAGCTTAGCTAAGCGTTCGCTTTGTGCGTCCAAGCGCATGATGCGTGCTTGCATCTCACCTAGTTGTACTGCATAAGCATCAAGATGTTTTTGCGGGTTATTGAAAGAAAATTTGAGATGGGTGGGAATCAAGGACTTAACCCCCTGTTGCGTCACAGACTCCTGTGGCACAATCAACAATAAGGTAAGAAAGACTGGTAATGAGATCAGGGCGAGCACAAGGATGCCTACCTGAAGCACCGACAAAGTTCTTGCTTTCGCCATATTATTTGAAACAAAAATGATATTCATACTACTCCTAATCACTGCGAGCATTTTTAACAAAAAAACACCATGCAACGATTTAACACATTACTTAACCAGCCTGAACTTACCATGCTCAAAGCACGTACTCAGGAAACTCAAACTGCGCAAAAAATTTGGGAGGCAATTGCTCCTGACAATTTAGCTCAATTTAGCCATGCCAGTAGTATTAAAAATCAGCAATTTACCGTTATCGCAAACAACAATGCGGTTGCTGCAAAAATTAAGCTTTTTATACCTAGCTTATTGATTAAGCTAGAAAAGCAAGGATGTGAAGTTACTGCAATTCGAGTGAAAGTGCAAGTAAAATCTACCCCGCCAACCAAGACTAAAACCATCAAAAAGCTCAGTACTCACGCTGCCAGCAACTTAAATCAACTGGCAGAAAAGATGTCTGGCACCGCACTAGGCGACGCACTGGCAAGATTAGCTAAAAAAGCTGACTAGAACCTGACAAATTAAGCATATTCAGCCGTAATTCATAGCCAATACTGGCCAAAACCAATAGCGTAAACAATTGTTAGCCTAGCCTAGTTGTTAGCCTAGCTTATTAGTGCAATAATGAACCGTTGTTACAAATTGTTTACAATTCCAAATGTAAACCATGTAACAACATTTTTTTATCAGCCACATCTGGAGTGCAATTAAAGATTTATAACAAACGCATTTGATATTCAGCACCACATGTTTAGCACTTGGTTTCAATTCACACTAGTTTTATTTAACGTTTTACGGTTTATTTCGAGTAACGGATTTATAAAAATTTAGATAGGGAGAAGTCATGTCAGTCGCATTAATGATTGCCATCGGAGCCGCTATTCTAGCGGTGCTGTATGGTGCGGTAATGAGTAAATGGATTTCAGGTTTGCCAGCCGGCAATGCACGTATGCAAGAGATTGCTAGTGCAATTCAACAAGGGGCAGCAGCGTATCTAGCCCGTCAGTATAAAACCATCACTGTAGTAGGTATTGTCTTAGCCATCTTGATTGGCATATTCCTCAATGTTACCACTGCTATCGGCTTTGTCATCGGCGCTGTACTTTCTGGAGCATGTGGCTTCATCGGCATGAATGTCTCTGTAAAAGCCAATGTGCGCACTGCACAAGCGGCGACCAAAGGGATTGGTCCAGCTCTTGATGTGGCATTTAAAGGTGGTGCGATTACAGGTATGCTAGTCGTTGGCTTGGGCTTACTAGGCGTCACTGGCTTTTATGCATATCTAGGCGGCGAAGCAGCCACTGACTTAAATCCACTCATCGGCTTGGCATTTGGCTCTTCACTCATCTCTATCTTTGCACGTTTGGGCGGTGGCATTTTTACTAAAGGTGCTGACGTAGGCGCTGACTTGGTAGGTAAAGTAGAAGCAGGCATTCCAGAAGATGACCCACGCAACCCGGCAGTAATTGCTGACAATGTAGGTGATAACGTAGGTGACTGTGCAGGTATGGCAGCCGACTTGTTCGAGACTTATGCAGTAACCATCATTGCCACCATGGTACTAGGCGGCCTACTTATCACAACCTCAGGTGCCAACGGCATCATCTATCCACTCATGTTAGGCGCGGTTTCTATTGTAGCCTCTATCATTGGTTGCTTCTTTGTTAAGGCCTCGCCAGGTATGAAAAACGTGATGCCCGCTTTATACAAAGGCTTAGCAGTTGCTGGTATCTTGTCACTTATTGCTTTCTACTTCGTTACGATGCAGATGTTCCCGGAAGGCCTCACAGCGGGTGAACTCGTTATTTCAGCCAATCAACTGTTTGGCGCATGTGCAGTAGGTTTGGTGCTAACAGCAGCCTTAGTATGGATTACTGAGTACTACACTGGTACAGATTACGCACCGGTTAGGCACGTTGCCCAAGCCTCTACCACTGGCCATGCAACCAATATCATCGCTGGTATTGGTATCTCAATGAAATCAACTGCTTGGCCTGTGTTATCAGTCTGTATCGCAATATTTGTATCGCATTATTTAGGCGGCTTATATGGTATCGCGATTGCGGCAACCTCTATGTTAAGCATGGCAGGTATCGTGGTGGCACTCGATGCTTACGGGCCAATTACGGACAATGCCGGCGGCATTGCAGAAATGGCTGGCTTGCCAGCTGAAGTGCGTGATGTCACCGACCCACTGGACGCGGTTGGCAACACAACCAAAGCCGTGACAAAGGGCTATGCGATTGGCTCAGCAGGGTTAGCTGCATTGGTATTATTTGCCGACTACACGCATAAACTGGAAGGCGCCGGTATTGATGTTAAGTTTGATTTGAGCGACCCAATGGTGATTATTGGCCTGTTCATTGGCGGCTTGATACCGTTCCTATTCGCTGCCATGGCGATGGAGGCGGTAGGTCGCGCAGCTGGCGCAGTGGTTGAAGAAGTGCGTCGTCAGTTCCGCGACATCAAAGGCATTATGGAAGGCACTGCGAAACCTGAATATGGTAAAGCAGTTGACATGCTCACCACAGCAGCGATTAAAGAAATGATGATTCCATCACTATTACCAGTAGCTGTGCCAGTGGCGGTGGGCTTGATACTAGGCCCAGTGGCGCTAGGTGGCCTACTCATGGGCACGATTGTTACAGGTCTATTTGTTGCGATATCCATGTGTACAGGCGGCGGCGCTTGGGACAATGCCAAAAAGTATATTGAAGATGGCAACCACGGCGGAAAAGGTTCAGATGCACACAAAGCGGCTGTGACCGGCGACACTGTAGGCGATCCATACAAAGATACAGCAGGCCCTGCGGTAAACCCACTGATAAAGATCATCAATATCGTGGCCTTACTGATTGTGCCTTTGTTGTAGTAGTGCTTTTGTAGAGTAAAAAGGCGGCCTAGGTCGCCTTTTTTATTGGGATATTAAATGACTTGTAAATACAGAAGCACTCATAAAACCAAGCCTTGAGAAGGCTATAATAAGAAATAACATAATAAGAACGGAGCTATATTGAGACATTCAGAATATCATCGCTCACACCGCATTGGCTGGCTGCGTGCAGCAGTATTAGGTGCCAATGACGGCATCGTATCTACTGCAAGTTTAATCATCGGGGTTGCCTCGGCAGGTGCAACGCACGAAACCGTTCTCATCACCGGTCTCGCTGGCTTGGTCTCTGGAGCCATGTCGATGGCAGCGGGTGAATATGTTTCAGTGAGCTCCCAATCGGATACTGAAGCGGCTGATTTAACGCGTGAACGATTAGAGCTAAGCAACGATCATGAGAGCGAGCTAAAAGAACTCACGGGCATTTATGTTGGGCGAGGCTTAACACCTGATTTAGCACACCAAGTAGCGGTGCAACTCACAGCACATGATGCACTAGGCGCACATGCGAGAGATGAGCTGGGTATCATAGATACGACAAATGCACGCCCTATTCAAGCAGCAGTGGCTTCTGCGAGTACATTTGCAATGGGTGCCGCCTTACCGCTGCTGGTTACTTTCTTCGCATCTGAAACGAGTACTTTGATTTATGTGGCGACTGCTTCACTTGCATTTTTGGCGGCATTAGGCGGGTTGGCCGCTAAAGCTGGAGGCGCCAATCTTTGGATGGGCGCGGCTCGTGTAGCTTTTTGGGGCGTATTAGCCATGGCAGCCACGGCTTGCGTTGGTCACCTATTTGGCGTTGTTGCCGCATAAAGCAGCAAATAAAAAGGCAGCCGAGGCTGCCTTTTTATAATGATAAAAGCGTATTTTGAAAACTAGAACGCTGGCTTTACCTTCGCTTTATTGAAGTTATCAACGCCATCAAGAATTTCTTTTCTTGCAGCATCAATATCACCCCAGCCGTTGATCTTGACCCATTTACCTACATCAAGGTCTTTATAGTGCTCGAAGAAATGTGAAATCATTTCCAGACGCCATGCAGATAAATCTGTGTAGCTCTTTAGATGACCGTATAAACGGCATACTTTTTCTACTGGCACCGCTAATACTTTAGCATCAAGGCCAGCTTCATCTTCCATCAACAATACGCCTAATGGACGGCAGCGCACCACCACACCTGGAATCAATGGCACTGGCGTCATCACCAGCACATCCACCGGGTCACCATCATCAGCCAGAGTATGTGGCACATAACCATAATTGGTTGGGTATTGCATAGAAGTACCCATAAAACGGTCTACAAAAATCGCGCCGCTTTCTTTATCCACTTCATACTTAACTGGGTCACCCTGCATTGGGATTTCGATAATGACATTGAAGTCATTGGGTACATCTTTACCGGTTGGCACTTGATTTAACGACATTACTTAATTCCTAGCTGAAAACAATAATTTTGAGGCGCAATTATAACGCAAAGCAGGCGGCCTTTTTACTCTAGTCGCTTGCAATTTGAATGCGGCAGCTATCAATGACATGCTGAGGCGTACATTTCAAAGCACAATAAAGCAGCAAAGGAATGATGATGACTTCATCTAATTGGCCGAGCACGGGGATAAAGTCTGGGATCAAGTCAAAAGGTAGCAGAATGTAACCAATCGCCAGCCATAAAAAAAATTTAGCTAACGCGGGCGTTTGCGGGTGTTGCTGTAAGCGTTTGTAGAAAACGAATTCAGCTTTAAGCTTCGCAGCAATCGCTTTCAGCCGTTCAAACATTTAAACCACCAGTGCAGTATCAGTCAGTTTAACAAACGCTTCCATATACTTCTCTGAGGTGCGTCTAGCCACATCATCGGGCAACGTAGGTGCAGGTGGTGTTTTGTTCCAGCCACAAGATTCCAGCCAATCACGTACGTATTGCTTATCGTAACTTGGTGGATTTTTGCCGACCGCATAACTTTCTGCAGGCCAAAAACGTGATGAGTCTGGGGTTAACACTTCATCCATTACATGCAACACACCATTTGCATCCAAACCGAATTCGAATTTAGTATCAGCAATGATAATACCGCGAGTGAGTGCATACTCCGCTGCTTGGCTATACAGGGCAATGGCAACCTTGGCGACTTGATCTGCCATGTCCTGACCAATCAAATCTGCGCATTGCTGCAAGCTGATGTTTTCATCATGCTCACCCACAGCCGCTTTACTTGAAGGTGTAAAGATTGGTGCGGGTAATTTTGACGCTTCTTGCAGGCCAGCAGGCAATGGAATACCGCACACCGTACCTTTGGCTTTATATTCTTTCCAACCGCTGCCGACCAAATAGCCACGCACAATCGCTTCAATTGGCAAGGCTTTGAGCTTTTTCACCACCACTGAACGATTCGCTAACTGGGCTTTTTCAGCGCTATCTGTCACTACGCTAACTGGGTCAATACCTGTTAAATGATTAGGCACTACGTCTTTTAACTTCTCAAACCAGAAGTTGGCCATCTGCGTCAGCATCGCGCCTTTATTGGCAATACCGGTAGGCAAAATCACATCAAACGCTGACAGCCTATCTGTACTAACCAGCAACATGGTATTGGCATCAATATCATAAATATCGCGGACTTTACCCTGATGGATGCGTTTAAGACTGTGAATGCTGGTTTCTAGTAAAGGCTGGCTCATGATGCGGTTCAGTTAAGTTGACTTGCCATTTTACCAGATTTGCAATGGCGTTTAACGCAGTAATAATTACAAACTCAGGACTGTCTATTTTCGCCAATCGTCACGATTTTAAGCGTGTTCGTGCCGCCAGGGCTACCGATTGGTTCGCCAAATGTCAGCAATACCAAATCTCCCGTACTGACGACTTTCTGTTGCAATAATACTTGTTCCATCTCTTTCAGAATCTCGTCTCTATCTTTACCCTCTTGGTCAATTGGGTATGGGTAAACGCCGCGATGTAGGGTCAGTTTCCTGCGCGCATATTTGTCTGGAGATAAGGCATAAATCGGTACTTCAGCATCCGCGCGCGATAACCATTGTGCTGCATTGCCAGACTGCGTGAGTGCAGCAATCGCTTTGACTTTCATGTGTTGCGCGGTATAGATGGCCGCCGCCGCAACCGCTTCGTCTGTTTTGACGAATACTTGGTCAGGTTTATGCGCCCTATATTGACCGAAATATTCCTTTTCAGCCTCCAATGCTACACGGTGCACCGCTTGCACGGTTTCCAGTGGGTATTGGCCTGCCGCCGTTTCTGCTGACAACATCACGGCATCTGTGCCATCAAGTACCGCATTAGCCACATCCGAGACTTCTGCACGTGTCGGAATCGGACTAGTAATCATCGACTCCATCATTTGCGTGGCCGTAATCACCAGCTTATTTTGCGCACGTGCCATGCGTATCATACGTTTTTGTAAACCCGGCACCGCAGCATCACCCACCTCAACACCCAAATCGCCACGCGCCACCATGATGGCATCAGACGCATCGATAATTGCCTCTAAGTTATCAATGGCTTCTGCGCGCTCAATCTTAGCGACTATGCTCGCTGTGCCGCCTGCTTTCTTAATTAAGCTACGCGCATATTCAACATCTGCAGCTGACTTTGGAAAGGAAACGGCGATATAGTCAGCCTCTAGCGCTACAGCCGTTTTAATATCCTCCTGATCCTTCTTGGTCAACGCATCTGCAGACAAGCCACCGCCCTGACGGTTGATACCCTTGTTATTACTCAGCACGCCGCCAGTCAGCACCACACAATGAATCTGATTGCCTTTTATCCTATCCACTTGCATGGTGATACGACCGTCATCCAGCAATAAAATCGCATCTGGCGTCACTTCTTGCGGCAGCGTTTTGTAGTCTAATCCCACATGGTACTGATCACCCAACACACAATCTGCGTCTAATACAAACAAATCACCCGTTTTTAGTGTCACCTTACCAAGTTCAAATTTTCCGATACGGATTTTGGGGCCTTGCAAATCACACAGCACACCGACAGGGCGACCAAGCTTCATGGCAATATTACGTACAATTTCAGCACGATGAATATGGTCTTCAGCTAAGCCATGCGAAAAATTCAGACGCACAACATTGACCCCAGCCGTGATCATGCGAGCCAACATCTCCTCACTGCTTGAGGATGGACCAAGTGTTGCGACAATTTTTGTTTTTCGTAGTGTCAAACTTTTACCATTTTCTACAAAACCACTGAATTATTATGCAGTAATTTCAAATAAAAAAGGGGCTCATAGCCCCTTTCGTATTGTTAAAACCTTAGGGCATTAACTGCTTGCACGTAGCTCTAAAATCTCTACCGCTGGCAATTTCTTACCTTCTAAAAACTCTAAAAATGCACCGCCTGCAGTCGAAATATAAGACACTTTGTCATAGATGTCATATTTCTGGATCGCCGCAATCGTGTCGCCGCCACCTGCAAGTGTAAATGCCTTGGTGTTAGCAATCGCATGTGCAATCGTCTTGGTACCTTCACCAAATTGATCAAACTCAAACACACCTACTGGGCCGTTCCAGACTACAGTCCCAGCATTTTTAATGATCTCTGCTAATTCATTAGCAGATTTCGAGCCAATATCAAAAATCATATCATCGGCTGCCACAGAAGCCACGTCTTTCTTAGCTGCTGGCTCATTAGCATCAAACTTCTTACCGCACACTACGTCTACTGCAATTGGCACTGCCGCGCCTCTTTGTGACATTTTTTCCATCAATGCACGCGCTGTAGGCACTAAATCATCTTCACATAATGACTTACCCACTTCATAACCTGCCGCTTTCAAGAAAGTATTGGCAATACCGCCACCAACCACCATCTGGTCTACTTTTTCTGACAAACTCTCCAACACTGTCAACTTAGTAGATACTTTGCTACCACCGACAATCGCTACCATCGGACGCGCCGGGCTCAATAAAGCTTTAGTAAGTGCTTCCAGTTCGTTTACTAACAATATACCCGCAGCAGCCACAGGTGCAAACTTTGCAACACCGTGGGTAGAAGCTTCTGCACGGTGCGCTGTGCCAAAAGCGTCCATCACAAAGATGTCGCATAGCTTGGCATACTTTTGTGACAACTCATCAACGCTTTTCTTTTCACCTTTGTTAAATCGACAGTTTTCAAGAACGACTAGTTCACCAGCAGCTACATCAAAGCCGCCATCCACCCAGTCTTTAATCAAACGTACAGGTTTAGCTAACTTTTTAGAAATCACATCAACGACAGGTTTAAGTGAGTTTTCTTCTGAATACACACCTTCTTCAGGTCGGCCCAAATGCGACGTCACCATGACTTTGGCGCCCTTATTCAGTGCGTACTCAATAGTCGCCATTGATGCTGTGATACGCGCATCTGAAGTGACCTTGCCTTCGGCTACCGGCACATTCAAGTCGGCACGGATCAATACGCGTTTGCCGCTTAGATCCAAATCGGTCATTTTAATAACGTTCATTACTTAACCTTTATGATTAGGATTTGGTCCAATAAAACTCAATTTCGTCTTTATCACCCATTGCTTCTTCAATCATGGATGTCAAAGCTGTATCGGCACCATTTTCTTTTAATACATCTAAAGTAATTCTATTTAACCAATAATCTTGGTCGTCTTTATGCTCTTCTTCTAACTGATCAATTAGGAATTGCAACTGATCCTCTGTGATTGAACCCAACCATTTATTAGTATTTTTTTCTTTAAGAGTAATCATTATTTTTCCTAAATTAAGTTATTTAGCGGCCATCATTGCAGCAGCATTATCTAGCATCCTGCAACTAAAGCCCCACTCATTGTCATACCAAGCACACACTTTTACCAATAAGCCATCTTTAGTAACTTTAGTCAGCGTTGCATCAAAGTTTGATGAGAAATCAGTATGGTTATAATCCACAGATACCAGCGGTGCCTCGTTATAAGACAAGATACCTTTAAGCGGGCCTTTAGTAGCAGCCTCGTGCATGATGTGATTCACTTCTTCTTTAGTAGTTGGACGAGATGGCGTAAAGGTCAAATCAACCAACGATACGTTGATAGTCGGCACACGAATCGCAAAGCCATCCAGCTTACCGTTAAGCTCTGGCAACACCAAACCTACTGCAGCAGCAGCACCAGTCTTGGTTGGAATCAATGAAGTCGTCGCAGAACGTGCGCGACGCATATCAGTGTGATGCGCATCTGTCAGTACCTGGTCATTGGTGTAAGAGTGAATCGTATTCATCAAACCATTCACAATACCAATCTTTTCATGCAATGGTTGCACCATAGGCGCTAAGCCATTAGTGGTGCATGAGGCATTAGAAATTACCGTATGGCTAGCTTTAATCACTTTATGATTCACGCCATAAACAACCGTCGCGTCCACATCTTTATCACCAGGCGCTGATAACAGTACTTTTTTTGCACCTGCATTAATATGTGCTTGTGATTTGGCTTTGCTATTAAATGCGCCTGTACATTCCATAACGACATCAATCGCTAATTCTTTCCAAGGCAACTCAGCAGGATTACGCGTCGAGAAGGTTCTGATCTTATGGCTATTGATGATCATGTCATCGCCATCTACACCAATCTCGAATGGGAATCGACCGTGTGCACTATCATAGCGGGTTAAATGTGCATTAGATTCCGCATCGCCACCGCTACTATTGATTGCGATAATTTCGATATCCTTGCGACCTGATTCATACAAAGCGCGCAACACCATGCGCCCAATACGACCATACCCATTAATTGCCACTCGAATTGCCATGATAATTCCTAAACGTTTCTAATAATTTGAGGCTGATTAAGAGTCAGCTTCGTGAAAAAAATAGGGCACCTCAAAAGAGGTGCCCTATTTAACTAGCTAATTTAACTGCTAGAAAATTAAAGCACCGATTTAACAGTCGCTACAACATTCTCTACAGTAAAGCCAAAGTGTTTCATCAATGCGCCACCAGGTGCAGATTCACCGAATGTGTCGATACCAACTACAGCACCTTCTAAACCTACATATTTACGCCAGAAGTCAGTTACACCAGCTTCAACAGCCACGCGTTTTACACCTGGAGTTAATACGCTGTCTTTGTAAGCTTTGTCTTGACGGTCAAATACGTTGGTTGATGGCATTGAAACTACACGTACTTTAGTACCAGCAGCGTTCAACTCAGCTGCTGCTTTAACAGCTAAGTCAAGCTCAGAACCGTTAGCGATAATGATGACTTGTGCACCAGCAACATCAGACAACACATAAGCACCTTTACGCATACCAGCAAACTGCGCTGCATCGTGTTTGATGCCTGGCACGTTTTGACGGCTTAATACTAAGCTTGAAGGACCATTTTTGCGCTCAACTGCAGCAATCCAAGCTACAGCAGTTTCAGTTGAAGAACCTGGACGCCATACATCCATATTTGGAATGTAACGTAGACCAGCTGTATTTTCGACTGGTTGGTGGGTTGGACCATCTTCACCTTGACCGATAGAGTCATGTGTCAAAACAGCAATAGTGCGTTGTTTCATCAATGCAGCCATACGCAATGCACTCTTCGCATAGTCAGAGAACATGTGGAATGTACCGCCGAATGGAATCAAACCACCGTGTAATGCCATACCGTTCATGATTGCGAACATACCGAATTCACGTACGCCGTATGAAATGTAGTTACCTGGTTTTTTCGCATCAACGTGAACAAAGCTGCCAGTTGAAGTTAAGTTAGAACCTGTTAAGTCAGCAGAACCGCCTAAGAATTCAGGCAACAATGGAGCTAATGCACCGATAACGTTTTGTGATGCTTTACGTGTTGCAACGCCTTCAGCTTTTTCGTTTGTTGCAGCGATGATTGCATTCGTTGCTTCTGTCCAGTTAGCTGGCAAGTCACCTGCCATGCGGCGTTTGAACTCTGCAGCCTCAGCTGGGAAAGCCTTAGCGTATGCATCAAATTTAGCATCCCAAGCAGCTTCAGCAGCAGCGCCTTTAGCTTTTGCATCCCAACCAGCGTAAACGTCTGCTGGAATTACGAATGGCTCGTGATTCCAACCGATGTTTGCACGTGTAGCAGCAACTTCATCGTCACCTAATGCAGAACCGTGGCAATCATGTGAACCTGATTTGTTTGGTGAACCCATACCGATCACTGTTTTACAGCAGATCAATGATGGTTTGTCTGTAACTTTCTTAGCTGCAGCAATTGCAGCACCGATAGCTGCAACGTCATGACCGTCTACTGACTGAACGTGCCAGCCATATGACTCAAAACGTTTAGCTGTATCGTCTGTGTACCAACCTTCGATATGACCATCGATAGAAATACCGTTGTCATCCCAGAATGCTGTCAATTTTCCCAAGCCCCAAGTACCAGCTAAAGCACAAGCTTCGTGAGAAACGCCTTCCATCATACAGCCGTCACCCAAGAACACATATGTGCTGTGGTCAACGATGTCGTGGCCAGGTTTGTTGAATTGGTTAGCCAATAATTTTTCAGCCATTGCGAAACCAACACCGTTTGCAATACCTTGGCCTAATGGACCAGTGGTTGTTTCAATGCCTGGTGCGTAGCCGTACTCTGGGTGACCAGCACATTTTGAATGTAATTGACGGAATGTTTTGAGTTCGTCCATTGGCAATGCATAACCTGTGAGGTGTAGCAATGAATAGATCAACATTGAACCGTGACCATTAGAGAGAACGAAACGGTCGCGATTTGCCCAGCTTGGGTTAGTCGGATTGTGGCTTAAGTGATTATTCCACAACTCTTCCGCGATTTCTGCCATACCCATAGGCGCACCTGGGTGGCCAGAGTTAGCTTTTTGTACAGCGTCCATTGCCAGCGCACGGATAGCGTTAGCTAGGTCTTTACGTGTTGCCATTGTATTCTCCCTCATGATTGAACTTGAGGCTTTACCGATTAACTCTTGCAGTAAATCTTATAAAACCTTGATTGAATTCTCCAAAAAGCCAGTTTTAATAACTGCTTTTCGACAAAGGTTAAATTATTGCTTAGATAGCCTTTTTCGGCAAGTAGAACATCTGCCAACGAAGTATAAGCCAAGTGTAATTTAAATTTTTTAAGTCAGAAAATTCCTACAGTAATATCAGAAAATGTCTTATTCGATAATTTTTTCAGGCGCCTAGAATTGGGTCTGTGTTTTACACAACTCTATTTTTTAACTCGCAAAAAAGGAAATACCATGAAAACAAATCTTAAGACACTTTTAGTAATTGGTGCTTTAGTCATGCCGTTATCAACATTTGCTGCTGAAGGCGACCCTGTATCAACTAAATTAGGTGATGCTGTGATCACTACTAAAGTGAAAGCGGAGTTCGCGAAAGATAAAACGGTTAGTGCCTCTGACATTAAAGTTGATACTGACAGCAAAGGCTTGGTTCAACTTTCAGGCACTGCAAAAACACAAGCTGAAGCTGATCAAGCTGTGAAAATCGCCAAGAGTGTTAAAGGCGTAACTGATGTTAAAAGCGACATTGTCGTTCAATAACTGTGGGATTAACTAATCTCCTAGTTTAATCTCTAAGTTTTACTAAGATGTAATAAAAACGGGGCTTAATGCCCCGTTTTTATTTGCATTTTTAATTACATTATCTTTATGCGGTTGCCTGCAAAGCCATCTCAATCGCCCTGCAATTCGCCTTTGCGTCTTCAAACGTCAAATAAGGCGCTTTATCATTCAACACACAATCACTGAAATGCTCAATCTCTAGGTTAAAGTGGTTGCTCGGCGCAAAGCGTTCTTCTGCATATTTACCGTCTTCCAGCGCCCAAGAAATTACAGGCACATCGTTTTGGAATACCCACGCAGCGTGGCATTTGACCCAACCTTTGGTACCGATGATCTCGTATTCTGATTTGCGTGAACGTTCAAAGCTGATATCAAAATGGCCAAAGCGCGCACGACCTTCAACATCCGGTCCAAAATCTAGCACGCCACTGTTTACGATATCCGCACCCGCCTCGTTGAATTTAGCATGAGCAACTACTGAAACCGGTTCTGCCGGCTTGCCATCTTTTGCACCATTGCTTAAACCCATAGCCCAACGCAACGAGTGAATCGCGTAAGGACCAATATCCCACATGGCGCCGCCACCATCTGCCATGCTACGGTTAATGCGGTACATACGCGCTGGGCGCATAAGAAATGAATAGCTTGCTCGCGCAGAAAGTACATCGCCGATTAAACCAGACTCTACAATCTCTTTCACACGTGCATGTTGTGGATGAAAGCGATACATAAAACCTTCCATTACTTTGACTTTATTTTTGGCTGCGGCAGCTTCAATTGCCTCGATATCTTTTACTGTGAGTGCCATCGGCTTTTCAATAAGCACATGCTTGCCAGCGTTAATGGCTTTAAGCGCCCATGCTGCATGTTCTTCATTCGCCATTGGGCAATAGATAGCGTCAACATTAATATCATTAATCAACGCATCCATATCGTCATAGCAAGCTACCTTGCTATGGCAAGGCGCATACTTCTCCAAAGTTGCTTTAGCTGCACCTGCGCGACGACTGGCAATCGCTACCAACTCTGAATTTGGCGCTTCGATAATAGCCGGGAGTAAGCGCTCATTCACACGCGCAGCCCCCAAGATACCCCAACGCAGTTTTTTATCTGTGCTCATATATTCCTTATTTTTCTTCTTAAAGTCTTAGATAGACTCTTCAGCAAACCATTTGATACTACAGCCAATACTGGCAATTTGATGTTCTGGACCACGCTGAGTTTCTGCAATCAACTTCATCGCAATCAACAAATCTCTTGGGTTATCCACTGGCGGTTCACCTCGTCCAGCCGCATCAAAACGGCCTCGATACTGCAACTCCAGATTCGCATTAAAGCCAAAGAAATCCGGCGTACAGACAGCACCATAGGTCTTTGCCACTTCTTGCGTGTCGTCCAGCACATATGGGAATGAGAAGTCAAATAGCGCAGCTTCTTCCATCATGCGCTCATAAGAATCTTCAGGATAATTTTCCGCATCGTTACTTTGAATAGCAATGGTCTTGATGCCATATTGCAGCAACTCACGGCAATCTGCGACTAGGCGTGTTTTAATGGCTTTCACATAAGGGCAGTGGTTACAGATGAACATCACCAATAAACCGTTTTTGCCCACGCTGTTCGCTAAAGAATAACGCTTACCATCAACACCTAATAAGTTGAAGTCTGGGGCGCGCCATCCGAAATCACACACAGGGGGATTTACGCTAGCCATTTTTTCACTCCTTAAATTCGTTATAATTATTTGTATGACAATTTTAATGTTTATATTATCACTTTTATTTTCACTTGTAGTTCTCAGTTTAAGGCGCTAGACCAATGGCCAATTTGCGCTTCTATACCAACAACCCATTAGTCCTGGGCGAATCAGTCCAACTTTCCGAAAGTGCGGCTGCACATGCCACGCGCGCCTTGCGTTTGAGCGTGGGTGATAGCGCAATCGTGTTCAATGGCGATGGAAAAGACTACGAATGCGAACTGACCGCTATCAATAAAAACTCAGTCTTTGCAAAAATTACTGCTGTAGAACAAGTCAACAATGAGTCGCCTTTGCGCATCACCTTGCTGCAGGCAATTTCAGCCGGCGATCGCATGGATTACACGATTCAAAAAGCGGTGGAACTTGGTGTAACTCACATTCAACCGTTTGCCAGCCAACGGAGCGTGGTGAAACTATCAGCCGAACGTGCAGAAAAACGTACCGAGCATTGGCAGAATGTCGCAATCTCAGCCTGCGAACAATCAGGCAGGGCGATAGTACCGGCAGTTAGCGCACCGCTTAACTTTAGCAACTTATTTGCTCAACTTGCCAAAATTGCAGAACCAGATGCTTGCAAAATCACATTGGCACCAGATGCGACTCAACACTTAAGCAGCTTAACTAAGCCCATAGGCAACATCTACTTATTGATCGGTGCCGAAGGCGGTCTTACTAATGAGGAGATCGCAACATCCAAGCTACATGGGTTTCAGGCTATCCAGCTAGGCGCGAGAGTATTACGCACAGAAACCGCCTCATTAGCTGCCATAGCCGCCATGCAAACCTTATGGGGCGATTTCAATTAAAAACTTCAATTATCAATGTAAATTTGCATTAATTACATAATTGTTATAATATTTTGTAATTATTACATTTTTATATAACTTCACTTATGTCTCTAGGTACTTCCATACGCAAACGGCGCAAGTCGCTGAGTATAACCTTACAAGCACTCGCTAATACTATCGGTGCTGATGCGGGGAATTTATCACGCATAGAACGTGGCGAACTTGGCGTTTCTGAGACCATGTTACGCAAAATCTCCGAGGCATTAAACTGCACACCCGCTTATCTTTATTCTCAAAACGACAGTGCATTTAGCGTGCAAGAGAATCTGCAGCCTTATATCGTCAATTTACAGACCAACTCAAAATCTGTTACCTCCAAAAAAGGTGGCGTATCGGCAAAAGAGTTTGTACATTGGTTTAGGTCTGCCACGCCTTACATTCACGCCTTTGGCGGCCGCACCTTTGTGATTGCGTTCGGTGGCGAGGTTGTTAATGAAAAGCAATTTGTTGCGCTGTCGCATGACCTAAATCTGCTGGCGAGCTTAGAAGTACGGTTGGTATTAGTGCATGGCTCGCGCCCACAAATTGAAAAGCGCTTACGTCGCGATAAACTGACGCCAAAATTCGTCAATGGATTACGTGTGACTGATGACGAAGCAATGGAAGCCGTGAAAGAAGCCAATGGCGCGATTCGCGTAGAAATTGAAGCATTACTTTCGATGGGACTGGTGAACTCACCAATGGCAGGCAGCGATATCCGGGTCGCAAGTGGTAACTTTGTCACTGCCAAACCGATGGGTGTGCGCGATGGGGTAGACCTGCAACATACCGGAGAAGTACGCAGAATAGATGCCATTGGCATTCAAAAACGTCTGGATGATGGCGAGTTAGTGATGCTGTCACCGCTAGGCTATTCACCTACGGGCGAAGCATTTAACCTGAGTTTAGAAGATGTAGCCGTGAGCACGGCAATTGCACTGGATGCGGACAAGCTTATTTTCTTGATGGACTCTGAAGGTGTGCATAACCTACGTGGCGAACTATTGCGGGAGATGACCGCCGAAAAGGCCAAAAACTTGCTGCGGAATGTTTCTCAAAATGAACAAGCGATCAATATTTCTGAAGACATCAACTACTACCTGCCAGCGGCGGTACGTGCGTGTGAGCATGGTGTAGCACGTACGCATTTAATTAGTCGGCATATTGATGGCGCTATTATTCAAGAGCTATTTACGCATGATGGTATTGGCACCATGGTGACAGAATTAAGCTTAGAGCTTATGCGGCAAGCCAATATTGATGATGTAGGCAGCATACTGAAACTGATAGAACCATTAGAGGCCGAAGGTGTTTTGGTCAGGCGCGGACGCGAACGCATCGAGATGGAAATTGACCATTTCCATGTGATGGAACATGACAATCGCATTATCGGCTGTGCGGCACTTTATCCGTTTGCAGCAGAAAAAACCGCTGAGTTTGCCTGCCTGGCGATAGATCCGGCCTACAGAGGTGGTGGACGTGGCGACAAACTCTTCAACCACTGCCAAGTACAAGCTAAAGAGCAGGGTTTTAAAAGCCTGTTCTGCCTTACTACGCATACGGAACACTGGTTTTTAGAGCGTGGGTTTACTGAACAGAATGTGGAAAGATTGCCGATAGAGAAACAGCAGCTCTATAATTTTCAGCGTAAATCTAAAGTGTTTAGCAAAACTCTATAAGTGAATTGCGAAACACTGAGCGCGATTTTTATATACAATTCGAATCATCTAAAAATTAATACTAGAACTCACGAGCACACCTATGTTAAATAACACGACCGCCGCCCAAAAAGCACAGACGTTGGCTGAAGCGCTACCTTACATCAAGCGTTTCTTTGATAAAACCATCGTCATCAAATACGGTGGTAACGCGATGACTGACGAGCACCTTAAACAATGTTTCGCGCAAGACGTGGTGTTGCTCAAACTCGTCGGCATGAACCCTGTAGTGGTACATGGCGGTGGCCCGCAAATCAATGAGATGCTGGATAGGTTAGGCAAAAAAGGTGAGTTTATTCAAGGTATGCGCGTCACTGATGATGAAACCATGGATGTAGTGGAAATGGTGCTGGGCGGTCAGGTGAATAAAGAGATCGTGAACCTCATTAATCGTCACGGCGGTAAAGCGGTAGGGTTAACGGGACAAGATGGTAACTTCATCCATGCACATAAATTGTTGATGGAAGATTTAAAAGACCCAACCAAAATGATAGACGTAGGTCAGGTCGGTCAAATCAGCGCAATTGACCCTAGCATCATCAACTTCTTAGATAGTGGCGACTTTATTCCGGTCGTAGCGCCAATCGGCGTAGGTGAGAATGGTGAAACCTACAACATCAACGCGGATGTAGTGGCGGGCAAACTCGCTGAAATCTTAGGTGCAGAGAAGTTGATCCTGTTAACGAACACGCCAGGCGTGTTAGATAAAGCAGGCACATTACTCACTGGCTTAACTCCTAAACAGATTGATGATTTGGTTGCGGACGGCACACTTTCTGGCGGTATGCTACCTAAAATCAGTTCCGCTTTAGATGCCGCACGCAGCGGCGTGAAGTCGGTGCATATCATTGACGGTCGTGTTGAGCATGCATTACTTTTAGAAGTGCTGACTGATGAAGGTGTGGGCACTTTAATCAAAGCCAAATAATTGCACTCTCCATTTCATCGCTAAAACTGTGTTAACCCCGTCGCTTACAGCTTGCCGTGCCAAATGCACTGTCTGCGCTGCTCGCTTCTTGTTGCCTTGTTTTAGCTTCGAACTGGAGCTGCAAGATGTCTAAACGAATTTGGATATTCGATCTCGACGACACGCTCCACAACGCCTCTGCGCACATATTTCCGGTGATGAATCGTGGCATGGTGCAGTACATCATGGACACCCTGGTTTTAGATGAAGCCGCAGCTGAATCACTGCGTCAACATTATTGGCGTATCTACGGCGCAACGCTCAAGGGCTTGATGCGCCATCACGGTACTGACCCCTATCACTTTCTCGAAGAAACGCACCAACTCATCACCCTGCCAGAAATGGTGCTACAAACCAAACGATTAAGGCACATGCTACAAAGCCTCTCAGGACGCAAAGTAATATTCACTAATGCACCGCGTAGCTATGCGTTAAGAGTGCTGGACTTACTCGGTATCGGCGACATTTTTGAGCTGGTATTCAGTGTGGAATCGGCTGCATTCCATGCCAAACCCTCTGCGCGAGGCTTTCAAAGGTTGCTTAAATCTATTAACGCCAAACCCAGTGATTGCATCATGCTGGAAGACACACTATCCGCATTGATGACGGCCAAGCGGCTTGGTATGCGCACGATATGGGTCACCAAACAGTTACATAAACCCAATTTTGTAGACTACAGAATCAACGGAGTGTTAGCACTTACTCACCTTAAGCTATAATTCCCAAAAATAAAAACCATCATTTGCTAAAAATAATTCAGGGAAAATAAAAAATGGCAGGCGAACGCAAACAACAAATCTTAGAAACTCTAGCCAAGATGCTGGAATCCCCCAAGCGCGAGAAAATCACCACTGCTTCACTCGCTGCAAAATTGGATGTATCTGAAGCTGCGCTTTACCGTCACTTCGCCAACAAAGCACAAATGTTTGAAGGCCTGATCGAGTTCATTGAAGAAACGATTTTTGGCTTAATCAACAAAATCAGCACTGAGGAAACGGATGGTTTAAAACAAGTACAACGCACTGTCACCATGCTACTCGCCTTTGCTGAGAAGAATCCAGGCATGACGCGCGTACTGATTGGCGATGCATTAGTTAATGAAGATGACAGCCTGCAACTACGTATCAATCAATTGTATGACCGTATTGAAGTGACGCTTAAGCAAAGCCTGCGCATCTCAGAAACACAGACTGGCAACAAAGGTGATGTAGAGGCGCAAGCTAATTTGATGATTTGTTTTGTGATTGGTCGCTGGCACCAATTTGCTAAGAGTGGTTTTAAGCGTAAACCGATGGAGTTTGTACAGCAGCAATTGACTTTCATCAATTAAGTCCCTAATTAAAATCTTCGTCCTCACAGTAAAAAAGCCAGCTTTAAGCTGGCTTTTTACTTCACTCAATCCTTATATTTTAGTGATTGCCACGGTCCTTACCATGACCCTTACCTGGGTGACCATTTCCGCCACCATTGCCATGTTTATCCCAATAATCACGGTCATAGCGTCTGCCATCATCTCCATGCTCATGATAGTGGCGGTATCTAGGCACATACACTTCTTGATACCAACTATCTTGCACAAAATAGACTGGGCGTCCGCATGCATTGTATCTATCGCAGTAGTGTGGCCAGCGCTTAGCATGACCAGGTGGGACACGCAGATATAGCGGTGCTGGGCGCACATCATATGGCACAACATGAACTACTCTTGGTTCAGCATATATCACACGTGGTTGTGGATAGTAATCACCTACATCTATCTGGCCATAAAACCCCGGCTGACCTATTCTAACTGAGACACCTACTTCTGCTTGTGCTGTAGTTGCGACCAACAAAACAGTTAACGCCAATAAGTATTTTTTCACAATATACCTCTCTATTCAAACGTTACACTAAGTACATGATTAACGTCATTGTATGAATTGGATATACAAAACACCTATAAGATTCTCACTGAAATACGTGTCGGAGTTATCTGACACAGTTAATACTTCACCTCATCTGTTTTAACCGTAAGCACCTGCCCGACAGTGCCTGCATAAAACACAATAAGCTTGACTGGTACATCGCCAACATTACGACCAATATGATCTGTATTCACCACTTCGATTAAAGCGTCACCTGCCTGCAGGCGCTTTACCTTGCCATCTCTAAGTGTCACTTCCAGTGTGCCTTGCGTTATCACGCCAAATGAAGGGGCAGGATGCTGGTGCCAACCGGTATCTGCACCCGGTGCAATCTCAATCATGAGCCCTGTAATCTGTGCCTGCCCCGCAGGATAAGCAATTGTCGCCCCGTTCCAGCTTTGCGTGGATTGAATCAGCGGAGTGACTTTGATGGTTGCACTTGCATCCAAAGCCGATGCATTTAACGGAAAATATAAGAAGATAAAACCCAAAAGCAGATGAAGATTGATCTTCATGATGAATACTCCTTTGTTACGAAATATAGGGCAGAGCCAATTCCCATTTAGCTTGAAACCAAGCTCTTAACCGCATCTACCCTTGCCTCAAACACCGCCGCTTTTATTTTTTCAGGCTCGTTATATTGATTAGCCACTGCACCAGCATCCACCTCCATGGCGGCATCCAGCACCTTTAGCCAAAACGCAGCTCGCGTGTAAGGCTTGTCTTCATAATCAGTACGGCCACGTGAATCGCTCTCGCATGCACGAAGAAACTCCTTGAACCTTTCCGGCTGGCGGATAGCATCCGTATCCTGCAAAAACTGCACTAGCGTACTCGGACGCATTTCTTCCACACGTCCAGCTTTGCCATGAAACTTAGCGACGATATGCGCAAGCTCCTTGCAATCGTTTGGTACTCGTAAACGTTTGCAAACCTCTTTTAACAAACCCACACTACGTTCTTCATGCCCAATATGGCGCGGCAGCATTTCTTTGGGCGTCGTGCCTTTGCCAAGGTCATGCGTCAGTGCGGCGAAACGTACAGGTAAAGAGAATTTATGACTGGCAGCGAAATCAATCACCATCATCACATGTATGCCAGTATCGATTTCCGGGTGATATTCGGCACTTTGTGGCACGCCCCACAGCCTATCCAGTTCTGGGAATATCTTCCGCAGCGCACCACATGCTCGCAGCACTTCAAACATCCGCGAAGGTTTCTGTTCCATCAGGCCTTTTGCCAGCTCTTGCCAAACGCGCTCTGACACCAGCGCATCAACCTCACCTGCATCGACCATGTTCCGCATCAGTTTCATGGTTTCCGGTGCTACCGTAAATTCGGTAAACCTTGCAGCAAAGCGAGCCGCACGCAGAATACGCACCGGATCTTCAGCAAAGGCATCACTGACATGACGCAGGATTTTGGATTGAATATCAGCCAAGCCATTGAAGGGGTCTATCAACTTACCATCGGCATTTTTTGCAATAGCATTGATGGTTAAATCACGGCGGGCTAAATCTTCTTCCAGCGTAACTTCAGGCGAGGCATGCACGGCAAAACCCTTGTAACCTTTGGCGGTTTTGCGCTCGGTGCGCGCCAGAGCATATTCTTCATGCGTTTTGGGATGTAGAAAAACCGGGAAATCTTTGCCAACTGGTTTAAAACCAGTGGCCTCCATCGCTTCGGGCGTGCTGCCGACAACGACGTAATCTCTATCCTTAACTTGTAAGCCAAGCAACTCGTCGCGTACTGCGCCACCTACCACATAAGTTTGCATGGTGATTTTAATTACAAGCCCCTTATTTTCTGGCTGCAGAACTACGGAAGCGGTCATAAGCGCCGCGTGGCGTTTGATTGACCAAGTATTCAGGGATGATGACTTCTAGCGCGGTAGGCGTTACATCAAAGATGGCTGGAAACGGCTGCACACTGACGCTGTCGACTTCCATCGAGCGTACATTGTCGCGAGACATCAACTTGACTGGCAGTAACTCCATCATGAAAGCTTGTGCATAAGACAGTCTGTCATTGAGGCCAATTATCGGACGTTGGATACGCAAGGTATCCATCACTGCTTGAACCAGTTCACGGAAAGTGTAAACCTTTGGCCCTGCAAGTTCGTAAGTTTTGCCGTAGGTATCAATATTATTCAGGCTGCTCACAAAACAGGTAGCCACATCCTCAACCCAAACCGGTTGAAATTTAGCCTTCGGTTTTGCCAGCATTACAACGGGCAATAGCCTGATTAACTTAGCGAACAGATTGATAAAACTGTCACCGCGACCAAAAATGATAGATGGTTTGAAGATAGTGATATTCAGTTTTTCTTGTAATGCCAACAATGCCGCCTCACCAGCCGCTTTTGAGCGCAAGTATTGGCTGGGCGCATCTTTATTTGCACTTAGTCCACCTGTACCCAGGCTACTCATGTGTAGCAAGCGCTTAATGCCTAAGTCGGCACAGATCTTTGCCAGCTGTGCTGGCAATTGATGATGCATGGTATTAAAGCTGACACGACGACTTTGATGCAGAATACCAATCAGGTTAATCACAGCATCTGAGCCCCTCAGCGCTGAGTTCAACGCCTGATAATCCAGCACGTCGCATTCCACCACTTGCACGTTAGGCAACAAAATCAGGTGCTTAGCTCTTTCACGACGACGTGTGAATACCTTCACTGAATAACCGGCAGCATCTAACTTAGCGACAATTGCACTACCTACAAAGCCTGAACCACCCAATACACTTATTTCTTTTAATTGCATCTGCAAACCCTGTGCTCTTCTTTATTGTTCTTCATCTTCAGTTTCTATGATCTCTGGCTTACCACTGCCCGGTACCACACCTAAGCGTGACTTCAAAGACTGTATTTTAGTCCCTAAACGTGGTGCATAGAGATGTGCATTTGCCATCACTTTTTGCACATAATTTCTGGTTTCGCTAAACGGAATGGTTTCAATATAAATGGCAGCCTCTAGTGGCTCACTTGCCATCCAGCGTTTTGCACGGCTGGGCCCTGCGTTATAAGCAGCGGTTGCCATCACAGCCTGTCCGTTCATCAGATCTAAAGTGTGGCGCATATAGTAGGTACCAAGCTCAATATTGGTGTTTAAGTCATGAAGCTTATCGTGACTATAATCATCCAAACCCATGCGTTTGGCCGCCCATTTTGCGGTAGCCGGCATCAATTGCATAAGCCCGGAAGCGCCTACGCCTGATTTGGCATAGTGCATAAAGCGGCTTTCCTGGCGCGTTAAACCATAGATCCAAGCTTCATCCAAGTTCTCATCTTTTGCAGCGTGACGGATGAGATCACGATACGGTGTTGGATAACGTAAATTGAAATCATGTAGTTGCCTGGTGTTATCGGCAGTAATGATGGCAACGTCGTACCATTTTTGTCTTGCTGCGTATTCTGCCGCGGCTAGTAACTGCTTATCATCCATCTCACGCGTTGCCCAAACCCACTCTGACCTTGCTTCCCAGCGCATATTAAGGCGGTGCAGTTCTAGTGAGCGTTTGATTGCTGGTTGGCTGGCAATTGCTGTGACTTCGATATCCGTAGTAGTGTATTGTTCTTCTGGACTACTCATAGAGCTTTCTAGCTCTTCTGCTGCAAGCCAACCGTAATAGTGGCGCTCAGTAGCAAGCTGACTAAATATTGCATTGGCCTCCACTTGCTGATCTTGCTCTTTCAATGCGCGTGCTTGCCAATAGCGCCAGGCATTTTCCTCCTGCTGTTTGGCTGGCATGGCAGCGATGACGCTTTGCACTGCTTCCCAATTTTGAGCGCGTAATGCCGCACGTACCTTCCATGCTAGTTGCTCTTTATCTAAATGAGTACTGCCTGCCAGCGCATAAAAACTAAGCGTTTTAGGATGATGGGTACGTGCCGCATGCAGCGCGATACGTCCCCAACCAAACGCACGATCATCGACATCAAATAAACCTTGTAACTTGCCGTAAGTACTGATGGCAACATCTAGCTTGGTACGTGCTAAACGATCAAGCGCATACAGATTCACCTCTGCCCCATAACGCGTTTGGAATGACACTGTTTTCTTATCGAGTAACAATTGTGGCGTTTGATTAGCACGGTCTAACAATTTAAGATTGGCTGCATCAAAATTAGGTAATCGGGTGGTGATAGTTTTTGCCAAGCCCAATTTACCATCCTGCAGCGCCAACCTGATTCTTGCCCATATATCATCAGTGGTGAGCACGCCTGATTTTTGCAATGTATCGAATAACTGGTTGCAGTTACTTGGCAGGTCGGCTGTTGTTAACCATATGGCCTTGGCTTGTGCTGCAACACTTCTGTCATTGAGCTCGGTATGTCCTAATTGCGCTTGTCCCAACAAGGCATAACATTGAACTGCAGTATCTTCACGTTGAAAATGTGGATATTGCTCAAAGAACAACGTCCAGTTTTGCTGTTTAGCCAGTTTCTTCAGCCACTCTCCACGCAAACGGTCTGTGAACGGCATATCTTCATACTGGGCTAAAAATTCTACTACTTCAGCACTTTCAGCCTGATCTAATCGCAACAGCATTAGCCAGTAGTCTGTATAGGGTGCTAGTAGATACTCCTGTGCTTTAAGCTGACTCACATCCTCAGCCAGTGCAATCTCATTTCTAGCTGCATAGGATTCACGGGCGTGTTGGAACAAAGCCTCATCTGAAAACGCAGACGCATGACTAGACTGCAATAGCGCATATGCGATTGACGTCAATAACGCTAATTTGAGCATAGTAGTGCTCAAACTTCTTATTGAGAGGAATTGCATCAGCGTTGTGTGTGAGGTAAACATATGCGTGGCCTAAAAATAGAGTACGCGACGTAACACAAACATCATAGCCACTATGACAACTAAATACAGCGCGTATTTAACTGTTTTTTTGAAGTAATCCAGGTATTTTTTGTCATCTAGAAATAAGTACAAACCTAGCAGAACCAAGGCTGTGATGACTAGCAGAATAAATATCAGGCGAATTATTAGCATGGCACGCCCCTTTTCTTGGTTATATTGCTCGTCTTATTTTAATGCTACATCATTCATGTAACCTACTGTTCAACTAGTACTAATAAATAGGCTCTGGCTTGAACTGTTTGCTTTGTGACACGAATGCATCAGGTGCGTCTTCTGTTTTTTCGAAAGTCACGTACTCCCAAGCGGTTTCGTCTTGCAGCAAAGCACGCAGTAACTGGTTGTTAAGTGCATGGCCAGACTTGAAGGCATAAAAAGCGCCTAAAATTGGATGGCCTAACATGTACAGATCACCAATCGCATCTAATACTTTGTGTTTGGCGAACTCATCGTCATAACGCAAGCCATCAGAATTAAGTACACGGTACTCGTCTAAAACAATCGCGTTATCTAAACTACCACCGCGCGCCAAACCATTTGAACGTAGATATTCAACCTCGTGCATAAAGCCAAAAGTACGCGCACGACTGATTTCTTTGATATACGAATCAGCGGCAAAATCGATTTTGACATTATTGCCTGAATGCTCAAAAACAGGATGATTGAACTCGATAGTGAAATCAATCTTGAAGCCATGATAAGGTTCAAAACGTACCCATTTATCGCCCTCTTTGACTTCTACCGTTTTTTTGACGCGGATGAATTTCTTCGCCGCAGCTTGTTCCACAATACCCGCTTCTTGCAGCAAGAATACAAAAGGGCCTGAGCTACCATCCATAATCGGTATTTCAGAAGCATCAACATCTACATATACGTTATCCACACCTAAGCCTGCAAGTGCAGACATCAAATGCTCAACAGTAGCAACACGCGCACCATTGGCCTCTAGCGCAGAACACATGCGGGTGTCATGCACCGCTTGTGGAGTCGCTACGATTTCATTAGGTTGAGGCAGATCAACCCGTTTGAAAACAATACCAGTATCAGGTGCAGCAGGGCGCAGGGTAAGAGTAACCTTTTCGCCGTTGTGCAACCCAACGCCAGTGGCGCTAATCGCTTTTTTTAATGTACGTTGCTTTAACATCTATGTATAAAACCCTTTTGTTTGCTTCGCGAACTTAATATTCGCCTTACTAATCAAGCATATAATACCATACCAGCCTCAACTCAGCGACTGAGTTGTTCGGCTTGGGCTTAACTAAAAAGCAAACTTCATGTGCTCATTAGTCAGCTTGTTTGCGTAAGAATGCAGGGATATCATATTCCTCAACACCTGACATCTTCATCGCTTCCACTTGCGCACGACGGTTGTTTGAAGCAAATACTGCAGGTGCTTCATCATCATCCACACTACCACCCACGAACATTGGTTGGTTAGTAGTACCGTTACGCACCACTTCTTGCGTCATCACGCGTAGCTCTGGTTTTTGTTGACGGCGTTGTGCGCCAGTCAAACCTGTAGCTACCATGGTGACACGTAAGCCATCACCCATTGCTTCGTCGAACACGTTACCAACAATCACGGTAGCGTCTTCCGCAGTGAACGCTTTAATCGTATTCATCACGTCATAATATTCTTTCATTTTGAAAGAAGCTGAAGTGGTGATATTCACTAAAACGCCGCGTGCATTAGCCAAGTTGACATCTTCCAACAATGGGCTTGCTACTGCTTGTTCCGCCGCAATACGTGCACGGTCCGGACCTGTTGCAATCGCTGAACCCATCATCGCCATGCCCATCTCGCTCATTACTGTGCGCACGTCAGCAAAGTCGACGTTAACCAAACCTGGGCAATTGATGATTTCGGCAATGCCTGACACCGCATTGTGCAACACATCGTTAGCCGCCCTGAAAGCCTCTAAGAACGGCACATCTTCGCCCAGTACTTCCATCAATTTCTCATTAGGAATCACGATCAATGAATCCACATACTTCGATAACTCTTCTAGACCATCGCTGGCGACTTTAGTGCGTTTTCCTTCAAACGCGAAAGGCTTAGTCACCACAGCGACGGTTAAGATACCCATCTCTTTTGCGACTTGAGCAATCACCGGCGCAGCGCCTGTACCTGTACCACCGCCCATACCTGCTGTGATAAATAACATATCAGCGCCATCAATCAGGTCCGCAATCGCATCGCGGTCTTCTAATGCTGCTTCACGGCCGATTTCAGGTTTAGCGCCTGCACCCAAACCTTTAGTGATGGCAGTACCCATTTGCAATACAGTTTTTGCTTGGCTCTTTTTCAGCGCTTGCATATCCGTATTGGCGCAAATGAATTCAACGCCACCAACGCTTTTCTCTATCATGTGTGCAACTGCGTTGCCGCCGCAACCGCCCACGCCAATGACCTTAATCACGGCCTCTTGGGAATTCTTTTCCATAATTTCAAACATTTTGTGTCTCCTCTTTTTTAACTTGCCTCATTGCAAATTTACTTCTGTTTAACCAAGTACTTCTGCCAGAACTTCTAACCCTTGCTTACTACTACCACTGCCTTTAAATCTACTGCTAAAAATTACCTTGGAACCAGCTCTTCATCTTCTCTAGCACCCGTCCGAACGAGCTAGATTCCATTTGTCCACTCAAGTGTCTTTCTAACTGCTGTTTACCCATCAACACCAAGCCCACGCCTGTTGCGTAGCGTGGATTGCTCACCACTTCGGACAAACCGCCTACGTAACGTGGCATGCCTAAACGTACTGGCATGTGGAATATCTCTTCACCCAGCTCGACCATGCCGCGCATCATGGCTGAACCGCCCGTGATGACGATGCCTGATGCAATCATTTCTTCCATGCCGCTACGACGTAATTCGTTCAACACCAACTCATATAACTCAACCACACGTGGCTCTAACACTTCAGCCAAGGTCTGTACTGATAATTGACGTGGCTCACGGCCATCGACACCGGGCACTTCAACCACTTCACGAGGATCTGCCAATTGCCTAAGTGCACAACCGTGTTTAATCTTGATGTCTTCCGCGGACTGTGTTGGCGTGCGGAACGCCACCGCAACGTCATTGGTCATTTGGTCGCCAGCAATCGGCACCACGGCGGTATGACGAATCGCACCTTGCTTGAACACCGCGATATCCGTAGTGCCACCGCCGATATCCACCAGACACACACCCAGTTCTTTTTCATCTTCTGTTAACACAGCCAAGCTAGAAGCTAATGGTTGCAAGATCAAATCGCTGACTTCAATACCGCAACGTTTGATGCACTTCACAATGTTCTGGGCAGCTGCTACCGCCCCAGTCACGATATGCACTTTCACTTCTAGTTTCATGCCGCTCATGCCGAGTGGTTCGCGTACATCCTCTTGACCATCGATGATGAATTCTTGGGTGAGAATATGCAGAATCTGCTGGTCCGCTGGTAGTGCAATCGCACGCGCAGTTTCAATCACACGGTCTACATCCATTTGCGAGACTTCTGCATCTTTAATTTTCACCATGCCATGTGAATTCAGGCTCTTAATGTGGCTGCCAGCGATGCCGGTATATACATTGTTGATCTTGCAATCTGCCATTAACTCCGCTTCTTCCAGAGCGCGCTGTATGGACTGCATGGTCGATTCAATGTTAATCACCACACCTTTTTTCAAGCCGCGTGAAATGTGCTGTCCAAGTCCGATGACTTTTAGCGTGCCCTCCGGCTGCAGCTCGGCAACAATCGCGACAATTTTTGATGTGCCGATGTCCAACCCTACAATTAAATTTTTATCGTCTTTTACTCTACTCATTCCCTGCTCCCTCCGTGATTACGCACGGCTAACGTCTGTTTTCTATTCATCTCTAACTAGGCTTACGTACCGCAAATCCATTCGGATAGCGCAAATCTGCATAAGCAATTTTTTTATTCAAGCCTGCAATCGTGCTGCTATACACTTTGGCAAATTTCTCTAATCTGGCTTGCATTTCAATTCGCCCAAGCTCCACGACCATCCCGTTCGTTGTCGTAATCTTCCATGCACGTCTTGGCGTTAACGCTAAGTTGGCAATATCTAAATTTGCCACCTTGAGTGCTTTGCTAAATTCACCATATTGCGAAGCCACTTCGATAACACCATCACCTGGCCCATAAAAAACTGGTAAATCGCTGCCAGATGCAGCGTGAAATAGTTCGCCGTGTGTATTTACCAAAGCGATGCTGCCCCAGCGCGCCAATGCATGATGTTCTTCAATCACCACTTCCAGCTTATCTGGCCAGCGCCTACGCACACTCACATTGCGTGCCCATGGCAGCTTTTCAAATGCATCACGCGCTTTTACTAAATCCAATGTGAAAAAGTTACCTTTCAAATGTTTGGCAACGATCAACTTCACCTGCTCGCGGCTTACATGACTTAACTGCCCATCCACCTTCACTTCACGTAAAGGAAAAATCGGCAAATGCACCACTACATACAAAACTGCATACAGCATCACCACCACGCTCAAAGCGAAGAGCAGGTTGGCTGTCCAGTTCAGTAATGTAGGTCTATCCCACATCTGCTGACTCCAGAATACGTACCACTAACTCTTCAAAACTGATACCCGCTGCTTTCGCTGCCATCGGCACCAGACTGTGATCTGTCATGCCTGGGCTGGTATTCACTTCTAAAAAGTAATGATTACCGGCTTCGTCCATCAAGAAATCCACGCGTCCCCAGCCTTTGCAACCCACGGCACGGAACGCCAACAATGCTTCCTGCTGGATTTGCGCTTCTTTTTCCGCACTCAAACCACAAGGGCATAAATACTCGGTGTCATCGCGCAGGTACTTCGCTTCAAAGTCATAAAACTCATTTTTTGGCACAATGCGAATAATCGGCAGCGCTTTAAAGCCACCCGCGCCATCGTCAATAACGCCTACGGTATATTCGCCACCGCCTACGAATTTCTCCGCAATCACCAATGGGTCTGCCTTGGCAGCCAGCTCGTACGCTGCTTGCAAGCCACCCGCTTGTTTTACTTTGCTGATGCCTAGGCTAGAGCCTTCATTCGCCGGCTTCACAAACAACGGTAAGCCAAGTTTTTTCTCTATTGCGTCAAAATCACTGTCCGCTGTCACCAGTTCAAAATCCGGCGTCACTACATTAGTTGCGCGCCACAATAATTTAGTACGCCATTTATCCATGCCAATCGCTGACGCCATCACACCGCTGCCGGTATAGGGAATCTGTAACATTTCAAGTGCGCCTTGAATGCAACCATCCTCACCGTAACGGCCATGCAAGTTGATGAATACACGGTCAAAACTTTCCAAATCATGCAAAGGCTTTTCACGTGGATCAAACGCTACTGCGTCAACGCCCTGCGCTTGCAACGCGCTCAATACCGCACCGCCACTTTTAAGTGACACTTCACGCTCGCCAGAACGGCCGCCCATCAACACCGCGACTTTTCCAAATTTACTTTTTTTACTCATGCTCACTATTTACATTCCGCTTAATATTCACCGATAACTTTTACTTCTTGCTGCAACGCTACTCCATGTTTTTCCAACACGGTTTCACGCATGTGTTTAATCAACAACTCAATATCCAAGGCATTCGCGCCACCGATATTCACAATAAAATTGGCGTGCTTCTCAGACACTTGTGCGCCGCCAATGATGTAACCTTTCAAACCGCTTGCTTCAATCAACCTTGCCGCAAAATCACCAGCCGGGTTCCTAAACGTAGAGCCCGCACTCGGCAGATTGAGCGGTTGTGAGCTCAAACGCTGTGCCAGCAAGGCTTTAATCTTTTGTGCTGATTCATGCGCATCACCAGCCACCAAGCCAAACCAGGCCGAGATGAACCATTCATCGCTCACCGGCATATCTACATGGCGATAGCTTGCAATGAACTCGGCAGCATCCCGCGTATTAAGCTGACCCTGCTTATTAATCGTGGTTACGCGACTCACCACATTCCAAGTTTCAGAGCCATAACAACCCGCATTCATGGCTAGCGCACCGCCCACAGTGCCCGGAATACCAGCAAAGAACTCTGCACCTTGTTTGGCTTGCTTAGCAGAGAACTTTGCCAATTTGGCGCAAGTCACGCCTACATCGGCATAGACTAGATCGCCATCCATACGTAAATCGTTCAGTACGTTATGCATCAATACCACCGTGCCGCGCACACCGCCGTCACGTACCAGCAGATTGGAACCCAAGCCAATAAAGTGCACGGGCTCTGTCGCATCCAAGCTTTGTAAGAATGTGCACAAATCTTCCAAACCGGCAGGAATGTAAAGTCGATCAGCTTTGCCGCCCACACGCCAACTGGTGTAGCGCGCCATTGGCTCATCTAGCAATAACTTACCGCTTGCAGCTTGTGTGTGCTTCACCATCAATTGATGTGCGCTCCTTCTGCCAAAAGTTTAGTTTTTGCCGCGACTTGTCCTATAGAGCCTGCGCCCATAACAATCACCACATCACCTGCTTTTGCCACATCCAAAATGGCTTGTGGTAGCACGTCGGTACTTTCCACAAACAATGGCTCTACTTTATCGGCGATGCGAATCGCACGAATCAATGAGCGCGTATCTGCCGCTACTATTGGTGCCTCACCTGCTGAATAGACCTCAGTCAGCAGCACAACATCTGCGCTGGATAGCACACGCACAAAATCCTCGAAACAATCACGTGTACGCGTGTAGCGATGCGGCTGAAACGCCATGACTAATCGACGGTTAGGAAAAGCGGCACGTGCGGCAGCGATCACTGCCTGCATCTCTACCGGATGGTGTCCGTAGTCATCAATTAATGTGAAAGTACCCACTCTTTTATCATTGTTATCGTTGTTGGCAGTTACATTCACCTCGCCGTAACGTTCAAACCTGCGGCCGACACCTTTGAATTCTTTGAGTGCTTTGATAATGGCAACATCCGGCACATTCAACTCGCTGGCAATCGCAATTGCAGCAAGCGCATTCAATACATAGTGATTGCCCGGCAGATTCAAGGTCACGTCGAACTCAGTGGTCACGCCATTGATGCGCTGTACCGTAAAGTGCATCTTGCCATCATCGGCACGTACATTTTTCGCACGGATTAGTGCATCTTCACTGAAGCCGTAAGTCGTTACTGGCTTAGTCACGCGTGGCAGAATCTCGCGGATATTTGCATCGTCGATACACACCACCGCCATGCCCCAGAACGGCAATTGCTGTAAAAACTCTACGAATGCGCTTTTGAGTTTGTCGAAGCTGTGTTCATAGGTATCCATGTGGTCTTGGTCAATATTGGTGACCACTGCCATCACTGGTGTCAGATGCAGGAATGAAGCATCGGACTCATCCGCCTCCGCCACAATGTACTCACCAGTACCTAGCTTAGCGTTGGCATTGGCTGCTTCTAACTTGCCGCCGATGACAAAGGTTGGGTCCATACCCGCTTCAGCCAAAATGCTCGCAATCAGACTCGTTGTTGTCGTTTTGCCATGCGTACCCGCCACCGCAATACCTTGTCTAAAGCGCATCAACTCAGCCAACATCAATGCACGTGGCACCACTGGAATATTCTTAGCTCTAGCTGCTTTAACTTCCGGGTTCTCTTCATTCACCGCGCTTGATACCACTACCACATCAGCATTACCAAGATTCTCGGTGGCATGACCTTGATACACTATTGCGCCAAAGTCTTTAAGGCGCTTGGTGATGGCATTTGAAGCTAAGTCAGAACCACTGACGGTAAAGTCCAGATTGATGAGCACCTCGGCGATACCGCTCATGCCTGAGCCGCCGATGCCGATGAAATGTATATTTTTGACTTTATGTTTCATAGCGCTAGCTCCATACATATTTCAGCAACGACTTTGGTTGCTTCAGGCTTGCCCAATGCACGTGCTTTGCTTGCCATCTCCAGGCATTTTTCACGGCTTAAATCTGTTAACAGCGCCACGACTTTAGGCACGCTAAATTCGGTTTGCGGTACCAATATTGCTGCGCCCGCATCTGATAAATAACGTGCATTGCTGGTTTGGTGATCATCCACTGCATGCGGGAATGGCACTAGTACGCTGGCTACACCTGCGGCCGAAACTTCTGCGACCGTTAACGCACCGGCGCGGCAAATTACCACATCAGCCCATGCGTACATTGCCGCCATATCCTCAATAAATGCCACCGCATCTGCACTTACGCCTGCGGCTTGATAATTACCTTGCAAGGTCGCAATATGTTTTTCACCCGCTTGATGCACGACCTGCGGACGTTGCTCTGGTGAAATCTCAGCGAGCGCTTTAGGCAGCACCTCATTCAGCGCTTGTGCGCCTAAACTACCGCCGACCACCAATACATGTAATGCACCCGTGCGGCCTGTAAATCTCTCTTCTACTGAGGCAACTTGCGTAATCTCCGCACGTACTGGATTACCCACTAAAACTGCCTTGTTGCCAAAGGCAGCGGGGAATGCCGCTAATACTTTTTTCGCAAAACGAGCCAAGGTTTTATTGGTTAAACCTGCCACTGAATTCTGCTCATGTATCACCAACGGTTTACGTAATAACCAAGCCATCAGGCCACCTGGGAAGGCAGCAAAGCCCCCCATACCTAGTACCAGATTCGGCTGAGTTTGAGTAATTGCTTGATATGACTGCGCCAATGCAATACTCAGCTTGACTGGCAACAACAGCCAACCTAGTAAGCCCTTACCACGCACACCGCGCATGGTAATCATGGCTTTTTGATAACCTTTATTCGCAATCAAACGGTTTTCCATGCCGCCTTCTGTGCACAGCCACACGATGTTCCAACCGAGTGCTTTCAAATGGTCTGCTACTGCCATCGCTGGATACACATGACCACCGGTACCGCCAGCCATTACCATTAGTGTTTTAGGCTGAGTCGTCATGCTGGCAAGCCCTTTTGCAAACGTCTGTTCTCAAAGTCTATTCTGAGCAAAATCGCCATCGCGATGCAATTCGCCAAAATGCCGCTACCGCCAAATGACAATAACGGCAGGGTCAAACCTTTGGTCGGCAATATGCCCATGTTCACACCAATATTGATAATGGCTTGCACCCCTATCCACACACCCAACCCTTGTGATAACAAAGCGGCAAAATAACGTTCATTAGCAATCGCTTCTTTTGCGATACCAAATGAGCGAAGCACAATCCAGGAAAATAAGCCCAACACCGCTAGCACACCGACAAAACCGAGCTCTTCCGCAATCACTGCCAGCAAAAAGTCAGTATGTGCTTCTGGCAAATAGAGCAGTTTTTCTACGCTGGCACCTAGCCCCACACCCAACCATTCACCGCGACCAAATGCAATCAGCGCATGTGAAAGCTGGTAGCCTTTGCCATATGGGTCAGCCCATGGATCCATAAAGCCAATCACGCGCTCAAGGCGGTAAGGTGAGCTCCAAATCAGCAGCACAAAACCAATCACCAGCAACACAATCAACCCGCCAAAAATACGACCGTTAATGCCACCCAGCCAGAGAATAGAAATGGAAATGGCCGCAATCACCGCGAATGCGCCAAAGTCAGGCTCGCGCAATAACAAGCCGCCAACAAGCAGCATCACCACTAACATCGGTAAGAAGCCACGCGTGAAACTATCCATCAGCGCACCCTTGCGCACTGTGTAATCGGCCACGTACATGGCGGCGAACAGTTTCATGAACTCCGAAGGCTGTAAGTTAATGACGAACAGGGACAACCAGCGGCGACTACCGCCTACCACACGACCGATACCTGGTATCAGCACTAGCACCAGCAAAGCCAAGCCGAGCAAGAATAGATAAGGTGCCATTTTCTGCCACCAAGCTACCGGGATATTGAATGCCACGAAAGCCGCGCTCAAACTAATGACCAAAAAGATAGCTTGGCGCACGAGGTAATAACTACTGTTATGACCTACCACTTTATCCGCCTCAGCAATAGCGATAGAAGCCGAATACACCATCACCAGACCTAAGCCCAATAGAACCAGGATGACCCAGAGTAAACCCTGGTCATAATTAGGGGAGTTGATACGCTCACGATTGAGCATGGTAGCAATCATGCCGCCTCCTTCAAGCGCTTGACGGCGCTGACAAAGACTTCGGCACGATGCACGTAATTTTTGAACATATCGAAACTGGCGCAAGCAGGGGATAGCAGCACCGCATCACCAGTTTGAGCCAGTTTTTTAGCGATATTCACCGCTTCCGGTAAGTCTGCCGCTTGGTATAAAGGCACTTCCGTATCGAGCAGCACAGCTTCAATCGCTGGCGCATCGCGACCAATCAACACTACGGCGCGTGCATTTTCTGCAACCGCATCCTTCAACGGTGAAAAGTCCTGCCCTTTACCATCACCGCCGGCAATCAAGACTATTTTTTGTGGCAAGCCAGCAATCGCCGCGCAAGTTGCGCCTACATTCGTGCCTTTGGAATCATCGTAGTAATCGACGTCGTCGATTTCAGCGACCCATTCCACACGGTGTGGCAAACCTTTAAAGTTATAAAGCGTTTGAATGATAGGGGCGTAATCGATACCAATGCCGCGACAAAGGGCAACCGCTGCCAGTGCATTGGCGGCGTTATGCAGACCAACTATTTTCAAGTCTTGCAGATTGATGAGTTCTTTATCACCGTCCACCAGCCAAGTTTCGCCATCTACTTTCTGCAAGCCATAAGCATCATTTTCCGCAGGTGCTGACAAGCCGAATGTGGCTTGCGCTAACTTTGCGCGCGCCATCATCATGCTCCAGGCATCATCACGGTTCAGCACTTGCAACACTGCGTTGTAGAAGATACGCGCTTTCGCAATCGCATAATCCTGCATGCTGTCGTATCTATCCATATGGTCTTCAGATAGATTCAGCATGGTTGCAGCGTCAACATGCAGATTACTTGTAGTTTCAAGCTGAAAACTAGACAGCTCCAACACATAAACATCAGGTGTTTCCATACCCAGCGTATCAAGCACAGGCAAACCAATATTACCTGCGACTAAGGTTTTTAAACCCGCCGCTTTGCACATTTCGCCGACCAAGGTTGTCACCGTGGTTTTACCATTTGCGCCGGTAATGGCAATCACCTTAGCGCTAGCTGGACGATACTGTGCGAACAATTCAACATCGCCAACAACTGTGATGCCACGCTTAATTGCCGCTTGAATTTCAGGCTCATTGAGTGGCACACCTGGACTGGCCACAATCAAATCAACATTGCTAAATATCGCCGCAGTAAAAGCACCTGCATACAATTTCACTTCAGGAAACTCAGCTTTAACTGTGTCCATTCCCGGCGGATTTTCGCGGGTATCGGCCACAGACAAACGCGCACTCTGGCGATTCAGCCAGCGCAATGCCGAAAGCCCTGTTTCACCAAGGCCTAGCACTAATACACGTTTATCTTTTAATTCAATTTTCACTGTTTTTATCTTTGATTCTTTAATGTCTGTTATCTGAGCTTCAATGTGGAAATGCCAACCAACACCAGCATCATGGTGATAATCCAGAAGCGCACCACGACTTGCGTTTCTTTCCAGCCTTTTTGTTCATAGTGATGATGCAGCGGCGCCATCAAAAAGATGCGCTTACCAGTGCCAGTTCTGAACTTTGTATATTTGAAATAGGTGACCTGCGCGGCGACCGACAAGGTTTCCATGACGAACACGCCACCCATGATGAACAACACGATCTCTTGACGCACAATGACAGCCACAATGCCTAACGCAGCACCTAATGCCAGTGCGCCAACATCACCCATGAACACTTCTGCCGGATAAGCGTTGAACCACAAGAACCCTAAGCCAGCGCCCGCCATGGCTGCACAAAACACCGCTAACTCGCCCGCGCCTGGCACGTAAGGAATACCTAAGTATTTAGAGAAATAGAAGTGGCCTGTGACGTAGGCAAACAATGCCAAAGCGCTACCCACCATCACCGTAGGCATAATTGCCAAACCATCTAAACCGTCAGTTAGGTTGACAGCATTACTACTGCCTACGACGACCAAGTAAGTCAAAATAATGAATCCAACTGCGCTAAGCGGAATGACTAATGTCTTGATGAAAGGCAAATACAGCGTAGTTTCAGCAGGCACTGTTGCAGTCTGCTGTAAAAATATGGCGACACTAAAACCTACGACTGATTGCCAGAAATACTTCTCTTTCGCTGACAGGCCTTTAGGATTGCGATGCACAACTTTGCGCCAATCATCTACCCAGCCGATGATGCCAAAACCTAATGTTGTGAATAGTACAACCCACACGAACCTGTTACTTAGATCTGCCCATAGTAATGTCGAGATTGCGATGGCGACCAATATCAACGCACCGCCCATGGTCGGCGTACCCGCTTTTATTAGATGCGTTTGCGGGCCATCATCACGTACCGATTGACCTACTTTGTAATACGTGAGTTTACGAATCAAGGTTGGGCCAACTACGAATGAAATCGTCAGCGCGGTAAGCGTAGCGAGTACCGCTCGTAAGGTGATGTAATCAAACACATGAAAACCACGAATATCCCTTGCCAGCCATTGTGCTAGTTCTAGTAACATTTAATGTGCCTCCTCTTTCTTATCCGTTTGTTTCTCAGTGATAATTTCTTTCACAATCCGCTCCATCGCCATAAACCGCGAACCCTTCACCAACACCACGCTAGTTGGTTTCAACCTTGCGGCTAATTCGCTAGCTAGCGCTTCTGCTGATGCATAATGCTTTGCACCTGCACCAAAAGCCGTTGTCATTTCTTGACTCAGCGTGCCCAAAGTTAGCAGTGCATTCACACCCGCCGCTTTGGCATAGCTTCCAATCTCGGCGTGTAACGCCGCGGCGTCATCACCCAGCTCACCCATATCACCCAATACCAGCAGTTTTTCACCAGGCTTAGCCATGAGCACATCAATCGCAGCTTTCATCGATAGTGGATTTGCGTTGTAAGTATCATCAATCACCAATGCACCGTTGACGCCTTTTAGATGCTGTAGCCGACCCTTCGCACCCACATAATTCTGCAAGCCTTCAGCAATGACTGGCAAAGCAATACCCATGGCCAAAGCAGCACTGGTAGCAGCGAGTGCATTCATCACATTGTGTAAGCCAGGGGTTGGCAACACTGTGCCGAACTGACCGTTTGGCGTTTTGATGTTCATTACGCTTGCATCGGCCTGCAATTCATAGCTTGCAGATACATCTGCGGTATTTTTCAGACCGAAACTGATGGTTTTACGCTGACCAATCAACGCTCTCCAGTGCGGAGCAAAATCATCATCGGCGTTAATCACGGCAATGCCATCTGCTGCCAAGCCTTCAAATATCTCGCCTTTGGCTTTAGCAATTGCTTCCACTGATCCCAGCTCGCCGATGTGTGCGATGCCAGCGTTATTAACAAGTGCAACCGTCGGTTTGGCGAGTTTGGTCAAATAGCTGATTTCGCCGGTATGGTTCATGCCCATCTCAATCACCGCATAGCGATGTTGTGCATTCAGGTTGAGCATCGTCAGCGGCAAACCAATATGATTATTAAGGTTGCCTTGTGTCGCCAACACCGCCTCTGGTGTTTTGCTCGCAGCTCTTAATATGGAAGCCAACATTTCTTTCACGGTAGTTTTGCCGTTACTGCCGGTAATTGCCGCCAATGGCAGGTTAAACTTGCTGCGCCAATAGGCGGCTAATTCACCCAAGGCTTGATAGGTGTCTTGGACAACAATCGCAGGCTCTGCAGAAGATTGTTTAGATACCAACACCGCCGCCGCGCCTTGCTTAATAGCCTGTTCAACGAAATCATGGCCATCAAAATGCTCACCTTTGAGCGCAACAAATAATTGACCTGATGCAATCTTGCGACTATCTGCACCTACGCTAGTAAACATTGCGTCCGTGCCGACCAATTGGGCTTTAAGTGCTGTCGAAGCTTCTGACAAAAGCATCATAACGAAGCCCCCAATCTCTGCGTTGCATAGCTGGCCAATGCCGCTTGTGCAACCATTGCATCACTAAACGGATATTTCACGCCTGCGATTTCTTGGTAATCCTCATGACCCTTACCTGCCACTAGTACGATGTCGCCTTTTTGTGCAGTTTGAATCGCTTGCTTGATTGCAAGCGCACGATCCGGCTCAACCAAATGTGCTGTTGTGATGCCGCCAATCACCTCTTTAATAATCAATGCAGGATCTTCATTACGTGGGTTATCGGAAGTCACAATCACCGTATCTGCCAACTTGCTTGCAACAGTGCCCATCAACGGTCGCTTGCCTGCATCGCGATTACCACCGCAACCAAACACACAAATCAGCTTGGCTGGTTTTTGTTCTTTCAGCGTCAGCAACACATTTTCCAAAGCATCTGGTGTGTGTGCATAATCAATCACCACTAGCGGTAATTCATTACCACCAAACTGCTGCATACGTCCTTGCACAGGTTTGATTTGACCAATCACAGCCACCGCATCAGTTAAACTGACATCTAACGCCAACAAACTCGCCAATACAGCAAGTACGTTGTACGCGTTGAAGCGACCAAGCACAGGCGCATTCAGCGTTGCACTACCTTGTGGGGTAGTTACCTGCATGGTTAAACCCTGCTGATGCAATTGCAAATCACTGCCGCGTACATCACCATGTTCTAAGCCATAAGTCACGAATGACTTAGCTTGCTGTTTCAGCGAGTTGGCAATTGTTTGCCCAAACCCATCATCTGCATTCAGCACCGCAATGTTTAAACTTGGCCAATCGAACAGCTTTTGCTTAGCGGCGGCATAAGCCTCCATCGTTTGGTGATAGTCCAAATGATCTCGTGTGAGGTTGGTGAACACCGCCACTTTAAAATCTACGCCATTAACGCGGCCCTGCTCAAGGCCATGTGATGACACCTCCATCACCGCCGCCCTAGCTTGCTGCTGCACAAAGTCAGCCAGCATGCCTTGCAGCAAAATCGCGTCCGGAGTGGTGTTAGCTGCCTCAGCTAAACCACCAGACTCAGCATCAAAGAAGCCATTGCCTATGGTGCCCATGACCGCAGCCTTTTGACCCAACAATGTTAAGCACTGTGCAAGCCATTGGCTGACCGAGGTTTTACCATTGGTGCCAGTCACGCCTATCATGGTCAACTGACTGGATGGATATTGATAGTATTCAGCCGCAATCTGGCTGACCTGAGGTCGCAGACCATTCACACCAATATTGCTGACTTGCCAATCTGCATTCCATGTGAAGCCTTGGCTTTCCCAAACTACACCCGTCGCACCGGCTTGAATCGCCTGTGGAATATAGCTACGGCCATCGCTGTGCGTACCTGGATAGGCCAAAAATAGCGCGCCAGGCTTAACGCGACGGCTATCCGAGGTGATTGAAGCGAACTGTTGATTACCAGCAATTTTTCTTAAGTCCGCGAATATGGTCATACGACCTCCTTCACATCTTCAACGTCATCTGGAATCACCACGTTATTATTCGGCGCGTCTTGCGGCACAGCGAGCATACGCAGCGCATCTGCCATTACCGCGCTGAATACTGGCGCGGCAACTGTGCCGCCATAATATTCACCGCTGGTAGGCTCATCGATCATCACCGCCATAATCAAGCGCGGGTTAGAAGCTGGCGCCATACCCACAAATGAACCGACGTATTTGTCTTTTTCGTAACCAGCCGGGCCCAATTTATGGGTCGTACCAGTTTTACCAGCCACACGATAACCCAACACTTGCGCTCTCAGCGCGGTACCACCAGGTAAGACAACCAGCTCCAGCATATCTTTAATCTGATGTGCCGTTTGCGCACTGAACACTTGCGTGCCGACTGGCGCATCTTTCAATTTAAGCAAGGAAACAGGCTTTAGTTCACCGTCATTAGCAAACACGGTGTACGCCCTTGCCAATTGCAACAAGGTCAGGCTAATACCATGCCCATATGACATAGTCGCCTGCTCAATGGGTCGCCATGTTTTGTAATCTCTCAAACGACCAGAAGCTTCGCCCGGGAAGCCGATGCGCGTTTTGGCACCAAAGCCCATTTGATTGAATACACCCCATAGATATGGCCGTTCAAGCGATAACGCCATCTTGGCGGAACCGACGTTGGAAGATTTCTGTATCACTTCTGATACCGTTAATACGCCATGCGGGTGAGCATCATGAATCGTAGCGGGACCTATCGACATATAACCAGGCGCGGTTTGAATTTTGGTATCTGGTAGATACTTTCCAGACTCTATAGCAGCGGCAGCGGTCACCGGTTTTAATGTAGAACCTGGTTCGAACACGTCTGTAATTGAGCGATTTCGTGCTTTACCTTGAATATTTACCGGGTTATTCGGGTTGTAGGTTGGCACATTAGCCATAGCGAGCACTTCACCAGTTCTGGCATCCAGCACAATCGCCGCCCCTGCTTTGGCCTTATGTAACTCAACTGCTTTTACCAACTCACGATGCGCCAAATATTGAATACGGCGATCAATCGACAGCACCACATCATGACCATCTTGCGGGACTTTAACCGCTTCCAAATCTTCAACAATATGACCAGCCCGGTCCTTGATGACACGACGACTACCCGTTTTACCAGAGAGCGTATCGTTCATAGTGAGCTCAAAGCCTTCTTGGCCCTTATCATCAATGCCAGTAAAACCAACTAAATGAGCCGTAACTTCACCAGCGGGGTAGTAACGCTTATATTCGCGTTGCAGATAAATACCGGGAACGCCAAGCTTCATCACCTCTCCTGCCAACTCAGGGGAGATACGGCGCTTGAGATATACAAACTCACGCTCGCTGTTGGCGAGCTTTTTCTTGATGACGTCAGTTTTAATATTTAACAATTCAGCAATTTTTTTAGTTTGCTGTGCATTGATTTCTACATCAGGCGGGGACGCCCACACAGACTCAACCGGCGAACTAATCGCCAACAACTCGCCATAGCGGTCTGTAATCTTGCCGCGATGTGCAGATAAAGTGAGTGCGCGGCTATAACGTGCATCGCCTTTTTCTTGCAAGAAGCGTTTATTAAGACTTTGCAAGTAAACACCGCGCCCTATCAATACTGCAAAGCCCAGCAATACCATCACCAACAAAACACGACGGCGCCACGCAGGTAGCTTGACTACCACGTGGTTAGTAGCTTTATTAAATTGCTGCATCGCCATTATTGGCTAGCTCCTGATTGCGGTACAACTTGTCCTGTCGGTTGGACATTTGTCTGCGGCATCTGTGCTGGCTGCACAGTCAAACTATTAGGCGACACCACTTGTATCCTTTTTGCGTCCGGCACTTGCATCTGCAACGTGTGTGCTGCAATCAACTCCACACGCGAGTGCATGGCCCATGTACTTTGCTCAAGCTGCAACTGGCCAAACTCCTGCTCATATTGTTTTGCTGCCTGACTCATTTGTTCCAGTTCGATATACAGTTTGCGCGACTTATGCTGCGCGTTCACTAAGCCCAAAGCGGAGAGCATCAGTGCAAAATACAAAATTAAATTCAGACGCGTCATTGAACCTGCGTCCTTTCAGCCACGCGCAACACCGCACTGCGTGAGCGCGGATTACGCTTAATTTCAGCTGCACTAGGCTTGATCGCTTTACCAACGCTTACCAATCGCGGTTGTGGCAAATCTGCCGCCCGCACTGGAAAGTTAGCGGGCAAGTCATCGCGATTTTTCTCACCTTGAATGAAGCGCTTCACAATACGATCTTCCAGTGAATGGAAACTGATCACTGCCAAACGCCCTTGCGGTGCCAATAATGCCAAGCACTGCGGCATTGTTAGCGAAAGCTCTTCAAGCTCCTGATTGACGAAAATCCGTAAAGCCTGAAATGTGCGCGTTGCTGGATTCTGCCCTGGCTCATACCGCGTGATGGCACTTGCCACGACCTTGGCAAGTTGTCCAGTAGTGGTGATGGGGCGCCCGTCATTGCGCTCCGCAATAATCGTCCTTGCAATCTGCTTAGCAAACCGTTCTTCACCATAATTTTTTATAACCTCCGCTAAATGCTGCTCTGTTGTCATGGCGAGGTACTCCGCCGCTGTCTGCCCACTACTTTGATCCATGCGCATATCCAACGGCGCATCGAATCTAAAACTGAAACCCCTGTCACCCTCATCAATCTGCGGCGATGAAATGCCCAAATCCAGTAAGATGCCATCCACCTTCAAAACATCCATCTCCGCCAACTTGGCCTGCATGCCCGCAAAATGGCTATGCACCATGCTAAATCGCGCATCGTCGATGGCGTTTCCCGCTGCAACCGCACTCAAATCACGGTCGAATGCAATCAAGCGACCAGTGCTATCAAGCTGCCCTAAAATCTTCCTGGAGTGGCCACCGCGACCAAATGTACCATCCACGTATGTGCCGCCAGGCTTAATGGCCAACGCGTGCACAGCCTCATCCAGCAAGACCGTGATGTGGTCATTTGCTGGCGCAGCGTGTTCTAAATTGGAATCTGATGAGGACATTTCGGATGCAGGCACTTCTGTAGATTTATCTTCTTGTAACGATTGTTGATCTAACTTTAACGCGCCTTTTGAAGACGCTTTTTTTAAAGACAATGATGCTTTGGTGGGCGTGCTTTTCACGCCCTTAATCACAGCGAGAAGCCCTCGAGTTCTGTCGGCATCTCAAAGCCATCACCCTGCATGACTTGCGCTAGCTGAGCACGCCAGGCTTCCATATTCCACAACTCAAAATGACTACCTTGACCCACTAACATCACCTCTTTATCCAAGCCCGCAAAATCTCGTAACACAGGTGACACCAGTAAACGACCCGCACTATCCAACACCACGTCTTCAGCAAAACCCACTAGCAAACGTTGAAGCGCACTAGATTGCTTATCAAATGAAGACAAGGCCATCATCTTTGCTTGAATCGGCTCCCAGGCAGGCTGCGGATACAAAAGCAGGCAACGATGCGGATGCGCAGTCAACACAAGGTTACCCGCGCACTCAAGCTGCATGGCTTCCCTATGCTTAGTCGGCACAGCCAATCTGCCTTTTGCATCCAAATGTAATGATGTCGCACCGCGAAACATATGCCCGTTATTTTCCTTGCCGCCAAAATCAAACTGAAAACAAAAAGTGGAGAATTGTTAAAGCACCTAAATTTAATCTTTAGCGATTCAATTTTTAGCTGCCCAACCCTTAGTAGTATCAAAAAACCGCGGCCGAACATTAGTTCTTTATGCCGCACAGTCAATGAACAATTCCCCACAAAAACCCACTTTTCCCCACTAATCTGCACTATAGATAAAAAAAAAGAGCAATGCAAGCCCTTTTTTGTTATTTTTTCTTTATAGGTCAATGACTTAGCGTATTTTTGTGATAAATATAAAATCGTTATAAATTAAGCACATACAAAATCAAGTGAATGTAGATTATTAGAATGCCGATGAAAGCATTTGAATTGTATTGGCAGGGGATAAAACGACGAAAAAACGACTATGAATTACTTAAGATGCAAGGCACTTCCTTATTACAAAAAGATAAACAATGTGAAGCTGGCCGATAAGCCGGGTTCTGTAGGCCTTATTGCTAAGGCTGACAGTCATTCATCTAGGCGCACAATTACTTGTACGCTCAAGCTATCTACCCGCTGGCAGCGCGAGCCACGCCTTATTTACTTACATAAAAATGCCAGCCTATTTGATATTGCTGCAGATGGAGGTTACCGCGTTTCACCGTAACTTAATACGCTCGTCTCTGTGGCCCTATTCCGCGTCTTATACTGTTGCCAGCTTTCAACGTACGGCCGTTAGCCGTCATCTCGCTCTTCGCAGCCCGGACTTTCCTCCCCCTATTGCTAGGCGGCGACTGTCTAGCCAGCTTCAACGCTATTTTAACATGTTGAGAAGATTAATTTTTTTGAAATTTCCAAGTAAGTGTTTGTCCCGCACGCAATGGCACCAAAACATCACCCTCTATATACGGTAAGCTATCTGGCACTTGCCAGTTTTCTTTCACTAGCGTGATTTGTTCTTTGTTACGCGGCAAGCCATAAAAATCGGCACCGTAGAGGCTAGCAAAACCTTCTAACTTATCTAATGCATTTTCTTTCTCAAACGCTTCTGCATAAAGCTCCATGGCCGTATGCGCGGTGTACATGCCTGCGCAGCCACAAGCTGCTTCTTTAGTATGTTTAGCATGAGGCGCACTGTCGGTGCCTAAGAAGAATTTAGGATTACCAGAAACTGCCGCCTTCACTAGCGCCAAACGGTGCTCTTCACGTTTTAAAATCGGCAAACAATAATGATGTGGCTGAATACCACCTTTGAACATATCATTACGGTTCATGAGTAAGTGATGTGCAGTAATCGTTGCACCTACATTGCTTGGCGCTTCCGTCACAAAATCAGCGGCATCTTTAGTGGTGATGTGCTCGAACACAATTTTGAGCGCCGGGAATTTTCTAAGTAACGGAATCATGTTGCGCTCAATAAATACGCGCTCACGGTCAAACACATCCACATCACTGTCGGTCACTTCGGCGTGTGTTAGCAAGGGCACACCCAGTTTTTCCATAGCTTCTAACGCTTTAACGCAATGCCCAAGATTTGTGACGCCAGAGTCTGAGTTAGTCGTCGCACCGGCAGGGTAAAGTTTTACACCATGAATAAAACCGCTGGCTTTAGCTTTGGCAATCTCATCGGCTGACGTGTTGTCAGTCAGGTACAAGGTCATTAACGGTTCAAAACTCATGCCCGCGGGCAAAGCCTCTACGATGCGCTGACGGTAGGCAGCAGCCAACTCCGTTGTTGTAACGGGCGGACGCAAGTTCGGCATCACAATCGCACGTGCAAATTGTCGCGCCGTATCCGGCAACACCGCTTTTAAGGCAGCATCGTCTCTTAAATGTAAATGCCAGTCGTCCGGGCGAGTTAAGCTAATTTTATTCATCATGTTTCAACTTTAATGCAAATTCATACAAAATATTTTTCTTTTCATTGGTGACTTCAGTCGCCAATTTTACCGCTTGTTTAAGCGGCAGTTCTGCTAATAGTAATTTTAATACGCGAACGGTTTCTTCCGAAATTTCTTCTGCTTCTTTTACGGCTGCAGCTTCAACCAACAATACAAATTCACCACGCTGCTGATTAGTATCGGCTTGCAACCATGCGGCGGCGGCACCCAAATCACAACTGTAAATCGTTTCAAAAGTTTTGGTCAGTTCACGTGCAAAAGTAACGCGACGCTCAGACCCCAGCACCGTAGCCATATCCTCAACGCTCTCTACAATACGATGCGGTGCCTCATAAAACACCAATGTCACAGTTTGGGCTTTGAGAAGCTCTAAGTTTTTACGCCTTGCGGCACCACTGGCAGGCAAAAATCCATGAAACAAGAAACCATTTTGTATAATGCCAGAAGCAGACAAAGCCGCAACCACTGCGCTCACACCTGGAATCGGCACCACCTTGATGCCCGCTTTACGCACCAGATTTACCACCACTGCGCCCGGGTCGCTAACGCCTGGCGTGCCTGCATCCGTTACCAAGGCAATACTTTCGCCTGCCTTTAATTGAAGTAAGAGTTTTTCAGCAGATTGATGCTCGTTATGCTCATGCACGGCGATCAGTTTTTTACTGATACCGAAATGTGACAATAATCCAGAAGTATGGCGCGTATCTTCAGCAGCAATCGCATCTACGCTTTTAAGTATTTCAAGCGCGCGCAAAGTAATATCACCGAGGTTCCCAATCGGCGTAGCTACCACATATAATAGGCCATCGTTCATCAACCGGCTTCACAATCTAATTTAAGAGTTTATCTGAGTCTATGTATCGACAATTCAACTTACTGCAACACGCACTTATTCGATTTTTACTAATATTAATCAGTACGTTGTGCATCAACACCACCAGCTGGGCTGGCAACACAATAAGTGCTGAAACTGTGTTTTTGCAAGGTCAGAAACATCTAGAGCAAGCAAACACAGCATTAGCAGAAGTAAGCTTGGCACGTATTCCAACGACTTCACCCTACGCCAAACTGCTAGCAGGTAATATCGCCGCAAAAAACGAGGATATGGATAAAGCTTTTTTACTACTGCTACCCTTGCAATCTAGCAACACATTAAGCAAACCTGCGGCAGCTAGTTTACATGCAAGCTTAAGCAGCGCCTACGAAAAACAAGGTGCTTATTATAACGTGCTAGACCAACTTATCCGCAGAGAAGCTTACTTGGAAGATGCGTCCGCCATTAACAACAATCACGAAAATATCTGGCATTTACTGTCTGGATTATCGCTGGAAAATCTGGTCGAAATACGCGGTGAAAGCGCCGACACCACGACACAAGGCTGGATAGACTTAGGCTTGGTCGCAAAGAATCAGGATGTAGCATCTGGCATCAATACTTGGCTGAGCAGCTATCCAGACCACACAGCTTCAGAGCTCGCCAAAGCACTTGCGGCAAAATCATTTGTATCTGAAAACAAAAATCAAACCCCAGTAAGCTTGCCTGCTGGCGGCATTGCCTTGATTCTACCGTTTGATAACTCAGTCTACAGCGCTAAGGCCGAAGCATTCAAACTTGGCTTACAAGCAGCATTGACAAAGAACACTCTCTCAAACGAGGTTAAAAGCTATGCATCTTTGGGTGATAAAGAAAGCTTTGCCGATTTGAATGCATTTGCTAAAGATGAAGGTGCAGCCTACTTTATTGGACCCATGCTAAATGAAGAGCTGGTTGAAGCTCGCCCGAATGTAAAAGCCTTCAGCTTGCTAGATTCAGCGACCCCAGCCAGTAAGAGCTTTATACATGCAGGATTTTCACTTCAGGACGAAGCGCAAGCAATTACCCAATTCGCCGTCAGTAATGCCATACAGCATATCTTAATCATCGCAAGCGACAGCGAAGTTGCGAAGCAACAGGTCGCGAGCTTTGAGGCAATTTGGCACGCAGCATTAGGCTATGAAGCAAAAATCATCCTATTGCCACTTGATACAAAATCTGGAAACGGCAATCTACTTGACCTCAAAACCAGCATTGCTACGTATCCGCACGAAATGGTACTACTGGCACTTTCTGCCAGTGAAGCCTTGCTTGTGAAACCGTACCTGAATATCAGCACACCTACCTTAGCTTTTTCCAGTGTGAATAACCTAGGAAATGATGTAGATTCCGGTACATTAAATGCTGTACGTTTTGTGGATATTCCATTTTTAACAGACTCAGATAACCCAGAATTTTCTGCTTACCGCAGCGCAAGTACCACGCTCAACTCCAACGAGTTATTGCGTTGGTTTGCACTAGGGGTCGATTCCCTGCAACTGCTCATTGCGAACACACGCACACCAGAAACCGAGTTAGTCATTAACGGCTTAACGGGCAAACTCACACTCGACAAGACAAATCAACTCAAACGCCAATTATCGATAGCACGATTCACCTATGATGGCGTCGTGGCTGAGAAATAAATCAAAGTAATTCAATCAGCAATGCTCATAAAGACTCAGCCAAATCATCTAAACCAAGGCAATGCTGCCGAATCACTCGCTGCAACTTTTTTGCAACAAAGCGGCCTCACACTGTTAGAAAAGAATTTTCGTTGCAAACATGGCGAAATAGATTTGATTATGCGCGATGGAAAAACCTTGGTATTTGTTGAAGTCAGGCTACGTACAAATCAGAATTTTGGCAGTGCAGCGATGAGTATCGATCAATCCAAGCAGGGGAAATTAACACGCACGGCAGAATATTATTTACAGATTCATGGCAATTCTGCCTGCCGGTTTGATGCGGTTTTAATGCAATCGATAGATATTAACGCTGTAGAATGGATAAAAAACGCGTTCTAGAAATATTTTTTATATGGGGTACACAATGAAATTAAGCACACATTTGAACATGAAACTGACCACTCAATTATTGGCAGCGCTAGCGCTGGCCTCGCAAATTACGGCATGCGTACCAGTCGTGGTCGGTGGCGCGGCGGCTGGCGGGACCATGGCGGCGGATAGACGCACTTCTGGTGTGTTTGTAGAAGACCAGAATATTAAACTAAAAGCGTCTCATAGCATTGACGATGTTGTAACTGATTTATCTCACGTAAATGTTACTAGTTATAAAGGTAATGTATTAGTGACTGGTGAAGTACCTGACGAAATCACTAAAACAAAGGTAGGGGATGCAGTCAAAGCCGTTGAGAGTGTGCGAAACGTCACTAACGAATTGGCGATTGGGCCAGAGTCTTCGCTTAGCTCACGTACTAATGACAGTTATATAACTTCTAAAGTAAAAGCTCAATTTGTGTCAGAAAACCGCTTCCCAGCTAATTATGTCAAAGTTGTCACCGAGAATAGCGTGGTGTATCTGATGGGTTATGTGACACAAGCTGAGGGTGATGCCGCAGCAGAGATTGCGCGCAATACCACTGGTGTTGATAAGGTCGTTAAAGTCTTTGAGTACTTACCCTAAAACATCAGCCTTAAAAGCAGCGATGTTATAATGCACTATTGATTTTCAAATTATCGGCACACACGTAAATGACTAAAGAACCAACTGTAACTAAAGCACATGATGAAATTATCATTGAAGGCAACACAAGGGCAGGCAAGCCTTTCCGCCCAAGTGACTGGGTGGATCGCATGTGCAGCACTTACGCCACATTCGGCGAAGACCGCAAACTGAAATACTCACCTTACCTAAAACCAAGAGTGGTCAATGGGGTGCGTTGCTTGGCTGTAGATTTAAAACTTAAAGTAGTGAATCCTGAAGGCTATGCACAATTGATGCATTTTGCTGATGAAAACCAGTTGAATGTACTTGATAATGCTGGCAACAGCATTGCCGTGCCACATTAAAAAAACTGAATCACCGGGCTAGCTAACTAATTTAATAGTCTAGCTAGCTTTACCTAGCCCAATGATTTGCTCGATATAGTCCTTGGTAATTAAGCCGCGCTTAATTTTAACCAGCTTGCCTTGGGGATTGTAAATAAAAGTCGTGGGCAACACGTCTGCTGAACCTATTTGCTCAGTCACTGCTTCATCCCCCAACACAATCGGATAAGACATCAACATATCATCTACGTAGTCTGCCACCTCTGTTGTGTCTTTGTAGTCAAACACCACGCCTAGCACCATTAAATCTTTTTTTCTGCGGTTATCATACAAGTTCACTAAATCCGGCACCTCTTCTAGGCATGGCGGACACCAGGTAGCCCAATAATTAACCAGCACCCACTTACCTTTGTAATTAGATAGCTGGTGTTTAACGCCTGCTGTGTCTTTTAACAAAAAACCCGCTTTATTCTTGGTGTCTGCCATTACAGATTGGCTAATCAGTAAAGATCCTGCCGTCAACACAGCAAATATGAATGATTGTGATAAAAATCTTGGCATGGTCATTTCAACAGAATTTAAAGGTGTATAGATTTAAGTTATATAGATAAGAGATATAAACGCATTAACGCTCAAAGCGAAGACACTTTTAAGTATCCTTCTGAACACACCCAGCCTTATGGGTAGGTGGTTTGGTTAACAATTGAATACTTGTCATTTTACTAGTGTGTAGCCCAGCATTATCATACAATCATTAAACAGCCTTCAATCAACTAAAAATAAAAAATGGCGCTAAAACTACACATCCCTACGCTTAAAGAGAATCCGATTATTATTGCGGATACACAACCGCAGAAAATCAGCCAGTCGTTAGCCAAACTGCAAACGCAACACCCGCTTGATATCGCCTCTCACTTGCATATCGAGCTGGAAATACTGAATCGTCAAAAAGTTTCTCCGAATCATAGAATTCAAGCGCTCGATGCCTACCGGCCAATGCTCATAACGATAACACAAGCACTTGCTGAAGATTACTGCAACGCAGCATTGCCTTTACACGACAAAGCCAAGTTAGCCTCCGGTGCGGCTGAGTCACTCTGGCTTGAACTAGGCTATGGCTACAAACTGGCATTAATTGACTTACAAAACCAACTGATCAAGCTGGGCACAGACAAAAGCTCGGCACATGCCATTCAACGGGCGATGCATGCCATAGGCGAACATGCATTGGTTCATTACCAAACCTACTTAACACCGCCTGACCATATTTGGGGCGACTTACACCAATTATATTTTTGCGCAGTTCAATTGGACATACAAAATCTAGCACTAGATACAGATAAAGCTTACCTTGAATTTGATGATGATATTGAGACCTCGATTGAGAGCACCTACAAACATGCCTTATTGATGTCACTGGCTGACCCTCAGCATCTCACACAAAGGGATATCAGACTGATTGCTAACTTCTTGGCATATCACGTTAAGGACGCACAGATTACTGCAGTCACCCCACTAGATACGTTAGCTGGTGCTTTTATTATTAGCTTAAAATCTAATGACCCACCAATACCTTACAGCAAACAAAAGGTAGCACCTGATCCAAATACTGATATCTTGCTGCAAACCATGGGTCTGGTACGCATTATCCATCAGCATCTGAGCAGCCTATTAAACAAGGAGCTACCAAAAGATGGCAGCATCCCAGACAATGCTAATCGCAACGATTATATTGACCTGCTGACTTACCTCATCAAACACTGGGGTGTTATCCCCAAACGTGTTTTCAATCGCTCACAAAAAAATGGTGAACTTGAGCTGGTGACTGGTATTGCTGCGATACACCATGTATCAGATAACAAACCTATTGCTTCAAACTTAGCTAGGCACGCTGACGAGCTCAACCTAAGCCACCCGCAGGATGTCAGACCCTCGCGTTGGCAGATACTCAATATCAGCGCAATTGGACTGTCTGCCCGTCGCCATCCAACTGCCGAAAAAAATATCAGAATTGGCAGTCTTCTCGGCATTAAAACAAAAGATGAACATCAATGGTCGATAGGTCTAGTGCGCTGGGCAAGCTGCGGCTCCAAAGACAGTCTAGATATGGGTGTACAGCTCATTGCACCGCACGCGCAAAGTGCTTTTGCAAATATTGAAGGCGAGGAAGACGAAGAAATGGTGTTGCTGCTTCCTGAAATCACAGCAGTCAAACAAGCTGCATCAATCATTGTCCCCAGAGGTACATTTGAGCCAGCACGCCCATTAGTGCTCAGCTATAAAAATCAACGCCAGCACATTATGCTGACAAAGTTAATTGAACGGTCACACTACTTTGAACGCATACAATTTAGTGTACTCAATTAATATCATTTCCTATTATTTATGCTGGATAGATAGTCAAGAATTTACCTTTTAGGTATACACTTCAATATTTGATACTTCACTAAAACGATTTTTTTCGTTACGATACGTATTTATTTTAAAGCACTAATCAATAGAGGTTTTCATGAGCGAGCATATTACACACCTTAACGACGCCGGTTTTGAGCAAGACGTCTTACAATCGCAGCTTCCTGTACTGGTTGACTATTGGGCGGAGTGGTGTGGCCCATGTAAAATGATTGCCCCGATTTTAGATGAAATCTCTAAAGAGTATGCGGGTCGCCTCAAAGTTGCCAAGCTTAACATTGATGACAATCAACTTACGCCGCCAAAATATGGCATCCGTGGCATTCCAACACTTATGTTGTTTAAAAATGGTAATGTAGAAGCTACCAAAGTAGGTGCATTGTCAAAATCACAATTAACAGCATTTATTGACAGCAACATCTAAACGCATTACGCTACACATATAATCAATGCTTGGCTGCGTAGTTGATTTAGCATAAAGCAATCACTCGAAACCAAGCATTTTTCACTGTTACAGTGAAATTCTAATGCAGTAAATTTGCAGCAAATTAAATCCCAATTTAACAAATCCCTGGTTTTCAGCTTCACAACCTCCACACATCTTGTTTTAGTGAGCCTTCATGCACTTATCAGACCTTAAGCACTTACCTGTTACCGAGCTAGTCGACATGGCAATTACCAATGAAATCGAAAATGCTAGCCGCATGCGCAAGCAAGATTTGATTTTTGCCATCTTGAAGAACAAAGCTAAAAAGGGCGATAGTATTTTTGGGGATGGTACGCTGGAGGTATTACAGGATGGATTCGGGTTTTTACGCTCGCCAGACACATCTTATCTAGCCGGGCCTGATGATATTTATGTTTCACCCTCGCAGATTCGCCGATTTAATCTACATACAGGCGACACCATTCAAGGCGAGATTCGCACCCCAAAAGACGGTGAACGTTACTTTGCCTTAGTTAAAGTTGACATGGTGAATGGCGAAGCGCCAGAAAACACCAAACATAAAATCCTCTTCGAAAACTTAACTCCACTCTTCCCTACCATTCCACTCACATTAGAACGCGATATCAAAGGTGTAGAAAACATCACCAGCCGTGTAATCGATATGATTGCGCCTATTGGTAAAGGTCAACGTGGCTTACTAGTTGCAAGTCCTAAGAGTGGTAAAACAGTCATGATGCAAAACATCGCACATGCCATCACCGCCAATCATCCGGACGTGATTTTAATCGTGTTATTGATTGATGAACGTCCTGAAGAAGTAACGGAAATGACTCGCTCTGTAAAAGGTGAAGTGGTTGCTTCAACTTTTGATGAGCCTGCCACACGCCACGTACAAGTGGCTGAAATGGTGTTAGAAAAAGCTAAACGCCTGGTAGAACATAAAAAAGATGTGGTGATTTTACTAGACTCAATCACCCGCTTAGCGCGTGCTTACAATACCGTGATTCCTTCATCAGGCAAGGTATTAACCGGTGGTGTGGATGCCAATGCGCTCCAACGCCCGAAACGCTTCTTCGGTGCGGCACGTAATATTGAAGAAGGTGGTTCACTTACTATTATCGCTACAGCCCTCGTTGATACTGGCTCGCGTATGGATGATGTGATCTACGAGGAATTCAAAGGTACCGGCAATATGGAAATCCATCTTGACCGTCGCATGGCCGAGAAACGCCAATATCCTGCAATTAACGTGAACAAATCCGGTACCCGTCGTGAAGAGTTGCTCATCGACAAAGACTGTTTACAGAAAATCTGGGTTTTACGTAAATTACTCTACCCAATGGATGACCTCGAGGCGATGGAATTCTTGTTAGATAAGATCAAAGCTACGAAAAACAATGCTGATTTCTTCGACAGCATGCGTCGTGGCTAAGACATAATCAGCAGCATTCTCACCTTGCGACTATATAATCTTGCAAACAGGCGCGAAAGTAAATATAATGCGCGGCTATCGCGAATTTTGCGCAAACTAATTACTGCCGTATCTTTCGGCAAACATTGAGGTTAATATCATGAAAGATGGAATCCATCCAGCATACCGTGAAGTAGTGTTCCAAGACATCGGCGCTGACTTTAGTTTTCTTACACGTTCTACAATCTCTGCACGTGACACCATTAAATGGACAGACGGCAAAGAATACCCACTTGTGAAAATTGAGGTTTCTTCAAAATCTCACCCGTTCTACACAGGTAAACAAATGATTCTTGATACGGCTGGCCGTGTTGATAAATTCCGTAAAAAATACGGCATGTAATCTATATTCATGCACTGATTTATCAGTACTGAATCAAAAAGGCAGCTTAGGCTGCCTTTTTATTTTGCTGCTAGCTGCAATCAGTTAGAATAATTACTTAGAATAAAAACGACAGCCGAGTTTGTAAATATTATGCGCTTTCAACTAGATCACGATTGGCAAGGCAACATGGCCACTCCGCGCGCGCGCGTTGGCGAAAGCGCTAAAACCCAACTACTGCTTCTGTTGTGTGCTATCTGGATATTACTAGGCTTAATCGGTCATGGCCCATGGAAACCCCTAGAATCTACCGGCATCAGTATCGTTAAAAACATATTGGAAGGTGGCAGTTGGATTGCTCCCCTCGCCGTAGGTGAAACCTCACTTAAAACACCCCCTTTGTATTACCTAAGCGCTGCAATCAGTGCAAAACTATTATCCCCAATTTTGAACATACATGATGGCGCTAGGCTGGTGAATGCAGCTTGGATGACAATTGTATTACTCATGGTTGGAATGTCAGGGCGGGAACTCTGGGCACGTGGTGTAGGCCGTCATGCCGCGTTTATTATGATGGGGACGATAGGTTTAGTTATCACTGCACATAGCCTGACTTCTGAAGTCGCTGGACTTGCCTGCACAGCCACTGGTTTTTATGCACTAGCGCTATCTAAACGACGCCCTTGGCGTGCCAGCGGCCTACTAGGACTCGCTTTAGGAGTTGGCTTCTTATCCGACGGCATTATGCCTGTTCTGATCTTAATGAGCACAGCGATTATCTTGCCTGTTTTGTTTAAGGCCTGGCGTACGCAAAGTTACGCAACTGTACTTAGTGTGGCGCTATTGATTGCCAGCCCACTCATTGCTGGCTGGTTAGTAATGTTTCATTATGAGTCGCCGAGTTTATTTACTAATTGGTTGCAGATGAATCAGGCTAACTTTAGCCAATCAAATCATCTATATTTCTTGCGAATCATGATTTGGTATGCATGGCCAGCATTACCGCTCGCATTGTGGGGCTTATGGCGTTATCGCAGTCAACTCGCGGGCAAACCAAAATTTCAACTCATGCTGGTTTTCTTTACGTCCAGCCTATTATTGTTAGGTTTCGGCGCTACGCCTAAAGATACGAATGCCTTACCTCTATTATTACCGTTAGTTGCTCTTGGTGCAGGTAGCGTAGAGCACCTCAAACGTGGCGCTGCTGCAGCTTTGAACTGGTTTGGTGTGATGCTATTTGCGCTCATTGGCTTCTTAATTTGGCTGGGCTGGTTTGCGATGATGACGGGTTACCCTGCCAAAATCAAAGAGCGTATGCAGTTTTTATCCGCTATGGATGAGGCCTATTTCAACTGGTTAACCTTCATTATTGCGGTGTTGATTTCTATGATTTGGCTGGTTGTTTGCATCCGCGCCAAACAGACCAACAAATCCACGGTGACGCATTGGGCTGTAGGTATGACATTCGGCTGGGGCTTATTGATGACGCTATGGCTGCCAATGATTGACTCAGCTAAAAGTTATCACAATGTTTTCACTAGCCTAAACAAAGCACTGCCCGCGCACTATACCTGCGTCAACAGCTTGCAAGTGGGGAAAGCACAGCTCATGTTGCTGCATTACTACACCAACATTAAGCTACAGCCACTTGAAACCACGCAGCAATTGAGCTGTGATTTATACTTAATTCAGGATGAGAGAAGCAGTGCAAAAATGCAGCCTGCAGCAGAATGGAAATTGATTTGGAGTGGTAAGCGTGCTGCTGACAGAAGAGAGAGTTTTAGGTTATTTCAGCTTCAAAAATAGAAGATGTTTCTAAATCTATTGCCCTAAATATTGAGTAGCCGTTTCTGTTAATTGCAACTTAGCGTCTTTGTTATTGAGGTGCTCTTTAATCGCATCGCTTACAATCGCTTCAAGTCCATCACCATTTTTATCAAGCGTATGCGCCAAAATCTGCTTACGCATATTTTTGGCCCAAAAGCGTGATAAATGCTGGGCAATATCTTTTTTGGCCTGTGCTTGATCTGGAAAGAACTTAAAGAAATCCCCAATCTGGTTGGCCATCGTCACTAAATGTTCTATTTGCATATGTGCATCACTCTTCTGTTTCAGCTTATATTTTCCGGGTGGCTATACACCACATAACTATCTTCACGCGCAAAGCCCACCAATGTTAAATTACACTGCTCTGCGATGCGAATAGCAAGCCCAGTCGGTGCCGAGATGGCAGCCAGCATATTAATTCCAGCACTTGCTGTTTTCTGTACCATTTCATAGCTGGCCCGGCTGGTTGTGAGTACAAAGCCTGCTCGCTGCTGTTTCGCTTTTGCCATTGCGCCTAGTAATTTATCTAATGCGTTATGACGCCCCACATCTTCACGCACCAACTCTACCTCGCCTCGCAGGTTAATCCAGGCACTGGCATGTGTAGCGCCAGTTATTGCCTGCAGTTTCTGTTGCTTGCGTATATTGGCAAAAGCAAGGTTAATCACATCACCATTCACTATATTGACATTTGCTTGTGCAACTTTAAGCGTAGGAATTCTCAAGGCCTGTTCTAAGCTCTCACTACCGCAAAGCCCACAACCGGTGCGGCCAGTCATATTTCTACGCGCTTCTTTTAGTCGTTGAAAACAACTAGAAGCCACTTCTAAATGTAGCTCTATACCTTGTACTTGCGGAACGATTTCCACACCGTACAAATCACTAGGCCCATCCAAAATGCCTTCTGTAAGTGAAAAACCTAGCGCAAAATCTTCTAGATCCTGAGGCGTTGCCAGCATCACCACATGGGAAATACCGTTGTACACCATCGCGATAGGCACTTCCTCGGCAATCACATCTGTCTTGGCATCTACACCGTCTTTGCTATGCCGAGTAACTGCATATTCATTTGCAGCCTCAGTGCCAAATACGATGGATGCTTCAGAAGGCATCGTTTAACCTAGCTAGAATAATAATCAGCCTACTTACGCTTCCGTTTTCAGTTTGTCTGTTTCTACATCTCGCCCCGTAAAGGCAATCTGTTCTTCACTGAATTCTTTATAATTTTTTTGCCATTCAGAAAGTTGCGATACTCGGTGTACTTGCACCGCTGTCACCTTGAACTCTGGACAATTGGTCGCCCAATCTGAGTTATCAGTAGTAATCACATTCGCGCCGGATTCCGGATGGTGGAACGTAGTATAAATGACACCCGGTTGCACACGTTCGGTGATTTTTGCTCGCAATACGGTTTCACCAGCACGGCTCTTGATGCCAACCCAGTCATTTTCTTTAATGCCGCGCTCTTCTGCATCATGCGGATGAATCTCCACCATATCCTCGGCATGCCATTCCACGTTTTTGGTTCTGCGTGTTTGCGCACCGACGTTGTATTGTGAAAGTATGCGACCAGTAGTTAATATTAACGGGTACATCGGAGTGACTTTTTCGGTAGTCGGCACATATTCGGTGACAAAGAACTTACCTTTACCGCGCACAAACTCATCAATGTGCATGGTTGGGGTTCCAGTCGGCGTTTCATCGTTACATGGCCACTGAATGCTACCTAACTCGTCTAGTTTTTTGAAGCTTACACCTTTAAATGTTGGTGTCAGTGCGGCCACTTCATCCATGATGTCAGACGCATGTTTGTAATGCATAGGGTAACCCAGTGCATTAGATAGCGCCGCGGTTATTTCCCAATCTTCCATCCCTGCCTCTTGTTTACCATGGTCCATTTGACCATTTTTTGGCGTCATCACGCGGCGCACCGGTGAAATACGGCGCTCAGCATTGGTGAACGTGCCACTTTTTTCTAGGAATGATGCACCCGGGAAGAACACATGGGCAAACATCGCGGTTTCATTCAAGAACAAGTCTTGCACAATCACGCATTCCATTGATTCCAGCGCATGGGTGACATGCTGTGTATTCGGGTCAGACTGTACGATGTCTTCACCCACGCAATACAGGGCCTTAAAGCTGCCTTCAATCGCATAATCCAGCATATTCGGAATACGCAAACCTGGGTCACTGCTCAATGGCCTACCCCAAGCCGCTTCAAACAATGCACGTGTCGCGTCATCGGACACATGACGATAGCCTGGGAATTCATGCGGCATAGAACCCATATCGCATGAACCTTGCACGTTGTTTTGACCACGCAATGGGTTTACACCCACACCTTCGCGGCCAATATTGCCGGTAGCCATGGCCAAGTTAGCAATACCCATCACCATGGTAGAACCTTGACTATGCTCGGTAACACCTAAGCCATAGTAAATCGCTGCATTGCCACCAGTGGCATACATTCTTGCAGCGGCACGTATATCTTCTGCAGGCACGCCAATCGCTGAACTTAAAGCTTCAGGTGAGTTTTCAGGTAGCGCTACAAAATCACGCCATGCGACAAATGAACCCCACTCGCAGCGTTCTTTAACAAATGGCTCATTCACCAAACCTTCGGTCACAATCACATGACCTAATGCAGAGACAAGCGCCACATTAGTACCAGGGCGGAGTTTCAAATGGTAGTCAGCTTTAACGTGCGGTGAGTCTACCAAGTCAATCTTGCGCGGGTCGGCGATAATTAGTTTTGCACCTTCACGTAAACGACGTTTCATTTGCGATGCGAATACTGGATGACCATCGGTGGGATTTGCACCAATCACCAAAATGACGTCAGATTTCATCACAGAGTCAAATGTCTGCGTACCGGCTGATTCACCTATGGTCTGTTTTAAACCGTAGCCGGTTGGCGAGTGACAAACACGGGCGCAGGTATCTACGTTATTGCTGCCGAATACTGCACGCACTAGTTTTTGTGTCACGTAAACTTCTTCATTGGTGCAGCGTGACGAGGTGATACCGCCGACTGCATCAACACCGTATTTGGCTTGGATACGTTTGATTTCGCTCGCGGCGTAATTAATCGCCTCATCCCAGCTCACTTGCTGCCATTCATCATGAATACTTTTACGTATCATCGGTGTGGTGATGCGGTCTTTATGTGTTGCGTAACCCCATGCAAAACGACCCTTCACACATGAGTGACCGTGGTTGGCGCCGCCATTTTTATTTGGCACCATGCGAATCACTTCTTCGCCCTTCATCTCGGCATCGAACGAGCAGCCTACGCCACAGTAAGCGCAAGTAGTTGTAACTTTGTGCTCTGGTGTACCAGCTTCAATCACCGTTTTTTCTATCAAAGTGGCAGTCGGGCAAGCTTGCACACAAGCACCGCAGGATACACATTCTGAATCCATAAAACTACCTAGACCTGATGCTACTTTAGATTCAAAACCACGACCGGAGATAGTGAGCGCAAACGTACCTTGCGTTTCTTCACAAGCGCGCACGCAACGTGAGCAAACAATACATTTGCTCGGGTCAAAAGTGAAATAAGGATTTGATTCGTCTTTTTCAGCTTTAAGGTGATTTTCACCATCATAGCCATAACGCACCTCGCGCAAGCCCACCGCGCCTGCCATGTCTTGCAGCTCACAGTCACCATTGGCCGCACAGGTCAGGCAATCCAATGGATGGTCTGAAATATACAGTTCCATAGTGCCGCGACGGATATCTGCCAATTTATCAGTTTGTGTACGAACTTTTAAACCTTCAGCAACAGGAGTGGTGCAAGAAGCTGGGTAACCACGACGGCCTTCAATCTCCACCACGCATAAACGACATGAGCCGAATGGTTCCAGACTATCTGTCGCACACAGTTTCGGCACATTGATACCTGCCATGATAGAGGCGCGCATGATAGAAGTGCCTTCCGGCACGGTGATTTCTCTATCATCAATCATCAGCGTCACTTGAGTGTCTGATGTGCTTGCAGGCGTACCATAATCCAACTGATCATCGTAGTTGGTACGACTGTGCTCATGCTGGTGATGCGTGTTGCTGTATTTAATGTCGTCCATTGTCGGCCTCTCCGCAACCTAAGCTGCGGCTTTCGCTATCTTTTGACTATTGAAATCTTCAGGAAAATGATTCATTGCACTTAATACCGGGTAAGGCGTCATGCCACCCAATGCGCACAGCGAACCATTCAGCATGGTGTCGCTTAGGTCGCGCACCAGTTGTATATTCTTCACAGTATCTTTGCCAGCGATAATCTTATCGATCACTTCTGCGCCACGGGTAGATCCTATGCGGCATGGCGTACATTTTCCACATGATTCGATTGCACAGAACTCAAAGGCATAACGTGCCATTTTTGCCATATCGACCGTATCGTCAAATGCCACGATGCCGCCATGACCAAGCACTGCCCATATTTTGCTGAACTCTTCATAATCCAGTGGCGTATCAAATTGCGATTCCGGCAAGAAAGCACCTAGTGGACCACCTACCTGCACGGCGCGGATTGGCTTGCCAGAGTAGGATCCGCCACCATAATCATAAAGTAATTCGCGCAAGGTTGCGCCGAACGCCAATTCGACCAAACCACCATGTTTGATATTGCCCGCCAACTGAATCGGCAATGTCCCGCGTGAACGTCCCATGCCGTAGTCAGCGTAGTATTTACCGCCCTTATCTAGAATAATCGGCACACTCGCCAGTGAAATCACATTGTTCACCACGGTTGGCTTACCAAACAAACCTTCAATCGCTGGCAGTGGTGGTTTAAAGCGTACCAGACCACGCTTACCTTCCAGACTCTCCAGCATGGAAGTTTCTTCACCACAGACGTAAGCACCCGCAGCGCGACGCACTTCTAAATGGAATGTTCTACCGCTACCTAATACATTTTTGCCCAAATAACCGGCCTTATTAGCGGCTTCAATCGCAGCATTTAAAGTCACTAGCGCATGTGGATATTCGCTGCGCAGATAGATATAACCTTGTGTTGCGCCAACTGCGATGCCGGCAATGGTCATGCCTTCTATCAGTACGAATGGATCACCTTCCATAATCATGCGATCGGAGTAAGTACCGGAATCACCTTCGTCGGCATTACATACGATATATTTAACCTCTGACTCGCAACCCAGTACTGTTTTCCATTTAATGCCTGTCGGGAATGCTGCACCGCCTCGACCGCGTAAACCAGAGTCAGTCACCGCTTGTACAATATCTGCGCCTGACATTTTGAGTGCGTTATCGAGGCCTTTATAGCCGTCATGTGCGAGGTAATCATCTAATGAAACAGGGTCTGTAATACCAACACGTGCAAAAGTTAAACGCTGTTGTTTTTTTAGCCAGTCGATTTCTTCGGTTAAACCAAGTGATAAAGCGTGAGACTTGCCATTTAAGAAATCTGCATCAAAAAGCCCAGCTACATCTTTTGCTTTCACTGGCCCATAAGCAACACGACCTTTATCAGTCGCCACTTCCACCATGGTTTCAAGCCAATACAGGCCACGTGAGCCATTGCGAATAATTTCAATGTTTAAACCACGTTGTTTTGCCTCTTGCGTGACTGCGGCAGCAACTTTCTCTGCGCCCATGGATAAGGCACTGGAATCGCGCGGGATATAAATTTTGGTAGTCATTATGCAGTCACCTCAGCTACGCTAACATCCGAAATCAAGGTATCCAAATCTGCAGGTGTCATACGACCATACACCTCCTCATCCAACATCACTGCCGGTGAGAGTGCACAGTTACCTAAGCAGTAAACGGGTTCTAAAGTGATTGATTGGTCTGGGGTGGTTTGGTGATAATCGATATTCAGGCATTTTTTGGCATGTGCTTCTAGTGTTGCTGAACCCATAGATTGACAGGATTCCGCTCGGCAAATTTGCAGAATGTGGCGTCCTGGCTTATGGGTACGAAAATGATGATAGAACGTCACCACCCCATGTACTTCGGCTACTGACAGGTTTAGAGCTTTGGAGATTGAAGGATAAGAAGACTCTGGTATGTAACCCACATTATCTTGAATAGCATGCAATAACGGTAAAAGCGCACCCGGCATAGCCTGATGCTGAGCGATTAGCCCGTCTATTTTTGTTTGTAGATCTTGCAACTTAATCTCTCCAAAACGACTAACACTATAGTGCTATACAAAATGGTATATTACACTGATTAAATGCATTATTAAATACGACAAGTCATGATGTTGAAAGTGCCGGAAACCTCGCAAATGCTTATGCAGAAACCACCTGTGAAACTCACTACCAAACTTCCAGGCAAACTGATAGACCAGTTTGGTCGTACCGTAGACTACATCCGTTTATCGATTACCGATAGATGCGATTTCCGCTGCGTGTATTGCATGGGTGAAGACATGACCTTTTTACCGCGTGAAGAAGTACTAAGTCTTGAGGAATGTGCTCGGCTTGTTAAAGTGTTTGTGGCGCTAGGCGTAAGCAAGGTGCGCATCACAGGCGGCGAGCCCTTAGTGCGCAAAAACGCATTATGGTTATTTGAAGAGGTTGGTAAGCTTGAGGGTCTCAATGAGTTAGTACTCACTACCAACGGCAGCCAATTAGAAAAGCAAGCGCAGGATTTACGCAACGCCGGTGTTAAACGCATCAATATCTCAGTCGACAGCTTGAATGCAGAACGTTTCAAAAAGATTACCCGTACCGGCGAGCTGGATAAAGTGTTGCGCGGCATACAGGCAGCCAAGCAAGCGGGGTTTGACAATATCAAATTGAACACCGTGCTGATGCGCGGCTTTAATGATGACGAGGCAATTTCATTAGTCGACTTTGCTATCAAGCAAGCCATCGATATTTCATTCATTGAAGAGATGCCGCTAGGTGAGGTTGACCACACCAGAGAATCTACCTTTGTCAGCAATGCGGATACTTTAAAACGACTACAAAGTGAGTACCCACTTGTCGCCAGCACCGAGACTACAGGCGGACCCGCCCGTTATTGGCGCGTTGCCAACACCGCCACCAAAATAGGCTTCATCTCACCGCATTCGCACAATTTTTGTGAATCTTGCAACCGTGTACGCATTACCTGCAAAGGTGAGTTGTATCTATGTTTAGGACAAGAAGACAAAGTAGAGTTAATGCCGCTGTTAAGAAATCACCCAGATGACGACCAACCGTTGATTGATGCAATTTTGGGCAGCATGGTAATCAAACCCAAAGGCCATGACTTTGATTTACGCCGTGCAGAACCGGCAGTGATTCGGTTTATGTCACATACTGGCGGATGATTCCTTCCCTCGACTAAAACTAACTTTGTTGCCATTCCTTGCCGTACAATTCGTACTGTCTTCGTCATGACGCCACGTTATTTTTAATCGATGATAAGGAATTCTATGCCCATTACCGCCATCATTCTATCCGGTGGTCGTGCCACGCGCATGGGTGGCGTTGATAAGGGCTTGATAACCTTTCAACAAAAACCGTTGGTTCAGCATGTGATTGAACACTTAACACTACAAGTCGATGAAATCATCATCAACGCCAACCGTGAAATCAAACAATATCAAAGCTTAGGTTACCCTGTGCTGCAAGACGAGACCCCTGACTTTATAGGACCGCTGGCGGGTTTTAACCTAGGTTTACAGCATGCAAAACATGAATACCTGCTAACAGTGCCCTGCGATTCACCATTGCTACCGCTGGATTTAGTGCAACGTTTACTCTCAAACCTGCTCAATCAAAACGCCGATGTTGCTGTCGCTACCAGTGATGGTGATGCCCATCCAGTGTTTTGTTTATGCAAAAAAAGTGTCTTGCCTAGCTTAATAAGTTACCTACAGCAAGGCGGCCGCAAAGTAAGCGATTGGCAAAAGAGCCTGAATTATATTGAAGTTGATTTTAGTGACAACTCAGATGCTTTTATTAACTTGAACACCTTTGAAGATTTAGCTGCACTTGAATTAAAATTTACCCATGCATAAACCCATACTAGGCATCGTGGCAAGCGGCTCTAACGCCGGCAAGACTACCTTAATCACACAACTCGTTCCAGAACTGGCTGAACGCAACATCAGAGTTTCAGTCATTAAACATGCTCATCATCAATTTGACATCGACCACCCTGGCAAAGATAGTTTCCAGATTCGTGAGTCAGGTGCCGTACAAACTCTGATAGCCTCTGGAAACCGCTGGGCGTTGATGACAGAAATGACACGCACACCCAACCATACAGATGAAGCAGATTTGAATACGCTACTTAAACAATTCAACCCAGACTTTGCAGACCTGATTCTGGTAGAAGGCTTTAAGTATGCTGAGATTCCGAAAATTGAGGTCTATAGAGTTGACTTGAACAAGCCATTGCTGGCACCTACAGACCAAAACATTATTGCTGTCGCTGCGGACACATCACTTGATTTAACAATACCAACTTTGGATTTGAATAATATTTCTGCAATTGCTGACTTTATAATGTCAAAAATACTCAAATCTAACACTACACATTTATGACCAAACCCACCTCACTATCGCAAGTAGTCGCCAAACCTAGCTGCATGGATGATTACGACCCAAACTCCATGCCAGTAGTAAAAGCACGAGAATTTATCAAACAGTTTTTAAGCCCTGTCGTAGAAACTGAAAAGGCCGCGCTACGCGACAGTTTAGGCCGTATCCTAGCCAGCGAAATTCTGTCACCTGCGAATGTACCCAACTATGATAACTCAGCCATGGATGGTTATGCGTTTAATGCTGACGACATAACGAGCTATGCGCCAACGAAGCTGAAAGTGATTGGTACTGCGTTTGCCGGTAAGGCATTTACCGATGAAGTAAAGCGCGGCGAATGTGTACGCATTATGACGGGTGGTGCAATGCCCGCAGGCGCGGATACGGTTGTTGTACAGGAAAGAGTAAAGCTCGAAGGCGATACCATTACTTTCAGCGAAGCGAAATTTAAACGCGCAATGAACGTGCGTTATGCAGGCGAAGATCTGAAGCAAAGCCAAACCGTGTTGGCTGCAGGCCATATGATGCGCGCTGCTGACTTGGGTTTGATTGCTTCCTTAGGTATCGCTGAAGTCAGTGTCTATCGTAAGCTCAAAGTCGCATTCTTTTCAACGGGAGATGAGTTAGCCAGCGTTGGTCAGCCACTACAAACCGGCCAAGTCTATGACAGCAATCGCTACAGTTTATTTGGCATGCTAAGCCGCTTAGGTGTTGAAATCATGGATATGGGCGCAATTCCAGACGACCCGGATTTACTTGAAAAAACCTTGTTAAAAGCTGCGAGCTCTGCTGACGTGATCATTACCAGTGGCGGTGTTTCAGTAGGTGAAGCCGACTATATGAAGCTGTTGCTGGCCAAGCATGGTCAGGTCGTGTTCTGGAAAGTCGCCATGAAACCAGGCCGCCCATTGGCCTATGGCAAGGTAAGCAATGCCCACTACTTTGGTCTGCCTGGCAACCCTGTAGCGGTGATGGTGACCTTTTACCAGTTTGTACGTGAAGCCATGCTGGTGCTCATGGGCCAGCCTCAGCCTGCACCCTTACCAATGTTCAATGTAGTATGCACCGAGCCTATTAAAAAGCTTACGGGCCGCACTGAATTTCAACGTGGCATTCTATTTGCTGATAACGATGGTAACTGGAAGGTAAAACCGACTGGCGCTCAAGGCTCTGCGATATTAAGTTCGATGTCGCTGGCCAATTGTTTCATCGTACTCAATGATGATGTCGGTAATCTTGATGCTGGGGCGATGGTGCAAGTGCAGGTGCTTGATGGAATTGTTTAAATTAACCACCACATTGGCTGTATGTAACCAATAGCAATTGTCATTCAACAACTTATCAGGCTTGTTGTATAATTTTTTGTTAAATCTAAATATTCACTATAAATCTAAATACTTTTTGTTTCTTTGACTACCGCTATCACTCAATCCTCCACCAATGAAAATAGGCTTATTTGGGCAATTATTTGCTCAATACTCCTACACGTCTTGCTAGCGGTTGGGATACCAAGCATCAAGATAGATCCGCCAAAAAAACCCGAGGTACTGGAAGTAGCATTGGTCAGTAAGCCGGAACCTCCTACAATCTCAGAACCTGAACCTCTGCCGCAGCCTGAACAACCTCAGCCTGAACCAGTCAAACCCAAAACTGAACCCAAACCTATCGTTAAGCCTACGCCAGCAACTAGTGTGATTAAAGAAGAACCATCACCTGTAACACCACCGCCACAACAAACTGAAGTGATTGCAGTCACACCGAAACCAGAAGCGCCGCCATCACCAGCGCCTGTAGTGCCTAAACTAATAGTACCAACTCAGGTAGAGGTTGATACCGCACATAAAGGCTATGGCGATACGTTATGGAGTACCATTAGTAAACATAAAAAGTACCCTAGAATTGCCCAAACGCGCGGCTGGCAAGGCGAGGTGATTGTAGAGTTATCGCTGGATGGCAATGGAAATCTGAAATCAAAAAGAATCATCCAACATAGCGGTTACGATAGCCTGGATCAACAAGCACTCGAAATGGTTGATAAAGCCATGCCATTCCCAGCGCCACCTGAAGCCTTGCGTGGCAGCAGCTTCACAATTAAAGTGCCGATTCCGTTCAGGCTTGAAGAACAGTAATCACGCACACATGATCAGATAACCGTGATCAAAAAAAATAAATCCTTAAAAGACTTATTGCTCATTCATGAGCTCGCTTTTATTGTGCTTATCATCTTGGCGGCAACCGCCGGCGCCATCGGTATTCATCTGTGGGAGAAATCCAGTCAAGAATCCAATCGCATCAATTCACTTGTGCAAGAAGTTCAACAAACGCGTGGTGATTTATACCGGCAAATGAAAGAGCTATTCGATGCCTATTTTCTAGATGATGCAGGCGCACGGACTGAATATAATAACTTCACCACCTCCGTAGAAGCCCATTTCGTCCAACTCCAAAATATCGCTGTCGGTGCAGAAGAAAAATCGGCTGTGAATGAACTGCATGCAAGCTACCAACAGTTTGTCTACGAGACATCGGCCTTGTTTGACCAGAGTCAGGGTATTAACAATGATGCTACCAAAAAAGCCATCAAACATGCCTTGGATACCGGTTTGGAAACCGGCTTATTTAAGCGTTACGAAGAAATTCTTGCGCATACTGAAGCACTACTTAGTCAAAAACAAACCGAACTTAACAGGCAACTGAAAGATACCAAGCGTATATCAACCATCTTATTGGTGATTCCATTGGTATTAGCTGTATTACTGCTGATTTTCTCTCGCGTCTTCCTAAAAAGTGCCATCGTTAGACCTATTGAAGGTGTATTGAAAGCTACTACGGAAATCAGCGCTGGTAACCTTACTCACAGGGCACCTGAAGAAGGGGCCGAGGAATTAACTGCCGTATCAAAAGCCATCAATGAAATGGCGGATAAGCTGGCCGTCAGCCAGGAAACTTTGGTGCGTACCGAGAAACAGGCTGCACAAGGCTTATTAGTGCCAATGCTAGCGCATAATATCCGCAACCCCTTGGCGAGCATTAGAGCCACAGCACAGGTCATCGACGCCCCAGAGCATGATGCTGACACGCGCGAGTCTTTAGTTGGCATCATCAATACCGTAGATAGGTTAGAACGCTGGACCGGTGCTTTACTGGCGTACCTGCACCCGTTAAAGCCGCAGCCGAGTACCACAAGCATCAAAGACATTGTAGAAGGCGCCTTGGCACCACTGCAGCAAAAAATAAAAGAGAAATCTATCCAGCTCACACTGCCGGCTTGGTCAAAACATAATGCCATTTTTACTGACCAGCATTTATTAGAGCAGGTGATTTATAACCTGCTGTTAAACGCCGTTGACGCCTCTAGCAAAGCAAGCAGCATAGAAATCACACTGGATGTATCGCCCAAAGACTACACCTTGAAATTACTGGATCGTGGCTGTGGCATGCCGTTTAAACCAGACCCAAGCACCATAAGCCCTGCGCCTACCACCAAAAGATTTGGCACTGGCCTTGGCATCCCCTTTGCCTTTAAAGTCTGCGATGCATTAGGTGGCAGCTTGAGCTTCGACGCCAGGCATGACGGTGGCACCATCATCACCCTATTACTGCCGAAATCATTGCACTTGCAAGATAATTAGCACATAAGCAAGACAGCTAGCGCATAAAATAGTTATCGCTTTCTAGCACTTCTAGTCAATTACACTGCCAAAACACAAATATTGTCATTTTCGTGACTTATCCTCTTGCCTAAACCAGGCTTTTTATCAACAATGTAGGAAGGCTCATATAAACGATGATGAATACTGTAATGCTCAATCAACCTGTTCCCGACTTTCAGTTGCCAGCAACTAGCGGTAAGACTTTTCAACTTTCGGATTACTTAGGCAAAAACCTGGTGATCTACTTTTACCCTAAAGATTCAACACCGGGCTGCACCACACAAGGTATGCAATTTAGAGATGCCTATACTGATTTTCAACAGCTGGATACTGAGATTTTTGGTATCTCACGTGATAGTTTGAAATCCCACGAGAACTTTAAAGCCAAATTCAGTTTTCCGTTTGAGTTACTTGCTGACACTGAAGAGTTAGCCTGCACGCAATTTGGCGTGATGAAAATGAAGAATATGTATGGCAAGCAAGTGCGCGGGGTTGAACGCAGCACATTCATCATCGATAAAAAAGGAACCTTAGTAAAAGAATGGCGCGGTGTTAAAGTGGATGGACACGCAACCGAAGTACTGAACTTTATTAAATCATTGTAATTTTATTCAACCACTTTCATAGAGAGTTATTTTATGGCGAAAAAACAGTCAAGTCTTGCTAAGCTTTTTGTCTTAGATACCAATGTGTTGATGCATGATCCTTCAAGTTTGTTTCGCTTTGAAGAACATGACATTTACCTGCCGATGGTGACGCTTGAAGAACTTGATAACAATAAAAAAGGTTTGACTGAAGTTGCACGTAATGCGCGCCAAGCAAGCCGTAATTTAGAAGAAATCGTCGGCACAGACCTAGTAAATCTTGAACTTGGCTGTCCGCTCGCCATCAACGGTAACAAACACCTCACTGGTCGGTTGTTTTTACAAACCGCTCAAGTCAATGTCGAACTTCCTGGCCTGGCTGGTAGCAAAGCTGATAACCAAATCCTCGGCGTAGTGCTTCAATTAACTAAAAGCCATCCAGACCGCCATGTAGTATTGGTCAGTAAAGACATCAATATCCGCATTAAAGCACGTGCCATGGGCATGCCCGCTGAAGACTATTTTAACGACAAAGTATTAGAAGATACCGAGCTTTTATATAGCGGTATGAAAGAACTACCAGCCGACTTTTGGGAAAAGCACAGCAAGGCCATGGAGTCCTGGCAAGAGTCTGGCCGCATGTTCTATCGTCTCAACGGACCTTTATGTAAGACGTTTCTTGTCAATGAATTCGTCTTCTACGAATTTGAAAAGCCTTTCCATGCCATGGTGCGCAGCGTAGAAGGTAACAGCGCGGTTTTAGAGGTGGTGAAAGACCACTTGCAACCTAAACACAACGTTTGGGGTATTACGGCACGCAATCGCGAGCAGAACTTTGCGCTCAACTTGCTAATGGATCCAGAAATAGATTTTGTTACTCTATTAGGACAAGCCGGCACAGGTAAAACCCTGCTCACTTTGGCCTCTGCATTGACACAAGTACTAGATAAAAAAATCTATTCTGAAATCATCATGACGCGCGTCACGGTGCCGGTGGGTGAAGATATCGGCTTTTTACCAGGTACTGAAGAAGAAAAAATGGCACCTTGGATGGGTGCACTTGAAGATAACCTAGATGTGCTCAATAAGTCTGATGAGGATGCTGGTGAGTGGGGTCGTGCCGCTACCCAAGACTTGATTCGCACCCGCATTAAAGTCAAATCGCTTAACTTCATGCGTGGCCGTACCTTCTTGCATAAGTTCTTGATTATTGATGAAGCGCAGAACTTAACCCCTAAACAAATGAAAACACTGATCACCCGTGCTGGTCCAGGCACCAAAGTCGTATGCCTAGGCAACATTGCACAGATTGATACGCCTTATCTAACCGAAGGTAGTTCAGGACTCACTTATGTGGTTGATAGATTCAAAGGGTGGGGTCACAACGGTCACGTCACATTATTGCGTGGTGAACGTTCACGCTTGGCAGATTTTGCTGCTGAAGCATTGTAATGGGCATGGGTAAAGGGTTTTATACTTTACTCGCCGCGCAGTTTTTGTCAGCACTTGCTGACAATGCTTTGCTGTTTGCCGCTATTGCCTTACTGCAACAATTAAATGCCCCAGGTTGGCATGAGCCATTATTGTTGCAGTTCTTCGTGATCTCTTACATCGTATTAGCACCTTTCGTAGGCTCATTTGCCGATGCCTTGCCTAAGGGCCGCGTGATGTTTATCTCAAATGCCATTAAATTTGTGGGGGGCCTTGCCATGATATTAGGCATGCCTCCTCTATATGCTTACGGCATTGTAGGCATCGGCGCTGCAGCATACTCCCCCGCAAAATACGGCATACTCACGGAGTTATTACCGCCAAGTAAACTTGTGAGTGCCAATGGCTGGATGGAAGGCTCAACCGTGATGGCCATTATTCTAGGTGCTATCATCGGCGGCAAAATGGCAAGTATCGACCCACAGGCCGCTATGATAGCCATTACCGGCATGTATCTGGCCGCTGCGATGTTTAACGTGTTCATTCCTAAACTACCTATAGATCACACCCTCCCTAAGAAAAATCCACTGTTTATCATCAGCGACTTTTACCGTTCATTTATCGCACTGTGGCGCGACCCACAAGGTCAGGTCTCGCTTGCAGTCACCACCTTATTCTGGGGTGCTGGCGCGACATTAAGGCTGGTAGTGATTGCATGGGCAGCAGTTGCACTAAGCTTCGGCCTAGATCATGCAACACAGCTCACGGCAACAGTTGCGCTAGGCATCGCCTTAGGCTCAGTCATTGCAGCACGCTACATTACACTAGAGAACTCAGTGAAAGTACTTCCTGCCGGCATCTTTATGGGTGCATTGGTGATTGCCATGGTATGGGTTACAGAATGGCACGTAGCCGCTATATTGTTATTTGTGATAGGTGTGCTTAGCGGCTTCTTTGTCGTGCCCCTTAACGCATTACTGCAACATAGAGGCCACCTGCTCATCGGTGCTGGTCACTCGATTGCAGTACAAAACTTTAATGAAAATATAGGCATCCTGATTTTAAGCGGCGCCTATACATTGATGGTAAAAGCAGATTTTGACATCAATTATATTGTGGTGATTTTTGGACTATTCGTTATCATCTCCATGAGTATGATTAACCGACTGTATCGCAGCCATATTCAAGCAGCCTCGAATATATAACTCAAACATATAAGAAGTACCTCCAATAAAAAAGCCTCGAAATGATTCGAGGCTTTTTTATTACTATTTTTTCAACTAATGTAACTTAACATGCGCTTCTGTACGTCTTGTAATCATACGTGCGATTGTTTGTAATACTACGAGCCAAATGCCATGCAAGGTCATTAGATGCATTTTATAGAGTGACTGATACATCACTCGCGCAAATAAGCCTTCAATGTACATACTGCCGCCAGAAAGTGCGCCCATCAAATTACCAACGGTAGTATAACGACCTAGATTGACTAAAGAACCGTAATCGCGGTAGGTATATTCCGGTAATTCTTTTTTACCAGCCACACGAGATTTAACCGTTTTAATCATCATAGAGGCCTGCTGATGCGCTGCTTGCGCACGTGGCGGCACGGTGTTGTCATTATGGCCTGGCCACGGACATGCCGCGCAATCACCGAATGCAAATATGTTTTCATCTAACGTGGTTTGTAGTGTGCGATTTACTACGAGTTGATTGATACGATTAGTTTCCAACCCATCAATTCCACGTAAGAAATCTGGCGCCTTGATACCCGCAGCCCAAACCACTAGCGCTGATGGAATGAAACGACCGCTGTGTGTGTAAACACCCTTATCGGTTACTTCAGTCACACGCTCACCCATGTATAAATGAACGCCTAGCTTTCTAAGTTCCAACTCAACTGAACCGGAAAGCTTAAGAGGTAGCGCTGGTAACACACGCTCACTCGCCTCAATTAAAGAGATTTTAATATCACGGTCAGCATCAATCTTATCTAATCCATAAGCAGCTAACTCACGCGTCGTATTATGTAACTCCGCTGATAGCTCTACGCCTGTTGCCCCAGCGCCAACAATTACCACTTCTAATTGACCAGCCTGTACTGGTTCAACTTGTGTCTGCGCACGTAATAAAGCGTTATGTAAGCGTCGATGAAACTTCTCAGCCTGATCTTGTGTATCAAGCGCAATTGAATGCTCACGTGCACCTTTAATACCAAAATCATTGGTCGTACTTCCTACGGCAATAATCAAAGTGTCATATTGGAAAGTACGGCGCGGGATGACCTCAATACCATCTTCATCATAGTTTGGCGATATCGAGATCTCTCGCTTCGCTCTATCCAAACTATCCATGCTACCTAAGCGAAACTTAAAATGATGCCAATGCGCCTGCGCGAGGTAATCTAGCTCATGCCTCTCTGGATTCATACTACCCGCTGCAATTTCATGCAGTAATGGCTTCCACACATGGGTTTTTGACTTGTCGATTAAGGTAATCATTGCCTTACCCTTGCGACCTAATGAGTCACCCAGTTTAGTCGCCAACTCTAAGCCACCGGCACCGCCACCAACGATGACTACATGATGCAAACCGTTTTGTTCATTTTTATCCACAATTACCATCCTACCTAACACTTATACCATTATCTTAAAATAAAAACGCGCCTGCTGATGTTCAGCAAGCGCGTTTTAGAGTGATGCAAATACTTACTCGTTACCTGTAACGTTACTCATGCTACGCACCCAAGCAATGATTTTTAACAGTTCATCAGGGGTAATACCATTTTTAGGATCATTAGGATCCATTAAACCAACACCTTTAGCACCCATGCCACCATTGGTACCGTGCCATACTGTTTCAAACATACCCTTATTTGTAATATCTTTAGGATATTTGTAGTCTGGGCCTACTAAGCCAGGGCCGACTTGACCTTTAGCTTCTGGACCGTGACATTGTGTACATGAATACAACTGAAATACTTTTTTACCTTTAGCAATCGCTTCTGCATTGCCAATGTATGGATTTTTACCTGTAGTCATGAATTCTTTAGCCGCTGGCGTATCGAATAGTGCTGGATCAATCACTAATGGCTTACCATCTTGTGTAGTCACAAAATCTATCATTTTTCCACCAGCTGATGACCCACTAGTGCCTGTTGCGCTTGAATCACCTTTACCACATGCCCCTAAACCAAATGATATCGCTAACACCACTAGGGCTAATTTCATTTTACTCATCATGCTTCTCCATACCTTGAAGTTTTTCTTGACTTAAAATTTAGTACCATAAAAAACGGCTACCGCAATTATACAGTAGCCGTTTAAGTTATTACAGTTTAGTTAAACTTTTAGCTTACTTCATCCAAGGAGTGTCGCCACCACCTTTATATTGAGTACGCAACCAACCAACGATTTTCAAAATGTCATCGGTATTCAAGTTTTCAGGATTACCCAACTGTTGGTGCCATGCAAACATGCCGCCGTTACTACCGCCAGCAATCGTTTCAAAGATACCTTTGTCTGTTACATGTTTAGAATATTGCCATGTACTATCAGTAATGGCTGGACCCACTTGGCCGCCGCCATTTGGACCGTGACATTGGGTACATGAGTAATAACCAAATTTCTTTTTACCTGCTTTTGCAGCTTCTGCATCTTTTGCAAATGCTTTTGTATACGGATTGTTACAAGTCTCGAGAAACTCTTTTGCTTGTGGCGTATCAGTTTCTGCTGCTTTAATACCTAGTGGGCTACCGTCTTTTGTTGATACCAGATTACAAGCAGCGCTCGCTTGTGTAGATAAAGTCAATCCTACAAACCCAAGCATTGATACTAACAACGCTGCTTTAATTGCCTTAGTG
>DATHXI010000050.1:0-17020 GCA_035459705.1 Methylotenera sp. | reverse complement strand
AAGCTTAAGGCTAGCCCGGTCAAAGTGCTGGCAGAACAACATCAGCTCAGCGTGTTTCAGCCAGAAACCTTAAAAGATAGCGCAGCTCAGGAGCGTATTGCCGAAGTGAATGCCGATGTCATGATAGTGGCGGCTTACGGGCTTATTATACCGACAACTATTTTACATATGCCGCGTTTCGGCTGTTATAACATTCATGCATCCTTATTGCCGCGCTGGCGTGGTGCGGCGCCGATTCATCGCTCACTGTTGGCAGGGGATAGGGAAACTGGTGTGACGATTATGGAAGTCGTACCAGCTTTAGATGCGGGTGCAATGGTAAGCAAGGGCGTAGTGCAGATCACGGATACCGATACGACGCAAAGTCTGCACGATGCATTGAGCGCGACGGGTGCGAAACTAATGGTTGCTGCGATGGCGACCTTAGAGGCAGAGGGCATATTGCTAGCGACGCCGCAAGATGAGTCCTTAGTGACTTACGCACATAAGCTTGAAAAGTCTGAAGCGGCGATTGATTGGCAGAAAAGTGCAGTTGAAATTTCCCGCCAAGTGCGGGCTTTCAATCCTTTCCCGGTTGCACAAAGCATGCTGAAAGGCGAGGTTTGCCGGATTTGGATGGCAACGGCAAAAGCTGGTAAAGCTAAGGCAGGTGAGGTTGTCAGCCTGCATGATGGTGTGTTGGTAGGCTGTGGTGATGGTTTATTACACATCACCGAGCTACAAGCCCCGGGTGGCAAACGCCTTAACGCACAGGCTTTTGTACAAGGGCACAATCTAAAAGTTGGCGATACGTTCAAGGCTGCATAATTTACAACGCTATGTAATTTACATCATGGCAACTTGAATTTTTAGCGTTCGCTACCATCTTACACATAGTCAGAACGTGACAAACTTAGGAGAACAAATTGTTAGGTAATTGGTTAAAAACAAGTATTTTGATGGCGGGTATCGTCGCCTTGTTTGGTGCGGTCGGCGCGGCATTGGGCGGTGCAGGCGGCATGATGATTGCATTGTTAATTGCAGCGGGTATGAATGTTTACGCTTATTGGTTCTCAGACAAAGCCGTGCTAAAAATGTATGGTGCACAAGAAATTACAGCAGACAATATGCAATTCCGTAATTACTACAATATGGTAAAAGAACTCGCGCAAAACGCAGAGTTGCCGATGCCTAAGGTTTACATTATGGACGAGGCTCAGCCGAATGCGTTCGCTACTGGCCGTAACCCAGAACACGCTGCAGTTGCGGCAACCACGGGCATTATGCGCATTTTAAGTGAGCGTGAATTACGCGGTGTGATGGCGCATGAACTGGCGCACGTCAAGCATCGTGATACCTTGATTTCTACTATATCCGCTACTCTTGCCGGTGCAATCTCATCGATTGGTAGCTTTGGTATGTTGTTGGGTGGTGGACGCGACCGTAATGTGCATCCGGCAGTAGCGATTTTGATTATGGTATTGGCGCCAATTGCAGCGATGTTGATACAGATGGCGATTTCACGTGCACGTGAGTTTGAGGCAGATAAAGCTGGTGCGGAAATTTGCCGTGATCCCAAAGCATTGGCGAGTGCCTTAGAGAAAATTCATAACTATGCACATCAAATTCCAAACGAAACCGCAGAAGCGCACCCTGAGACTGGGCAGATGATGATTATCAATCCTCTATCAGGCGGTGGTTTGAGAGGTTTGTTTAGTACGCATCCGCAGACTGAAGAGCGAGTGGCGCGGTTGATGGCGATGGCAAATAGTTACTAACCTGAGTAAAACTTGTAACACTAAAAAATTAGCTAATATCATGTAGCCGGGGACTGAAATCCACCTGAATTTGACTGTTTACAAGTCAAGTCCCCGACAAGCCACATATCAAGTAAAATCCAGTCAATCTCAAGACTGAAAGTTTTCTTTGTATATCTCCCAACTCATCGCTGCCGATTCAGTACACCAGGTATTTGCAGGTCGTAACCTGACATTGTCGCTACCCGCGGCGTTATCATTATTCCCAGCGGCTACTCCGCAACAAAAAGGCGCAGCGGCGGATTTAAGTTATGGCACCTTGCGTTTTTACGGCGAAATTGATGCTTATCTAACGCAATTATTAGAAAAGCCTCTGACGGACGAGCGCATTCATGCGCTATTGTTGGTCGCAATTTACCAATTGCTGCATGACAAAGCAGATGCTTTCACTGTGGTGAATCAAGCGGTGCATGCCGTAAGCCAGCTTAAAAGACCAGCGCCCAAAAGTTGGGCAAAGGGTCTGGTGAATGCAATCCTGCGTAACTTTTTACGACAAAAAGACCAGCTTGCAACTAAACTAAAAACGAATGAAGTAGCAACTTTCTCTTACCCGCAATGGTGGATAAATAAGCTTAGAACTCAATATCCAACGCATTGGCAAGGTATATTGGAGACGGGTAATCAACATCCGCCCATGACTTTGCGTGTAAATACAAAAAAAATTAGCATAGAAGAATATCTGCAATTGTTAGCTCGCCAGGATATTGAAGCGACGATTTTGGGCGAGCAGGCGATTGTGCTTACTAAGCCGGTACCAGTAGAGAAGATACCTGGGTTTGCAGATGGTGTGGTGTCTGTGCAGGATTATGGCGCACAGTTGGCAGCACATTTACTTGATTCTCAAAGCAATATGAAAGTTTTAGATGCCTGTTGTGCACCTGGCGGTAAGACTGGACATATTCTAGAGTTGGCCGACGTGCAGATGACCGCGCTGGATAATGATGAATTACGTTTGCAGCGCGTGCAGAGCAATCTAACAAGGCTTAGTTTACAGGCAAATCTACTGGTAGGTGATGCGTCATCATCGGATTGGTATGATGGCAAGCCGTTTGATAGAATCTTGGCAGACGTGCCATGCACAGCATCCGGCATTGTGCGCCGACATGTCGATATCAAATGGTTGCGTAGGGAGGTAGATATCGCCTCTTTTGTAGCACAGCAAGCTAAAATCTTGCCGAGTTTATGGCAGATGTTGGCAAAGGGTGGTAAATTACTTTATGTAACGTGTTCCGTTTTTTATGAAGAAAATCAAGGGCAAGTGGATAAATTCTTACAACAAAATACTGATGCAACACAAATACCATTTGAGTTACCATCAAACCATTTGTCGCAAAGCATCACGCACATGAATGGCCAGCTAGTACCCTCCACTGCACATGACGGCTTCTTTTATGCATTATTGCAAAAAAATTAAACAACTATTATTTGTTTGTGTGTTTATGTTGGTTGCTACAAATGCGATAGCAAACAACACCAATATCAATACAAATAGCGTAGCTGATTTGAACAGTTTGCATATTAAAAGCGCTGAATTAGTATCGATTGAGGATGGCTATGTACTCAATGCAGATGTTGATATTAAATTCAATGATGAGATGGAGCAAGCGATCATCAAGGGTTTCGAGCTCAACTTTCTTGTTGAATTTCAATTAGTCACACCGCAAAAATATTGGTTCGATGATGAGATCGTCACAGTCACGCACCGTATCAGCTTGAACTATCATGCACTTTCTAGACAATATTTGTTAATTCGCGACGAGCAGCAAAAAACGTTTGCTACCTTGAATGAGGCTGTTGAAGACCTGTCCAAAATTCGCGATCTAAAAGTGTTATTAAAGACTGATGTAGTCAAAGGCGAACCTTATAACGCTGCCTTGCTGATGCGCTTAGATCATACGAAGCTACCCAAGGCTTTACAGGTGGATGCCATCAGCTCAGATGACTGGAAAATGATTTCGCAACGTTTTGAGTGGACACCTAACTTGTTCAAATGAAATACATCGTATTCATGAGCGCCGCACTAGGCGCACTTTTACTATATTTACTATCAAATGCCAGTGCGAATACTGCGGCATCAGGGGAGCATTACACTTTACTGGTGGCACTGAATATCGCCTTGGCGGTATTGCTGATCGTATTGATCGGTGTCCAGCTTTTTGGGCTCTACCGAAAAATCCGTCAGCGTGTGATGGGCAGTCGTTTCACGTTACGTTTGCTTGCTACATTTGCGTTGATGGCGATTATTCCGGGCTTAATCGTATACCTAGTGTCGGTGAACTTTTTAACGCGATCTATTGAGTCCTGGTTTAACGTAAAAGTAGAGTCCGCGTTGGAAGGTGGTCTCAATCTAGGGCGAACAGCACTGGATATTATGCTGGCCGATGTGAAAGAAAAAGGTGAAAGCATGGCGACCAGCTTAGCTTTTCAACCGGCAGACACACACTTCACAGTACTCAATGATTTGCGCGAAAAGAGTGGTATACAGGACGCGACCTTATTTACCGTGCAGGGCAGAATTTTAGCCGTATCCAGCAGTGACTCGAGCAGTTTTTTACCCGAGTTACCAAGCGTGACGCAGCTAAGGCAAGCGCGGCAACGTATCTATGGCAACATTGAACCGATAGACCATAAAGGTTTGTATTTGCGCGTGTTGGTACCAATCACCACGCAAAATCTATCGGGTGAAACGCGTATTTTGCAGTTACTACAACCGGTGCCAAAGTCACTAGCTACTACTGCCGAGGCCGTGCAAGACGTCTACCAGGACTATCAACAGCTTTCCTATAGTCGAGCGTCACTACGAGAGGTATTTGCACTTACCTTGACCCTGGTCATGATGTTGGCGATGCTCACTGCAGTAGCGATTGCCTTTGTGTTGAGCCGTAGATTGTCGGCACCACTTACTGTACTGGCGGAAGGGACCAAAGCGATTGCCAGCGGCGATTACAGCACCATGTTGCCAGCGCATGGTAAGGACGAATTAGGCGTATTAGTACAATCGTTTAATAGTATGACGCAGCAGTTAGGTGATGCAACTAAAGCGGCGGATAGAAACCGTGCGCGTGTTGAGGCGGCGCGTGGTTATTTAGAAACCATACTGGCGCATTTGTCATCTGGTGTGTTGGCATTGAATGAACGCGGGGAATTGCGCACTTTTAACCAAGCAGCTTCTAATATACTGGGTGTGAAATTGGAAAGCTATGTGGGTTTTACTTTGGATAAAATTATCTCTAAACAGACGCGACTAGAGAGTTTTCTGCAGACGATTGCAATGAGTACCCAGCAAGATGGCCTACAAAAAGATGGCCAGAAAGATGATGCACAGATTCAAATTGAGTTGGCGAGTGCGCAAGGGAAGCAGATTTTAACGTTACGCGGTACACGATTGCCAGATGGCGGTTATGTGGCAGTATTTGATGATGCGACAACGATGGTGCAAGCGCAGCGCGACGCAGCCTGGGGTGAAGTAGCGAGAAGGCTTGCGCATGAGATTAAGAACCCATTGACGCCAATTCAGTTGTCTGCCGAGCGTATGGCGCATAAATTACTCAATAAATTAGATGACGCTGATGCAGAAATTTTAAGACGCTCCACTGAAACTATTGTGAATCAGGTAGATGCCATGAAAACCATGGTGAATGAATTCAGTGAATATGCGAGATCGCCAGCACCGAATTTGGAAAACTTAGACCTGAATTTTCTGATTCGTGATGTGATGTCGCTCTACGATTTGCCAGGTATCAAGATAAAGTTGTTACTAGAAAAGCAGGCTTGTACCATCAAGGGTGATAGCACCATGCTCCGTCAAGTGCTGCATAATCTATTGCAAAATGCACAGGACGCCCTTGCTACTCACGCCGCTCCGGTGATTGTTGTGAAGACAGAGGCCATGAAAGATATGCTGGTGTTAACGGTAGAAGATAATGGTGCAGGTTTTCCGGCAGAAATGATTGCGCATGCATTTGAGCCATATATGACGACTAAGCCACATGGTACTGGCTTGGGTCTGGCAATCGTTAAAAAGATTATTGAGGAGCACAAAGGCAATATCAAAATTGAGAACGCAAAGAGTACTGGCGCGCTTGTGACGATTAGCATCCCGCTTGTATTAGATGTATATAAAACTAGTAAAACATCCTTAAAACCAAATAGCGAAAAAACACTAGAAGATAAATAGCATGGCAACAAAACGTATATTAGTAGTAGACGACGAAATAGGCATACGCGAACTCTTGCGTGATATTTTGCAAGACGAAGGCTATCACGTCCAACTCGCTGAAAACGCAGCAGCTGCCCGTGCGGTGCGCCTGCATGAGCGTCCGGACATTGTGTTACTGGATATCTGGATGCCAGATTGTGATGGCATCAGTTTGCTTAAAGAATGGGGCAACAGCGGCTTATTGACGATGCCTGTGGTCATGATGTCTGGTCATGGCACCATTGATACCGCTGTCGAGGCCACGCGTATAGGTGCGTTTGATTTCCTGGAAAAACCGATTGCACTACAAAAACTGCTGAAGACGGTCGGTGCAGCTTTAAAGCATAGTGAACAACTACCCAAGTCAGAGATGAGTTTGACCAATTTGGGCAAGAGTCCGATTGTTACAGCACTTAAGGATAGGTTAGATAAGCTTGCGGCGAGCACCACGCCGGTATTGTTGATTGGGCCAAAAGGGTGTGGCGCAGAATTATGCGCACGTTTTTTACAAGAGGCTGATACGCCGTGGTTGCAGTTGATGGAATTGAACCAACTGGTGAATGCGCCGTTGGATATTCTAGAGCCGATACGTGATGGCGTATTGTATGTTCCTGAGGTCGCAGAACTCAACAAAACTGAGCAAAAAGGCTTATTGTTACTGATTACGAAGTCGGATAAATACAATGTGCGCGTGATTTGCGGTACGAGTGAGAACTTGCCAAAGCTGCAGGCAGAAGGTTTGTTTGATCACAATCTTTTGCAAATTCTGTCGGCAGTCTCACTGCGAGTACCGGCATTGGATGAACATAAAGAAGATATTCCGGACCTTGCTGTCGCTATCGCGAATCTCCAGTTTGAGTTAGCTGATATCCCATATCGTGAATTTGATATAGCTGCGTTAAATGGTTTGCGTAATGCAGATTGGCCAGGTAATTTGGCACAGCTAGATGCTGTTATTCGTAATTTGATACAAACCAGTTTAGGTGAAAAAATCAACTTGGCGGATGTGGAGCGCGTTTTACATCAGTTCGATGATGCGTCCTCTCAAAATGCAGTTGTAACAGATAAGTCTGAGCAGGTAATTGCGCAGAAGTCTGTACATACCGGCCAGGCTAATCTAAATCAACCATTGCGCGAAGCGCGAGATGATTTTGAGCGACTTTATTTTGCGCATCACATGAAAGGTACAACAGGGAATATGAGTAAACTTGCGGAGATTGCGGGCCTAGAACGCACGCATCTGTATCGTAAACTTAAACAGCTTGGTATTAAAATAAAATAGCGTTTATAGGAGCTCTAAAATCACTGGCGTGTGATCAGAGGGGCGCTCTAACTTACGTGGCGTTTTATCAATAAGCGCGGTCTTACAAGAGGCTTTAAGTGCCTCGCTGACTAGAATGTGGTCAATACGCATGCCAAAATTGCGTCTGAATCCCATCATACGATAATCCCACCAGCTAAAGCTCTTTTCAGGCTGTTCGAACAATCTAAAGCTATCGTGCAAACCCAGCTCCAGTAATTTTTGAAAGGCTTCGCGCTCAGGTGGACTCACTAATACTTGACCTAGCCAAGCGGCAGGATCGTGGCAATCACGGTCTTCTGGGGCAATATTGTAGTCGCCAAGCAGCAACAGTTTGGGGTGAGTTATTAACTCGGTTTTAAGCCATTCGTTTAAAGCATTAATCCAGCGCAGCTTGTAGTGATATTTGTCAGAATCAACGGCCTGGCCATTAGGAATATAAGCGCAAATTATGCGTATATCGTTAATGTTTGCAGCAATAATACGTTGCTGGTCGTCGTCAAAATTGGGGATATTACGTTGTACGTTATTCAGTGGATGGCGACTTAGAATCGCCACGCCATTGTAGGTTTTTTGTCCGGTATGAATCGCTTCGTAACCTGCTTCTTTCAATGCTTCATATGGAAACTTACTGTCTTCCTGTTTGGTTTCTTGTATGCATAACACATCTGGCTGGTTGTCGCGTAGCCAATCCAGTACATGTGGCAGCCTGACATTTAAAGAGTTGACGTTCCAGGTAGCAAGTTTCAATTTCTTATACGCTCATGCCATTATGACGAAGTAGCGCGTCAATGTTAGGTTCACGGCCACGGAAAGCAGTGAATGATTCCAAGGCGGAGCGTGAACCACCTTGTGCCAAAATCTCTTGCCAGTAGCGTTGCCCAGTTTCCCTTGATAACACACCGTCTTCTTCAAACATGCTGTAAGCATCAGCCGATAGTACTTCAGCCCATTTGTAGCTGTAGTAACCTGCAGCGTAGCCGCCGGAGAAGATATGGGTGAAATTATTCGGGAAGCGATTCCATTTCGGTGGGCGTACCACGGCAACTTCATCGCGCACAGATTCAATCAGGTCTAATGCGGTTTGGTTGCCATGTGGGTCGAACTCGCTATGTAAGCGAATATCGAATAGGGAGAATTCGATTTGGCGTACGGTTTGCATGCCAGCCTGGAAGTTTTTAGCAGCCACCATTTTATCGAACAGAGCACGCGGTAATTGTTCTCCGGTATCAACATGAGCGGTCATATGGCGCAGCACATCCCATTCCCAACAGAAGTTTTCCATGAACTGGCTTGGTAATTCTACGGCATCCCATTCCACACCTTTGATGCCGGATACGCCGTAGTCGTCTACCTGCGTGAGCATGTGGTGCAAACCGTGCCCAAACTCATGGAACATGGTGAGTACTTCATCATGCGTAAACAATGCTGGCTTGCCGCCAACCGGCGCGGAGAAGTTACAGGTTAGAAATGCGACCGGAGTGGTGAGCTTGCCACCTACTTTGCGGCGGGTAATGGCTTCATCCATCCAGGCGCCACCGCGTTTGTTGTTACGGGCGTATAAATCTAGATAGAACTGTCCAATCAATTTACCGGCATGGTCTTTGATATCGTAAAAACTCGCATCTTCGTGCCAGACTGAGGCTTGGGATTTATTCACATGCACGCCAAATATGGTTTCAACCACTTTGAATAAACCGGCAAGAACTTTGGTTTCCGGGAAGTATTGTTTCACTTCAAGGTCAGAGAACGCATATTTATCTTCACGCAGTTTTTCTGAGGCATAGGCTACGTCCCAAGCTTGCATGTCGGTGATACCGAGTTTGGCTGCATATTCTTCAAGTTCTAATTTGTCTTTGAATGCAAACGGCTTGGCCTTTTCAGCTAAATCATGCAAAAAGTCGTTCACTTGGCTGGCAGACTCTGCCATTTTTGTAGCGACTGAAAGCTCGGCATAATTGGCAAAACCGAGTAACTTTGCTGCTTCTAGGCGCAGTTTTAGAATTTGCGAAATGATGGGCGTATTGTCCCATTCAGGTTTGCCGACTTCAGAGGCGCGCGTAGCGTAAGCACGGTAAAGCGTTTCACGTAAGTTACGATTTTCTGCGTACTGCAACACAGGTAAATATGAAGGGAAGTGCAGGGTAAATTTCCAGCCAGAACTTGTATTTTCGTTACCAGCGCTCGCTGCTAATTTATCGGCTTTTGCCGCTTCAGCAGCAGTTTGCAACACATCTTCTGGAATGCCAGTTAATGTGCTTGCATCTTCTACATACAGCGCATAATCATTGGTGTTATCCAACACGTTCTCTTCAAACTTGGCAGACAGTTTAGACAGCTCTTCCTGAATGGCTTTGAAGCGTACTTTTTGATCTGCTGGTAATTCAGCACCGCCTAAACGGAAATCGCGCAGTTCATTCTCTACAATTTTTTTCTGTGAGCTGGTGAGCGAGTCAAATTGACTGCTAGCACGTAAAGCGCGGAACTTGGCGTACAGACGTTCATCTTGCCCTAAGTCTGCATAAAAATCGGTGAGTTTAGATAAGTTGTCGTTATAAGCTTCACGTAATTCTGGGCTATTCACCACCGCATTCATATGGCCGACTTGTGACCATGCGCGTGAAATCTTCTCTTCCATGTCTTCAAGTTTAGCTGCGAAGTTATCCCAGCTAACCGCATCTTCACTGGCAATAAGCGTCTTTATCGTGGCTCTCGCTTCGCTAAGCAAGTGTTCAATAGCTGGTGATACATGTTCGGCTTTGACTTCTTCAAACTTAGGTAAGCCAGAAAAATGTAAAAGCGGGTTGTTTTGTAAAGAGTTGGTAGTCACTGCGATAAATCTTTCTCGTTATTTAACTGTAAGTCACTAGTTGATCAAACGTAGAGTGAATGGGTAGCGATAAGTTTCGCCTTTACTGGTAGAGATGGCGGCGACTATACATAAAACAATATTAGCGAGCCAAATAATTCCCAAGAAAGCGAAACCGATCAAGATCCAGACTAATATCCAAGCTACAAAGTAAGCCAACAACACGGTAATCTGAAAGTTAAGCGCTTCTTTCGCCTGCTCAGCAATGTAAGGGCTGTCGTCTTTTTTCAGTATCCACACAATAAGCGCGGGAATGAAGGAAAATACAGTACCGCCTAAGTGCGTGATGGTGGCGATATTCTTATCATCGTTGCTTGGCGATGTGTTATTGGGGGATGTGGCGTCATTAGTCATTGTGACTCCTTTAATGAAGATAAAATTTAGCAACTAAAGGTTCAATTTTCTCCAGGTCCGTATGCCCAAGTACTTTGCGGGCATTGGCGCTGACCTTACTCAATTCACTGTGTAGAATTTGTTGTTTTACGCTAAGTACATGAGACGGATGCATGGAAAGCTGTCGCAATCCCATGCCAATCAATAGTTTGGTGAGTTTGGCATCGCCAGCCATTTCGCCACATACTGATACAGATTTTCCCAACTTTTTTCCGGCTTTGATGGTCATGGAGATCAGTTTCAATACGGATGGATGCAAGGGGTTATATAAGTGTGCCACCGCGTCATCGGTGCGATCTATCGCTAAGGTATATTGAATCAAATCGTTGGTACCGATTGATAAGAAATCCAATTCTTTAGCAAATGCTTCAGCATTAATAGCCGCTGCCGGTATCTCTATCATGCCACCTAGTTCAATATTCTCATTAAATGGAATATTCTGGTTGCGCAGGCTGAGCTTGGCCCGTTCCAGTAGTAGCTTGGTTTGACGTAGCTCAGCCAATGTAGAGAGCATCGGTATCAATATTTTTACATTACCGTAATGTGATGCACGTAGCAGGGCGCGTAATTGTGTGTTGAATATCTGTGGTTCTGATAGGCATAAGCGAACAGCGCGCAGGCCCAAGGCTGGGTTTGCACAATTCACGATACCATCAGGGTTCATCTGTTTGTCTGCACCCAAATCCAAGGTACGTATCGTGACCACAGCACCTTTCATATCCTCGGCGACTGTTTTGTAGGCGATAAACTGTTCTTCTTCATCAGGCATTTCACGCCTATTCATGAACAGGAATTCAGTACGGTAGAGGCCAATGCCAGTTGCGCCAGAGGCTTTCACTGCTGCTACATCTTCCGGTACCTCAATGTTGGCAAATAGCTCAATATCTGCACCATCAATAGTGACGGCTTTGGTGAATTTGATGCGTTGTAATTTTTGTTGTTCTAATTCCCATTGCTCTTGCCGTAGTTTGTACTCGGTCAAGATACTCTTGTCGGGATTAACGATCACTACGCCCTGATTGCCATCGACAATAATCAGTTCACCATCGTTGATGAGGTCGCGCGCTTTCTGTAAAGCCACAATCGAAGGGATATTCAGGCTGCGCGCCAGAATTGCCGTATGCGAGGTGACGCCGCCTACATCGGTAATAAATGCAGCGAATTGATGTTGTTTGAATTGAATCGCATCGGCGGGTGAGATGTCGTGCGCTACTAAAATTAGCTTACGCTCTTGATGTATGGCGCTCGTTTGCTGTTGTGTTTTTAATTGGCTGGGGTGACCAAGTAATACTTTAATGACACGTTCAACCACTTGCACTACATCTTGTTTACGTTCGCGTAGATACTCGTCTTCAATCTGCTCGAATTGTTCAACAATGTCGTCCATTTGCAGTTTAATGGCCCATTCGGCGTTACATTGTTCATTTCTAATGATGTCTCGCGGAATTTCAGACAAAGATCTGTCAGCCAACATCATTAAGTGCGTACCGATAAACGCACTTAATTCCGCAGGGGCATTGTTGCGTAAACTGTTGCGAATTTGCTCTAAATCCCGCTTAACGGTAGCGATTGCGTTGTTAAATCTATCTATTTCATTATCAATCAAATGCTTGGGTAATTGGTAATGCACCACCTCTAGTAATGCATTAGATACAAGGTGCGCATGACCAATGGCAATGCCGCTGGAAACACCTACACCATGGATGCTGAAACTAGTCATGTTGCATGCTCATTTGAATCATTCACCTTCACCAAAATAATCTTCAATCAATGCAGTGAGTGCCTCTATGGCAGGACTCTCATCGTCACCATTCGCCTCTAATTTTACAAATGAGCCTTTTGCAGCAGCTAGCATCATGACACCCATAATGCTTTTTGCATTCACGCGGCGACCATTGCGTTCCACCCAAATATCACTGGCAAACTTGCTGGCCGTTTGTGTGAGTTTGGTTGAGGCTCTAGCATGCAAGCCCAGTTTATTAATAATCTCTAATTCTTTGCTAATCATATTGGTTTACTTTGTTATATTGGCTTACTTTGGTCATATCGATCACAGTTTTCTCGGTTGAAATGCACAACACCCTCGCGGCCACCACTTACGGCTTTTTCAACCAGTGTCAGCAATGGTTCATCTCGATAGTTCATGGTGCGGACTAGCATGGGTAGATTCACGCCAGCGACGCCTTCTACAATGCCCGGTTGTAATAATTTACCCACGGTATTACAAGGCGTGGCACCATACATGTCTGATAGCACCAATACACCTTGACCGCTGTTCAGCTGAGCAACCAACGCCTGTGCTTTTGGCAATACACTGTTCAGATCGTCGTTATTGTTGACTGCAAGAAACGCTAATTGCTGCGGATCTTTTCCCATGACATGCTTTGCACATTCCATCAGGCTTTCGCCTAAACTGCCGTGCGCGATAATTAAAATGCCGATCATTATTTTCTCAACTCTTAAAAGCTAAAAGACATCTAAAAATTATTAATGTTATTTCAATTTAATGTTATTTCAATTCCCGGTGCCGAGTGAGTACCTTTTGCTGTGTCGTAAAGTACTGGCTCAATTTTTCTACAAAATATACTGAACGATGTTGCCCACCGGTGCAACCAATCGCAACCGTCAAGTAACTGCGGTTATCTGTCACAAAGCATGGTAGCCATTTTTCTATGTAGGTGCGAATATCCTGCAGCATATCATGTACGCTAGTATGGTCTTCCAGAAATGACTGTACCTTGGCGTCGCGGCCTGTGAATTCACGTAGGTTAGGGTCGTAATGCGGGTTGGGTAGGCAGCGTACATCAAATACAAAATCTGCATCCAGTGGAATACCGTGCTTAAAGCCAAACGATGTGAATAAAAGCGTCAGCCCGGCGTGCTCAGATGACACAACCTCTTTTACCCAGCCGCGTAATGTATTGGCACTTAGGTAGCTCGTGTCGATGACGTGGCCTAAACTGCCCAAATTGCCTAATAACTCACGCTCGTGGGCAATACTTTCAGCAAGCGTAGTGTTATCTTTACTTAACGGATGTTTACGCCGCGTTTCGCTGAATCGCTTTACCAGTGTTTCGACATTAGATTCTAGAAATAGTACTTGTGTGGAGACGTTTTGTGATTTGAGTTGCTGGATGTGCGTTGGTAGCGTTTCAATTGCTGCACTGCGGCTATCGATACTGATGGCTACACGTTCGTGATTGGTATGGTGCAAATGTTCTGATATTTGCGGCAACATGGTGGCGGGCAAATTGTCGATACAGTAATAGCCGCTATCTTCAAGTGCTCGTAGCGCAATACTTTTGCCTGACCCTGAGAGGCCTGTCACGATAATTAATTGTTTCATAACGGTATTAAAGGGTTATTGGATTCAAATGTCCATTAGATTTATGATCTATCTGGATTTTTTCATCTCGCGCATTTGGCGCTGGGTAAATTGTTTGGTTGAATTCACACCTCGCAATAATAGCATGTGGTTACGGATAGCAACTTCTACCAATACAGCGATATTGCGACCCGCAGCAATCGGAATATGTACTTTCGGTATTTTTACGCCTAATACTTCTTCATGTTGTGTTTTGACACTGAGTCTATCTAGTAATTCTGGCGCTTGTTTATCCGCCATCTCAAGCTGAATAATAAGATCCAGTGGTTTGGTTGGTTTGACAGAGTTGTCACCAAATAGCTCACGAATGTTTAAGATACCGAGCCCGCGTACTTCTAGAAAATCTTGTAATAATGCCGGGCAGCGACCTTCAATGCGCTCAGGTGAGATACGGAAAAAATCGACGATGTCATCGGCAATCAAACGATGGCCACGTGAAATAAGCTCTAATGCCAGTTCACTTTTACCAATGGCGGCATCACCTTTAATCAACGCACCAAAACCTTGTACTTCCATGAAAACGCCATGCAGGCTTACAGACTCCGCAACGGCTTGTGCTAAATAATGACTTAAGATATCCATCAACTCCGGGCTGCGCAAAGTTGAGGTAAAGAGTGGTGTGGTGTGGCTATCTGCCGCGGCGACTAGTGTATCAGGCACTTTTTCGCCATTCGCCACAATAACTGCTGCTAAGTCAGTTGAATATAAATTGGCGATAGAGCGTGCAGCATCTGCAGCATCTAAACTACGCAAATAGTCCATCTCCGCACAACCCAGTACTTGTACCCGGTTTGGGTGCACAAAGTTGAGATGGCCGATTAGGGCTAAAGATGGTTTTGTAACAGTTTCGCTAGTGAGGGTATTAGACCCGCCGTTGAGCCCAGCAACCCAGTTCAATTTGAGCTTACGACGGGTTTGTTTGAATAGCTCAGCTACGTTGATTTGAGCCATAAGTTAAAAAATTAGTTGATGTTTTGGTGTTTAACTGCGCCATTTGTTTTGTGATGGTCGCCATTCTTTTCTTTATGTTTGACCACTTGGCGGTCAAGCTTATCGGTTAGCATATCAATCGCGCTATACATATTGTCATCAGCGCAGGCGGCATGTAAATCGTTGCCGGGGACATGTAGTGTAGCTTCAACCTTTTGGGCAAGCTTCTCAACACTCATGGTGACTTTGACATCAATGACATGATCAAAGTGATTGCTGATTCTGACTAATTTGCTTGTTACATAATCGCGTAAAGCAGGTGTAATTTCTAAATGATGACCAGTTAATTGTAAATTCATGACTTGCTCCTTTTGAAATATTCCTTAAGTTTGAAAAACTTCGACTTTCAAAAAATCTGCAACGTATGAAAATCTTCAGCACTTCAAAACTTTCAGAACAATTTCAGTTTACTACTTAAATAAGTGTCTGTACCAGCCAAATTTACGAATTAATTAAAGAAATATTTTGTTACATTTTCGCGCACAATTTGGTGCTACAGTAGTGCAATAACTTACAGCGACTTCCTCAAGCTGGCCGGCGCAATGTTGAGCGATTCGCGATATTTAGCAATGGTGCGGCGAGCCACCACGATGCCTTGTTTAGCCAGTAGGTCGGTGATTTGGTTGTCCGAATAAGGCTTTTTAGGGTTCTCTTGATCGACCAGTTGCTTGATCAGCGCACGAATCGCCGTTGCAGAACAGGTCCCGCCACTGTCAGTGGATACCGAGCTACCAAAGAAATATTTCAGTTCAAAGATACCACGTGGCGTGAGCATGTATTTATTGGTGGTCACGCGCGAGATGGTTGATTCATGCAAATCCAATTCATCTGCAATTTCGCGTAATACTAGTGGCCGCATGGCGACTTCACCGTATTCAAGGAAGTTACGTTGACGATCAACGATGGCTTGTGAGACGCGCAAAATGGTGGAGAAGCGTTGCTGAATGTTTTTGATCATCCATTTTGCTTCCTGCATTTGACTTTGCAGGTACTGGCTAGAACTGTCGCGATTGCGTTTTAGAATACTTGCATACAGCTGATTAATTTTCAGCTTAGGAATCACGCCATCATTGAGGCTGGCGATCCAAATACCCTTTACTTTTTTTACAATGACTTCGTGCTGAATATAGTGCTCAGAACCAATCAGGCTAAATGCGCTGCCAGGGCGAGGGTTCAGGCTAGTAATCAGTTGTTGTACTTGTTTAAGGGTTGCTTCGTCACAACCTAATTCCTTGCGCAATTTGGTGAAGTCGCGTGCGCCAAGTGCTGGTAAGTGCTGTTTTGCCACCAATTTTGCGAGTGCCAGATGCGGTGTATCTTGTGAAATAACGGCAAGCTGTAATAACAGGCATTCACTCAGGTTGCGTGCACCCACGCCAGCGGGGTCTAAATTTTGAATGTGGCGTAGTGCAGTTTGCAGCTCTAATTCGTCAATTTCTAACTCTACAGGCATTTCTTCTGCGATTTCTTCCAGCGACGCTTCGAGATAACCATCTTCGTTGATGCTGTCTACCAATAACTGAATCAGCGATTGATCACGCTCCGATAGTGGCATCAGCTTTAATTGAGAGAGTAAATGGTCACGCAGACTGATTTGCAGGGTTTCTTGCTGTTTGAAGTCACTGTCGTCATCTGCTGGCGTGCTGTTTTCATCCCAGCGACTGCCGTTTGAGAATTCGGCATACTCATCGTTGAACTCTGCTGCGAATTCAGCGGCACTGGCAGTGATATCAAATTCTGTAGGTTCGTCACGTTGAATCAGTTCGGTCTGAACGGGATCCGCAATTTCTGAAAACGTACTGTCAAATGCTTCAGTGTTGCCGTTGGTATAGGCTTCATCTTGGGTGCCATAGTCTTCGGCACCGTAGTCTTGTGGACTGAATTCTTGTGCAATTTCAGTGCTGGTTTCGCGCGTTTCATTGATCTTCGCTTCATTGAGTGCGATCTCGTCTGCAGTATCATCTGCGCTGTTGCCATACTCATCCTCGCCAGCTTCACCTCTTTCCAGCAATGGATTGGTTTGCATCAACACATCAATTTCTTGATTGAGCTCTAATGTAGAGAGTTGCAATAACCGAATCGCTTGCTG
>DATHXI010000049.1:0-17361 GCA_035459705.1 Methylotenera sp. | reverse complement strand
TCAGCCCAGCCCTGGAACAAGTGGTTAGTGCCTAATGGTGTTTGGAACGCATATTTACCATCATTACTAGAAAGTTTTTCTTGGTCGATACGCAGTGACCATACGTCGTACATCGCACCACCGCCCAATTTATAGTAATGGGCATCAATAAATGGGCTGCCACCGGCGTAGTCATCTTGCTTCGCATATTCGGCCGTGTACAAGACTTTCCAGTTGTCGTCGATCTTACGTACGCCATCTAAACGTGCACCGAAGGTTTTGCTGCTGGCGTCGGTAGTCGCTGTTTTGACTGAGTCTTGGCTCGCGCCTAAACCATTACCACCTTGAGCAGCAGTGCTAATGGCAGTTGTAGTACCATTGTTCTGACCAAGGTTAGCGACGTCAATGAAGTAGCCATAACCGATAACGGCTTCGCTTGGTGAGATGCGATATTTTGCGTTCAGGATGTCGATATTACCTTGACGCAGTTCAGTAGTGATCTGACGTACTTGATCAAAGTGAGCTACAAAGATTTCGGTATCAGGAATACTTTTGTTCAGGATACTAACGCCATCGAACACTTGCATGTTTTGACGGAAGCCGATATCGCCGATAAAACGTACGTTATCTAGGTTGAGTTGTTGGCGACCTGCACGTACACGGGTATTCTTGATGCCGGTCCAATCGACAAACGCTTGGTTCACATCAGTGAAGCCAGGATCCACGATGTTCGGGTATTTTCTTTTAGACAAACTGGCTGCTGCTAGGCCGTTATTATGCTCAGCTTCATTCTCACGACGGTCGTTAAAGTTATCATTAAACTCATGTACGTCAGTAATCTGTACGCCGAAACTGAAATTTTTATAAGGGGCAGTTTGCCAGCCAACCAAGCTGCGTAAGGTCAAAGCACTGGCAGTATCTTGCTTCTTAGCTGTTAGTGCTGTGCCTTGATAGCTGTCCTGGTCGATATTCTCGTAACGTAAGCGAAAGTTGGTCATGTGTTTACCATCTTTGATCGCGTCAAGGAATGTGTATTCCTTGATCGGTTCTTCTTCTGCATAAGCAGATTGCGCCATACTAGAGATGGCCACAGTGACACATGCCATGATCAGGTTGAGTTTGAATGAAGCATTGGTTTTCATATTGATCCCTTATTTAGATATAAAATTTACGTAAAATATTTTTATGCAGCAAACTGTCTATGCAGCCTTCTTGGCATGGCGCTCGTACAGGAAGCGCAACACTTCACTACGCAGATGGTTGTAATCTGTATCTTCTGCTAATTCCAAACGTGCTCTTGGCCGGGCTAGATTAACATCTAAAATCTCGCCAATGCCAGCAGATGGTCCATTGGTCATCATCACAATGCGGTCTGACAATAGTACTGATTCGTCTACATCGTGCGTCACCATCACTGCCGTACAACCAGATTTCGCCATGATTTTCATGAGCTCATCTTGCAGGTTGGCACGTGTCAGTGCGTCTAATGCACCAAATGGCTCGTCCAGTAGCAATACTTTCGGCTCCATTGCCAGAGCGCGGGCAATTCCTACCCGTTGTTTCATGCCGCCTGAAATTTCATTAGGGCGTTTTTCAGTGGCATGTGTCAGGCCAACCAGTTCTAGTGCAGCGTGTGTGCGTGTAATCAGCTGGTCTTTAGTCTCAGTAGCACCAAACACACGTTCTACGGCCAAATAGATATTCTCAAAGCAGGTGAGCCAAGGCAATAGTGAGTGGTTTTGGAACACCACCGCACGCTCTGGGCCAGGGCCTGCGATTTCGCGATTGGCACAGAACAGCACGCCTTTTGTAGGCTGCAGTAGGCCGGCAATCAAGTTCAGCACTGTCGATTTACCGCAACCAGAGTGACCAATGATGGAGATGAACTCGCCTTCTTTGATGTTTAGGTTGATGTTTTTCAACGCGTTGAACTCGCCCTTTTTGGTTGTAAACGTCATGTCTACGTTCTCGATCAACACATATCTGTCCGTGTTGAATTTTTCAGAAACCGGTACGTTTTTCATAATCATTCCTAAAATAATGGGTTATTCGTAGCTGAAGCGTTTGGCAAGCTGGGTCAAAGAGACTTCTAGTAGCAAGCCTACGATACCGACAACAAAGATTGCGATGATGATATGTTCAACGTTCAGGTTGTTCCATTCGTCCCATACCCAGAAGCCAATGCCCACGCCGCCGGTTAACATTTCAGCTGCTACAATCACCAGCCATGCCACACCGATAGAGAGACGCACGCCAGTCATCATGTAAGGTAAGGCGAACGGGAACAGGATCTTGGTGAATACTTTCCACTCGCTCAAATTCAATACCTTGGCCACGTTCATATAGTCTTGCGGCACCTTGCTTACACCGACAGCGGTGTTGATAATCATCGGCCAGATCGCAGAGATGAAGATCACCCAAATAGCTGCCGGGTTGGCGGCCTTGAACACTAGCAAGCCAATCGGTAACCATGCCAAAGGAGACACAGGTCTCAAGAGGCTGATGATGGGTGATGCCATGCGATTTGCAAACTCGAAGCGACCGATGATGAAACCAACTGGAATACCAATGAGTGCCGCCAAACCAAACCCTAAGGAAACACGTTGTAAAGAGTACAAAATGTTCCAGCCCACGCCTTGGTCGTTCGGACCGTTGTCGTAGAATGGGTCGCTAAATAACTCAACTGCTGAGTGCCATGTTTTCAGTGGGCCAGGCAAATTAGGTGATTGATGCGAGATCAATGTCCAAATCGCCAGTAACATCAATACGCCAAACACCGGCGGTAATAGTAATTTCAAGAAACTGTAAGCTTTGATACCAAACTGGTTAGATTGGTATTCATTCACCGCCGGTTTTTTGGCTACCTTGGTGCTAGTAGCTGCAGTTTCCACGGTTGCTGCAGATTCATTTACTGTCTCATTGCTTGTCACGGTTTCACTCACATTATTTTCACTATTCGCCATTGCAGCTCCTTTGCTGACAATTGTTTTTTTGCTGTTCATGATGGCTTTTAAGCTCTCTTTTCCGATGCTGATTGCGCTCATAAATATTTCCTAATGATTTGAAGCTTTAAAAGTTAAGCTTTGATTTTGAAAGATGCGGCATAAGCAGCTGGATTTTTGCCATCCCACACTACACCGTCTAAAAGCTTGCTAGTACGCAATGGGCTCTTAGGTACACTGATACCCAGTTGCGATGCTGCTTCAGAGTACAGTTTGATTTGGTTGACTTTAGTGGCAACGCCTAAATAGTCCGGGTCTGATTTCAGCAAGCCCCAACGTTTGTGCTGTGTCAGGAACCACATACCGTCTGAGAGGTAAGGAAAGTTGACTGTGCCATCACCAAAGAATTTCATGTAGTTAGGGTCTTTCCATTTCTTGCCGATGCCATTGTCGTAATCACCCACAAAACGGCCACCAATTACATCTTTCGGTGCATTTACATAAGATTTACCTGAAATCAACTCAGCGACTTTTTCACGGTTCTCAAGTGCTTCGATGTATCTGCAAGCATCAAGTACGGCCATGATCATGGCGCGTGCTGTATTTGGATTTTTTGCGACGAATTCAGCAGTCGTACCCAATACTTTTTCCGGATGGTCCGTCCAGATGTCTTGTGTGGTAGTCACTGTATAGCCAACCTTGTCGTAAATCGCACGTGCGTTCCAAGGTTCGCCCACACAGTAGCCATCCATATTGCCGATACGCATATTGGCGACCATTTGCGGTGGTGGCACTACAATGTTCTTAACGTCTTTGATTGGGTGAATATCATTAGCCGCTAGCCAATAGTTAAGCCACATCGCATGCGTGCCGGTAGGGAAGGTTTGTGCGAACGTGTAATCACGGTTTTCGTTATCAAGCAAACGCTTTAGACTTCTACCGTCTTTAACGCCTTTGTCTTTGAGTTGATTCGCCAATGTGATGGCTTGACCGTTATGGTTCAAGTTCATTAACAAGGCCATGTCTTTTTGTTGACCGCCGATACCTAACTGTACGCCGTAGATCAAGCCATATAACACGTGAGCAGCATGCAATTCGCCATTGACAGTTTTGTCGCGAATCGCCGCCCAGCTTGCCTCTTTGCTAGGGGTGATTTTAATGCCATATTTTTTATCAAAACCCATTGCTGCAGCTACTACGATTGGTGCGCAATCGGTCAATGGAATGAAGCCAATTTTGACTTCAGTAATTTCTGGGGCATCAGAGCCCGCAGCCCATGCCTGACTACGAATGCCGCTAGGTACTAATCCCATCAATGCGGCAGCGCCAAAAGCACCGGCAGCACTGGTACGGAAAAAGTCACGGCGACCATTGTCAACGATAATCTTTTTATCGGATGTATTGTCCTTATTACTCATATTTGCTCTCCTAAAGTAAATTAAACCATTTAAAAATTTAGCCAATAAAAAAAGGCGTCTGATAGAAAATCAATCCTTTAGAATTAATTTTTTATCAAGACGCCTTTGCCTTGTATTACTTGTAGTGTCGAACCCGCTGTGGCTCTGTTTTATACTTAGATTCCTCATTGAACCAAGTACGATACAACCTTACTGTTTAGTTAAAGCAGTAACTGTGCTGCCTCAACAATTTGTTCCGATAATGCACCGATACGCATATTTTTTTGCATCGCCATGCTGCGTAGCATGCCGTAAGCCTCATCTTCATCAATCTTACGTTGCTTCATTAATAAGCCTTTTGCACGCTCGATCACTTTACGTTCACTCAGCTTGGTATTCGCCTCGTTTAATGCTTCACGCAAGTGTTTAAACTCTTCAAATCTGGCGACTGCTGCATCAATCACAGGCCTTAACCGTTCATTCGGTATGCTGCCCACTACGTATGCACTGACACCAGCCTGTGTTGCTAATTTAATCTGTTCTTTATCGCCATCATGTGTAAACATCACGATAGGTCGCGGCTTATGCATGGTCATGACACAGACGTTTTCTAATGTGTCGCGACTTGGGGAGTCCGTATCAATAATTACGATGTCTGGTTGCAACTCACAACAAGCATCGTCTAGGTTGACGGTATCCTTCAGATGCGCAATCACTTCGTAGCCTGTATCAATCAAAGATTGTTTGAGTGGCTTCGTGCGCTCTAAATCATTATCAACAATCATTACCCTTAACATAGCCAGCTTAAATGAACTAATTGCTTAAAGCATTAGCAAAGGGCGTGCCAAGTTTTTAAATGTCACTCATGGCCATGATTTTATTGAGAAATTATTATGTTATGGATGAAATTAGATTGGCAATGCAATCAGCATATGTGCACAGATAAGGTGCAGATGCACCAGTCTATTTTGGTGCATCGATTAAAATTCATATTATTTTTGAATAAAACTGCAGTGATATTTGCACATTATTTTTGGAGTGAGTTACCTTTGCTAAGCGCGTCAATTCTTGGTGGCTAGGCTAATTGCAAGGCTGCTAGGCGTGCGTAGAGTCCACCTTGTTCACGTAATTCTACTGGGCTACCGATTTCAACGATACGGCCATGCTCCATGACGATAATACGGTTAGCCTTCTGCACTGTGCTCAAACGGTGTGCAATCATCAATGTAGTGCGCCCTTGCATCGCCGCATTTAAGCCTTGTTGCACCAGTATTTCAGATTCCGCATCTAGGGCGCTAGTGGCTTCGTCTAGCAACAATATCGGTGCATCTTTTAATATGGCACGCGCGATGGCAATGCGCTGGCGCTGGCCGCCAGAAAGCCTAGTACCACGCTCACCTAAAAAGGTTTGATAACCCTCAGGCAGGCGATGGATAAACTCATCTACTTGCGCGGCTTTCGCTGCTGCGATGACCTCTTCGTCAGTCGCTTCTGGTTTGCCGTAACGAATGTTCTCCAGTGCGTTGGCCGAAAATATCACCGCATCTTGCGGCACTACAGCAATGTGACCGCGCAAGTTATTTAAACCGAGGGTGCTAATGTTTTGCCCGTTAATACTAATCTGGCCCGCGCTTAATTCGTAAAATCTTAGTAAGCATTGGAAGAGAGTTGTTTTACCAGCACCGGACGGACCAACCAGTGCAATGGTTTCACCAGCAGCAATTTTTAATGAGACATTATCTAGTGCAGCAATCTGCGGACGGGATGGATAGTGAAACGTTACGTTCTTTAGTTCAATTTCTGCTTTTGCAGGGTTAATAAGTACTTGGGCGTTGATAGGTTCTTGAATGGCGGCATCAGCGTGTAACAATTCTAATAGACGTTCTGTCGCACCTGCTGCACGCATCACATCACCCCATACCTCTGCCATGGTGCCTACACCACCAGCCACCATCAGGGCATAAAGGACGAATGAGGCCAGTTCACCGCCGGTCATGCTGCCAGCACTGACTTGGCGCGCGCCTATCCATAATACAAATATAATCGTACCGAGCACTGCAGTGACCATTAGCAGGGTGAGCATGGCACGCACGCGTACTCGTTTAAGCGCTGTGGTAAAGCTGACATCCGCGCTTTTGCTGAAGCGAGAAATCTCACGATGTTCTTGTGTGTAGGATTGTACGGTTGGCATGGCATTGAGTATCTCGCCCGCCATGGCAGAGCTGTCGGCGATACGATCTTGCGATTCTCTCGATAGTTTTTTGACTTTGCGACCAATCAAAATAATTGGCAATATCAGCAATAGCATCAGTCCGATATTGAGTGAAAACAGATAGAAGTTGGTGACAGCCAACATGATCATGCCACCGATGAATTGAAATAAGCTACGTAAGCCCATAGAGATGGAGCTGCCGACCACGGTTTGAATCAGGGTGGTGTCACCTGTCAGGCGCGAGAGCACTTCACCGGTTTGCGTAGTTTCAAAGAACTGCGGCGATTGAGTCATTACCCTTGCATACACGGCGCTGCGTAAATCTGCAGTGACGCGTTCACCCACCCAAGAAACAGTGTAATAACGTGAAGCAATCATGAGTGCCCAGAATGCTGCAAGTGCGAACATCACCAAAAAATGCCCATTCAGACTAAGGCTACCGATCAAGCCTTTATGATTAGCCGCAGTAGATGCTTTCGTAACAAAACCAAAATCAATCAAATCACGAAATGCCAGCGGTACTAATAGTAAGGTTGCTGAGCCTAGACATAACAATATGAAAGCTAGTAGCACGCGTGAGCGGTAGGGGCGTAAAAATGGCCAAAGATTGGCTAACGGAGCGAGTTTCTTGGCTGGGATTTTTGTATCAGTTTGCATATTGGCAGGATGGTTTAAGCATAAATATTGATATTAGCATTGGCAATGCTACCTATTGAGTTTTATTGACAGCTTAGGTTCATTCAGTATTCAGCAGTTTAAGCTTAAAAATTCAATTACTTAATGATTAATCACAGGCAGGTCTGATTTATACTTACGCCATCAATCATTGTTTACAGAATAATCATGCATAAAAATATTAAAACAATTATCTGGCTGGCAGTGGCATTGCTGGGTGCGGCGGCAATTAGTGGCATTGCGCTTAATCGTGGTGAAAGCATCAATGCCTTGTGGTTTATTACTGCAGCTTTCTGTGTTTACGCAATTGCTTACCGATTTTATGCCGCTTGGATTGCTGCAAGTGTGTTGGTGATTGATGAAACGCGTGCAACCCCAGCAGAAAGACTGGATAACGGCCGCGACTTTGTCCCGACTAATAAATGGGTAGTGTTTGGGCACCATTTTGCCGCAATCGCGGGGCCGGGACCTTTGGTTGGGCCTACCTTGGCGGCGCAATTTGGCTATCTGCCTGGCACGCTATGGATATTGGTAGGCGCGGTGTTGGGCGGCGCGGTGCAGGATATGGTCACACTGTTCTTTTCTACACGCCGGAATGCACGCAGTTTAGGGCAGATGGCACGTGATGAAATTGGCCCAATCGGCGGTGCGGCGGCGCTAATCGGTACGTTTTTAATCATGATTATTTTGATTGCGGTGCTGGGGCTAGTAGTTGTAAATGCCATGAAACACAGTCCGTGGGCAACTTCTACCGTAGCGGCGACCATACCAATCGCCATGATTGTTGGTTTTTATATGCGTAACTTCCGCCCTGGCAGAGTATTGGAAGCCTCGGCACTGGGCGTGATATTGTTGTTACTCGCGGTGGTGGCAGGTGGTTGGGTCGATCACCATGAAGGTTTACGCGTGTTATTTGATCATGAAGGATTGCCGTTGGCTTGGGCAATCATTGCTTATGGATTTGCAGCGGCAGTGATGCCGGTATGGTTGTTATTGGCGCCGCGCGATTATCTATCGACCTTTATGAAATTGGGCACGGTAATTTTATTGGCAATCGCCATTGTCATTTTGCGCCCGGATGTACAAATGCCGGCGTTGACTCAGTTTACCGATGGTACGGGGCCAATCTTTGGCGGTAAGCTATTTCCTTTTGTCTTCATTACTATTGCTTGTGGTGCCATTTCTGGATTCCACGCGCTGATTGCATCAGGTACCACACCTAAATTACTCGCCAATGAGCGCGATATTCGCATGATAGGTTACGGTGCGATGCTGCTGGAGAGCTTTGTCGCGATTATGGCGATGATTGCGGCAACAGTACTGGAACCAGGTATCTTTTTTGCGATTAATAGCCCGGCGGGCGTTGTCGGGGCCAGTGCAGTGGATGCGGTGGCTAAAATCAATAGCTGGGGCTTTGCGGTATCAGTTGAGCAGATGAATCAATTAGCCAAAGACATGGGTGAGAGTACCTTGTTTGCACGGACCGGTGGCGCACCTAGTTTGGCAGTAGGCATGGCGAGTATCTTCGGCAGTGCTTTTGGTAAAGGTATGCTCGCACTTTGGTATCACTTTGCCATCATGTTTGAGGCAATCTTTATTCTCACCACGCTGGATGCGGGAACACGTGTTGGCCGTTTCATGCTGCAAGACATGCTGGGCAATATTTGGCCTAAAATCGGCCAGACTTCTTGGATGCCTTCAGTGATATTCACCAGTGCCATCGTAGTGGCGGGCTGGGGTTACTTTTTATATATCGGTGTGATTGACCCGAATGGCGGCGTGAATATTTTATGGCCACTGTTTGGTATTGCAAACCAAATGTTAGCGGCGATTGCCTTATGTGTAGCAACAGGAATCCTGGTGAAATCAGGCAGACTTAAATACGCATGGATTACTGGACTGCCGCTTGTATGGCTAGTGACTATCACCACGACTGCGGCATGGCAAAAGATTTTTAGCGATGATGTACGCGTTGGGTTTCTGGCTGCAGCGAATGATATGGCAACAAAATTGGCAACTGGTGTATTGTCCCCGGATAAGGCAGCGGTAGCGCCACAGTTGATATTCAACCAACAACTGGATGCTTACTTGACCATGTTTTTTGTAGTGGTGTTATGGGTAGTGATTATTGATATGTTGCGTGTTACTTATCGATATTTAGCGGGTAAACCGCTATTGCCACTTACTGAAAGCCCGCATGAGCCGAGTCGAATGGTAGAGGATTGGGTGAGAGACTAATGTTGAATGCAGTTAAAACGTTATGGAGCACTGTTCGTCGCCTTTCAGGCGATGATGCTTATGAGCAATACCTCAAACATTATGCGGAGACACACTCCAGCATCGATGAGAATCCTGCAGTCCTGCCGCCACTGTTAAGTCGCGAAGAGTTCTTTAAACAATGGCAAGACAATAAGTGGAAGGGCGTGAAACGCTGTTGTTAAGCGATGCGGCTTTAGAAACTAGCTGACATTCTTTGTTGGAGGATTTCTAGGCTTTGCTCTCAGCGCAGCTAGCGCGATTGCGATTTTCTGATCGTCAGTCATTTCAGCTAGGCGTTTAGCTTCCAATGCGCGTTTAAGCTCCAGTTTCTTTTGCAACTCTCTAGAGACTTCTTCTAGCTTGCTATTTGGAAAAGCACTTAGCGCATTAACTTCGCTAGTAATTGAATTCCCAAACACACTCTGAACTAAAGTTTTCATCATCAGCCCCTCGTCTTTTATTAGTATTGTTTTTAAATATCTAACTGTTTTAGTGCAAACAATGTGCCAGACAAAAAGTGTGATTATGACAAATGAATAAATTAATTAACCATTTGATTTATATTGTTAAATTATGTTTTTTTAGTTTATGTGGATTGCGGATTAAGAGCTAATGAGTGTTGCTTTTTATCGAGTGATGATGAATTCTCGACAAGTTGTCGCTAGTTTGAGTTTGATTAGGAGACTCGCATTAAGCGAGCCACCATATCTTGAAGCTACTAATTTATCCTAAAAGTGCAATGAATTGTTTATGGCACTTATCTGCAATCATTTCAGCTTCAACATTCACTTTTTGATAGTTCTCAGCTTTCCATGCCTCAAGCGTCATTTCCTTGTCTGATTTACCTTGGCAGCTAGTACCGCTAATGACTTTATCTTTACCGTCTACATTCTCAATCAGGCTGACTGAGAAGTTATAGTTGAGAGCGTAATTTTGGCTAGTTAAGAAGGATATATAGCCCAATTCCCATAATTGAGTATTCACTGATACACGTAACTCTTTAGCTTGAACGTTTGCATCTGGCCTAGCTAAAGTGGTGTAGTAATCACTCAGTTTTTTTGCAATAGCCAAATCTGTACCTATGCCAGATGCAACTTTATAACTGTCTGGTAAGGATTGGGTGAGTTGTTTATTTAGTAATTGACCAAACTCCATTTGTTGATTTGCTGCTTTTTGGAAAGATTGGAAATCACCTGGTTTGCTATTTACATTGCCACTGGCTGCGACACTGCTTACAACCGTCGCCACTACAAACTTACCAACGGCTTGGGCTTTAGTGCGTTCAGCAAGCATGGCAGGCTTATCAATCTTGTTAACAATAACGATATTGTTACGAATTTTGTCACTTAGTTCTGAGCCAAGTAATGGGGGATTTGTTGAACAAGCTGACAGTGAAACTAAGCAGAGAGCTACAAGAATGCGAGACAACATTTATATGACCTTTTTTAGAGTTATTGGTGCGTCGCATTCTAGCAGTAGAAATATCAGGCAGGAAACCTATTTAGATTAGTAGGCTTTACCTAGTTTGAGTTGTTAATTAAGATATATTTTATTAACTCATCTTGAGTTTTAGTTAAAGGTAATTACGTGATTTCTTGGTTGTTATGACATACATCAACACACCCAGCACTATCATCGGCAAGCTTAACCATTGCCCCATACTTAAACCCGCAGATAACAAACCTAAGTAGTCGTCTGGCTCGCGCGTAAATTCAACCAAAAACCTAAAGCTGCCATAACCCATGAGGAATAGTGCTGAAATGGCGCCAGTGGCGCGTGGTTTTGCTGAGTAGATCCAAAGTATTAGAAATAAAACGATACCTTCCAACGCAAACTCATAAAGTTGCGATGGATGGCGCAGTAGCGTGTCTACTTTCGGAAATACCATGCCGTATTCGGCATTGGTAACCCTGCCCCATAGTTCAGCATTGATAAAGTTACCCATCCGACCAGCACCTAAGCCAAGTGGTACCAGCGGTGCTACAAAGTCCATGATGGCGAGCCATTTCAGCTGATATTTACGTGCAAATACCCACATTGCAACCAGCACACCTAAGAAGCCGCCATGGAAGCTCATGCCACCTTGCCATACCGCCAGTATTTCTGTTGGATGCTGCATAAAATAACTAAATTGGTAGAACAACACATAACCCAATCGACCACCCAGAATTACGCCTAGAGCGCCAAAAAACAGTGCATCGTCCAGCATGTGATGTGTCCAGCCATGCCAGGTGCGGTGTTTAATCTGCCATTTGCCTAATCCTAAAAACGCTAGAAAACCTAGCAGATACATGAGGCCATACCAGTGGATACCAAAGGAGCCAAGATGAATTGCGATGGGGTCGAACCCTGGGTGTGTGAACATGTAAATAAAGAATCCGTAACTTAAGAATAGTGGTATTTTACCCTGCTGATTATGTGGGTAGTATGTTTTTATATTTGCATTAGGAGTATATTAAATACTAAGTAGTAGCTGGCTGTAATTAAAGTATTCAAATGTCTTGTAGTGCCTAGATGATTAGGGCAGATCACTAGTGTGTACATCACTAGTGCTTGAATAACTGGTACTGAGGTAACTTTAATTGTTCAATGCCGACCTCGATGCAGTGCTCACGTCTCTTGACTTAAAGGTCAAGTCAATCACTAGCTTGTTGCCATTATTCCACATGCTATTTGATGCATCGCTGGATAATGTTGTGGTGTACTCAGCGTCCGGTGATACGGTTTACGTTAATCCTAACTTATTAAAAACTATCCATATCTCTAGTGTTAATGAGAAAACTGAAGATATAACGGTTGAGGAATGTTTTTCTCAATACAAAGATGCATCACATTCTGTGCTTCAAACAGGTGTAGCCAAAGATTTAGTGATAAAAATCATACATCCCAAACTAAGCCGGGTCATTCACGACCTGGTTTGTATCTCTCCTATCAAAAATAATAAGAATCAAATTATCGGTGCAATAGCGACAGGTCGAGATCTAGATTTTTATGAGCAACAGAAAAATCTAGAAGTAGTTAAGCAGGAGCACTATTTACGCGCATTGCTGGATACTTTTCCGTTTATTGTGTGGATGAAAGACAAAGAAAATCGCTACATCACCTGTAACAGAGCATTTGCCAAGGTGGCAGGCACTGCTTCTACAGATGTTTTAGAAGGTAAAACAGATTACGACTATTTTCCTGAGCATGCTGCAGGATATGTTGAAGATGACCATGAAGTGCTTAATACCGGTATCCCTAAGACGGTTGTTGAGCGTATCCGGCATAGTAACGGTGAACTGCACTGGGCAGAGACCTATAAATCACCTGTCACGGTAGATGGCGAAGTGATTGGCACCGTCGGCTATGCGCGTGACATTAGCGACCAGATTAGTTTGCACAAAGAAGTCTTAAAAAAAGAGTTGGAATTTGTTGAGCTGCTGGAAAGTTTACCGTTAGCTATCGTGCGGTATGACAGGCAGTGTGTCAGAACATTTAATAATGCCCATCATGACAGTCTCAATGAGAATTTAGCAGAGCCTGCGCTAGGTAAAACACCTAGCGAGCGTTGGTATCAAAGTCTGGTCGGGTTAACAGGTCAGGAGTTTCAAGAGATTCTGGAAAATGTCATGGATACCGGTCAAGCAAAATCTCTTGAAATGCGTATTCAGCATGATGACAAATCCTCCATTTATTTTTTCAATATCCTGCCGGAAAAAAACAGCAAGGGCGAGGTGATCGGTGCGCTTACGTTAGCGAGTGATATCACCGAGAATAGCCGCAATCGCCAGCGTATTGAGCATCTGGCATATCACGATGCTTTGACGGATTTACCTAATAGAACCTTATTAAATGACCGTGTGGAGCATGCCATTCGCCAAGCCAAGCGTTATGCGGAGCAGTTTGGTGTTTTATTCCTGGATTTAGATAACTTTAAATCTATTAATGACACACTAGGACACGCAGTGGGGGACCAGTTGTTGATAGAGGTTAGTCGTCGCTTATCAATGTGTATGCGGGAATACGATACAGTGGCGCGTATGGGGGGCGATGAATTCTCAATACTGGTGACAGATATTAAGAAAACAGAAGATTTGGCAAGTTTGGCCGCGCACATCATTAAGCAATTTGAATTGCCTTTCAAAGTGGATAACACAGACTTTTTTATCACAGTGAGCATGGGAATCGCCTGCTATCCACAAGATGGCGATAACGTTGCAGATTTATTGAGATACGCAGACTCTGCGATGTATTTTGCTAAAAAAAATGGTGGGAACGCTTATCACTTTTATGCAAATGAACTTACGGTCATCGCGTCTGGCCGATTAAAAGTAGAAACCTTATTAAGATACGCGCTCAGTCACCAAGAGTTTGAGCTTTATTATCAGCCGATTATTTCATTGGTTGATCAAAAAATAGTCGGTGCTGAAGCGTTGATTCGTTGGCATAGCGCAGAGTTGGGCTTTGTGCTGCCAGAAGAGTTTATCCCAGTAGCGGAAGAGCGAGGATTTATTGTAGAAATTGGTAGTTGGGCGCTTGAGTCTGCATTTAATGCCGCAGTTAAATGGAATGTACTAAAAAAAATACCGGGAGAAATACCGTTGGTCATTTCGGTCAATATTTCTTCCAGACAACTCATGCAGCAAGATTTTGTAGCTATCGTGCTTAAGTTGTTGAATGAGACGGGTTGCCAGCCCACTTGGGTTAAATTTGAAATTACAGAATCTTTGCTATTGCAAGAAAGCAAAACAGTGAAAGATGCGCTCTATTTCTTGAATGAGCTAGGCATTAGAATCTCAATTGACGACTTCGGAACCGGGCATTCTGCTTTGGCTTATTTGAATAAATTTACCGTGAGCGAGATTAAAATCGATCGTTCGTTTATACAAAATATCACTACCGATGAAAATCATGCATTGCTAGTGAAGTCTATTATCGCGATGGGTATTAGCCTGAATAAGACTTTAATCGCAGAGGGTATAGAAACAGAAGAGCAATCGAAGCTTATTTATGACCTGGGTTGCAATATGGCGCAAGGATTTTTATTCAGTCCACCAGTCACGGCCAGCGAGTTTGAAGCGATGATTGCCGACAAAGTAAGTGGTGCTGACCCTCAGTAATTTCCATAGTGATTATGCAAAAATCATATTTATTTAGCTACTTATCGCTAGCTAGTCTAAAATTACACTTTTATTAAAGCTCTACGGAACTTAATCATGCCAGTATACCGCTCACGAACTACAACCCACGGTCGCAACATGGCCGGTGCACGCGCATTATGGCGCGCCACTGGCATGAAAGACGGTGATTTTGATAAGCCTATTATCGCCATCTCAAACTCATTCACACAATTCGTACCAGGCCATGTGCATTTAAAAGACTTGGGTCAGTTAGTAGCGCGTGAAATTGAGCGCGCAGGTGGTGTGGCCAAAGAGTTCAATACCATTGCTGTGGATGACGGTATCGCGATGGGTCATGGCGGTATGTTGTACAGCTTGCCTTCGCGTGATTTGATTGCCGATAGCGTCGAATATATGGTGAATGCACACTGTGCCGATGCCTTGGTGTGTATCTCCAATTGCGACAAAATCACACCGGGCATGCTGATGGCGGCATTACGCTTGAATATCCCAGTGGTATTTGTGTCTGGCGGTCCAATGGAAGCCGGTAAAGTGAACTGGAATGGCATCACGCATAAGCTGGACTTGGTCGATGCGATGGTAGCGGCGGCGGATAGCAAAGTGTCTGATGCTGAAGCTGATGAAATCGAACGTTCGGCTTGCCCAACCTGTGGCTCATGTTCAGGCATGTTTACTGCTAACTCAATGAACTGTCTAACCGAGGCTTTAGGTTTGAGCTTGCCGGGTAATGGTTCTACGCTAGCAACGCACAGTGCGCGTAAGGAGTTATTCTTAAAAGCAGGCCGCTTGATTGTAGAACTGGCAAAACGCCACTACGAAGAAGACGATTATTCAGTATTACCACGCAGCATCGCGAATATGAAGGCGTTTGAAAACGCCATGAGCTTGGATGTGGCGATGGGCGGCTCTACCAATACCGTATTGCACTTGCTGGCTGCTGCGCATGAGGCGGGTTTGGATTTCACTATGAGTGATATTGACCATATCTCACGCAGAGTACCTTGTGTAAGCAAGGTCGCACCTGCTACTGCCAAATACCACATGGAAGACGTGCACCGCGCCGGTGGCGTGATGGGTATTTTAGGTGAGTTAGATCGTGCCGGTGTCATCCATAGGGATACGCCGACCGTTCATAGTAAAACAATGGGCGATGCTTTGGATAAATGGGACATTAAAGTCACCAATGATGAAGACGTGAAGAAGTTTTACCGCGCCGCACCGGGTGGTATTTCCACGACCATCGCGTTTTCACAATCGATGCTGTACCCAACTTTGGATGATGACCGTGAAGAAGGCTGTATTCGTAGCAAAGAACATGCGTATTCGCAAGATGGTGGCTTGGCTGTGTTGTACGGCAACATCGCACTTGATGGTTGTATCGTTAAAACCGCGGGTGTGGATGACAGCATCTTGAAATTTACTGGCCGTGCTCGTATTTTTGAATCGCAAGATGCTGCAGTTGAAGGCATCTTGGCAGATCAAATTGTCGCTGGTGATGTGGTGGTGATTCGCTATGAAGGCCCGCGCGGCGGTCCAGGTATGCAAGAGATGCTGTATCCGACTTCATACCTGAAATCTAAAGGACTTGGCAAAGAATGTGCATTACTTACTGATGGTAGGTTCTCAGGCGGCACTTCCGGTTTAAGTATCGGCCATGCATCGCCTGAAGCGGCTGAAGGTGGCGCAATTGGCTTGGTAGAGGAGGGTGACAAGATTGAAATTGATATCCCGAATCGCACTATTCATTTAGCCATTAGTGATGAAGAAATGTCACATCGTCGCGCGAAAATGGAGGCTAAGGGTAAAGATGCTTGGAAACCTACCAATCGTGTACGTGCAGTGTCACCAGCATTGCGTGCATACGCGGCAATGAGCACCAGCGCGGCACGTGGCGCAGTGCGCGATGTTTCACAAATTGAGAAATAATTACAAAAATTAGTTAGCAACCTAGAATCAGTAATATTGAAAAGAAATATGACGCAAACGAATGTATTAGAAAAACCCGAATCAGTTGATATTGAACCAGTAGATGATGTGCGTTTTATCAAAGACGCTAATGGTTTAGATTACATTGAAATTGAGAACCGTCATGCTACGGCTAAATTATCGCTACAAGGTGGCCATGTCATGCACTGGCAACCCAAGCACACTAGTGCCCCTGTGTTATGGCTTTCTGATCAATCACGTTATGAAACAGGCCGTTCAATCCGCGGCGGCATCCCTCTATGCTGGCCGTGGTTTGGCGCACATCCTACTGACAGCAGCTTGTGTATGCACGGATTCGCACGGGTTACTCCATTCTCAGTGATTGATGTTGGCCAAATGAATAATGGCAACACCCGAGTAATTTTGCAGATGAAGCATACGGAAAATGCGCAACGCCAGCTGTCTTATCCATACACGCTGGTGCTGACGATAGAAGTCGGGGCAACGCTTTCAATCAAGCTGGCAACGACTAATCGTGCCACACAGCCTTTCTTTATGGGTGAAGCATTCCATACCTATTTCAATATTGGTGATGTGGAAAAAGTGAGTATTGCCGGGCTGGAAGATACCGAATATGCGGACAAATTATTGGATTACTGGCGCGATACACAAGAAGGTGAGATTCAGTTCAATCAGGAGTTTGACCGTGTTTATGTAGGAACCCGTGCACCTGTCACTATTCAAGATCCGATTTTACGTCGCAATATTCGCATCGAGAAAAAAGGTAGTAATACCACAGTGGTGTGGACTCCTTGGCAGAAAAAAGCACAACAAATGCCAGATATGCC
>DATHXI010000048.1:0-10129 GCA_035459705.1 Methylotenera sp. | reverse complement strand
CAAATTAAAAAATTCTCTTCAACCCATGCAAAAGGTTTCGGTCTCGGACTATCTATTGTGCAGGCAGTTGCAAAACTGCATGATGCTATTTTGACGATTCAAAAGCGAGAAGGTGGCGGAGCCTCTGCGACCTTGAGCTTTAATATTCCAGACACAGGATCTATGAATGCCTGAGGCCAATTTAACCACTCCGATTTTAGTCATTGAAGATGATGTGCAGATTAGCCAGTTCCTGCAATCCAGTCTAAAAGTCAGTGGTTATCACCCACTCTGTGCACAAACCATTGCAGCGGGTAAGCGTCTATTTAACGAAAATAAAGTTGCGATTGTGATACTGGATTTAAATTTGCCGGATGGCGATGGGCGAGATTTTATTAGCCATATACGCAACAGTTCTGATATCCCAATTTTGGTGTTATCAGCACGCCAATCTGAGCAAGAAAAAGTCACATGTTTTGACCTAGGTGCTGATGATTATTTAGCAAAACCATTTGGCGTGAATGAACTACTTGCTCGAGTCAGAGTGTCACTGAAACGTACGGCCATGATGTCGTTACGTGACCATATTTTTAAACTGGATGACTTGGAAATCGACACGGCTAACTCCAGTGTTTTATTCAAGCAACAACCGCTGCACCTTACACCAATTGAATTTAAATTATTGTTTGCATTGGCTCAGAAACCCGGAAAAGTATTCACACACCGCCAACTACTTACTGAGGTTTGGGGTGCAGAATATATAGATGATACCCATTACTTGCGCATCCATATGGGTAGATTACGTGCCCGTCTTGAGAAAAACCCAGCTGCACCACGTTATATTTTGACCGAGGTCGGTATAGGCTACAGGCTCGCAGCCACATAAGATATTAGCTACCAACCATTAAAGGCACATCATGGATGAACTAAAAACCCTCGGATTATTTATATTGACCGCATTCGCGGAAATTATTGGCTGCTATTTGCCATATCTGTGGCTCACTCAACACAAAAGTCCTTGGTTACTTATTCCTGCGGGGGTTTCTCTTGCATTGTTTGCATGGTTGCTAACGCTGCATCCAACAGCGGCAGGTAGAGTGTATGCAGCTTATGGTGGAGTTTATGTTTGCGTAGCAATTTTTTGGCTATGGTCAGTGGATGGCATCAAACCTACCATTTGGGATTTAATAGGCTCAGCAGTAGCTTTATTAGGTATGGCAATTATTATATTTTCTCCAAGAAATGTTTAAGCACATATGTAATCCATGTTTATGTGATTGATACACCCCCCCTGATTAAATGACCTTATCCTAAATTCACAAGGGTTATTTCAATCAATCATGCAGACAAACACATCAGCAGCAAGCATAAAATCAGTCGATATAAAATCAGACATCAAATCAAAAAGTATTGCAGCACTCACGCTAGGGGCTATCGGCGTGGTGTATGGCGATATCGGCACTAGCCCTCTATATACTGTAAAAGAGATATTTGGCGCTTCTACAAGTATAGCGCTTACCCAAGCCAATATCATAGGTGCCATCTCTGCCATTTTTTGGATATTGATGTTGGTAGTCACACTTAAGTATGTAATATTGGTACTCAGAGCAGATAATCGTGGTGAAGGCGGAATAATGGCGCTGCTCGCACTTGCCGTTTCTACCGCATCAAACACTCCCTTGCGTAAAAAAATATTGTTAGGACTAGGTGTATTTGGCGCGGCACTTTTTTATGGCGATAGCATCTTAACACCCGCCATTTCAGTGCTCTCGGCAGCAGAGGGCTTAGAACTCATCGCCCCTAGTTTAAAAGCACTCATTCTGCCCATCTCTATCGCTATTTTAATTGCGCTATTTGCCTTCCAGAAATTTGGTACCGCCACTGTAGGTAAATTCTTTGGTCCGATTATTGTCGTGTGGTTTGTAACGCTTGGCACTGTCGGCATGACTCACATCGTACATAATCCAGAAATACTACAAGCACTTAACCCAATCTACGCATTTAACTTTTTATCTGACCGTGGCGCTGGTGTATTTTTAGCTGTAGGTGCAGTAGTGCTCGCTATCACAGGTGCAGAAGCACTTTACGCCGATATGGGGCACTTTGGAAAACCAGCCATCAGAATAGCTTGGACAGGTCTGGTATTACCAGGGTTGGCACTCAATTATCTAGGTCAAGGTGCGCTACTTCTATCCACACCCGAAGCTGTAAGTAACCCTTTCTATTTATCATTTCCACAAGAACTACTTATTCCAGCAGTCATCTTGGCAACCCTAGCCACGATTATTGCCTCACAAGCTGTGATTTCAGGCGCTTATTCAATTACGCGACAAGCAATACAGCTAGGCTTTTTGCCTAGAATGCAAATACTACATACTTCAGCCAGCGAGTCAGGCCAAATCTATGTGCCTGCGATTAATTGGTTCTTACTAGTTGCTGTCGTTATCACTACCGTATCATTTCAAAACTCATCAGCTATTGCCGCAGCATATGGCATTGCGGTAACAGGTACGATGTTAATCACCACCATACTGACCTACTTTGTGCTGCGTTATAGCTGGAAATACCCGCTATGGCTGGCTGCAGGTGCTACAAGCACATTTATTCTGTTAGATGCCATGTTATTAGCGTCATGCTCAGTCAAGTTCTTCAAAGGAGGTTGGTTCCCAGTAGCGTTAGGTGTTGGCTTAGTGATTATTATGTGGACATGGAAACAAGGCCGTGAAATTTTGCTACAACACATTCATGAAGATGACCCGAAACTTGAAGACTTTGTGAATATGATTGCCCGTGAAAGTAAAACGAGAATCGAGCGCACTGCAATATTTTTATGTGCAAACCAAGATACTGTGCCACAGGCGCTAATGCATAACTTAAAGCATAATCAAGTATTGCATAAAACCAACTTGATACTTACGGTGGAGTTTTTAGATGTGCCAATTGTAGCGAAAGAACAACGCATACATATCAAAGAAATTGGCTCAGGCTTTTGGAAAGTAAGACTAGATTATGGCTTCATGGAAACGCCTAACGTCCCCAAAGCGCTAGAAGATTGCGCCATTGAGAATGTAACAATTGACCCGTTTACCACGTCATACTTTGTCAGCAGAGAGACTATTATTTCAGGTCCTGGTGGCCAGATGGCGAAATGGCGCGATGATTTATTTGCAATGATGTCGCGTAATGCAGGTAGCGTAGTCGGCTATTTCAATATTCCAAGTAATAGCGTGATTGAACTAGGCGCAAGGGTACATATTTAAATTTCAGAAACATTAATAAAACAGTCTTATTGCTTACTGGATAAAAAAACTGCGATAGTCTTTTACGGACTATCGCAGCGGGGCAATTGGTAGAACTAGTTTAAAAACACCTCAAAGTAGGCTTCTCATGATAAACATAATTGACCTACGCCCATTGAGAACATTCCTAATGCCAATCCAAACCACTCATAGCTAGCGTTAATCAAGTTAACGCTTTTCTCTTCTTCTTGTTTCTTCGTATTCTTGTTTTTAAATCTTGCTATTTCTTAAGTTCCCCTTAAACCTCTTTCCTTACTGCTTTTAACAAATATTGATAGCTGCGCTATAGCTCTTGCGATTTGATACTCGCAGTTTCATAATGTTTTCTAAGTTTCATTGCTTATTTTTTTTAAATCCAAATATTGGGAAACTACGTCTGCATATGTGCCGCACGAACTATGTCATATCGATGTTAATAAAATGACTGGTAGTTTTAACAGGTAGGGTAGAACTGAGGTGAGGTAAGGTTTAGTATTAGCGTGGGAGATTTTTTTACTCTTCTGAGCAAATAAAAATAAAGGGTGATTTTTGAAATACGATCAATTTACAAACCTGCTAGAAGCCAGTAGTGAACAAAACTGGTCAGAGATGGTTTTTTCTATCGCCAAGCATCTTGGCTTCGACCAGACTTTATTTGCTGTCCTAAAATCCAAGGATGAGCCCATTGAAAATGCTTTCCTACGTAGCAATTATTCAAAAGAATGGCGTGCCACTTACGACCACAATAAGTTAGGTTATGTAGACCCGACAGTCACTCATTGCCTCAAAAGCACCATTCCACTACTGTGGACGCCAGAGTGCTTTGCTAAACCGGACGAGAAACACTTGTATGAAGAAGCTACAAGTTATGGCCTGCGCTCCGGCCTTATTTTCCCAATTCACGGGCCTAATGGGGAATTCGGCATGATGAGTTTCGTGTCCGAATATCTCGCCAATCCCACATCAAAAAAAGAGATCATGCACTCAATGGCCTCCCTATCCATTATTCGTGACTACGTGTTTGAGTCTTCTAAAAAATTCCTTACCTATCAACTGCCTGAAATGGAAATCGTACTAACACCTCGTGAGAATGAGGTCATTCTGTGGACGATGGCCGGCAAGTCTTCATGGGAAATATCAAAAATATTAAGTTGTTCCGAGTCCACCATCAACTTTCATTTGGGCAACATCCGCCAAAAATTTAACGTCTCCACAAAACAACAAGCCATTATCAAAGCTTTGAAATTAGGTATTATTCAGCTATAGCAGCAACGAATAACGTGTTTTTACGTGCTTGCTGAAGATCTCTCTCCTTAACGACACCTTCTAAATAAAGCCGAATTAATATCTTAACGGGGGAAGGAATCTCCATTCCTTGCTCAAATCTGCTACCGCGTGATTGAGTAACACCGAACCTTTTCCAGAATCTAGTCTGATTTTCTCTACGTATTTTCCTAAGTTTCTTTAATGTTTCTGCACTTAACATACTGTTTTCATGATTGTTTTTCATTTTTTTCGCCTTCAATTCACAATAAAAAGAATATGTTTCTTTTGAACCGCCATTTTTTATCATCAATGATTGGTAGAACAACCTAGCAACTCTGCCAGTTACATAAATATCTATTTAGCATAATTCTTTATGCCTCCTGGGTAATCAATTTAAAGGGGCACACAAATGTTATTTAAGATACGAATTGCGAAAAGAAAGTATTTCAAAAGTGAAGATCTGTGGGCGATGCATAAACTTAGAGCCAGGGTGTTTAAAGGCAGAATGGGTTGGGAGGTTCCGGTGCTAAGTGGTATGGAAATTGATGGCTATGACGCTGTAGACGCTACTTATATGCTGGTTAAAGAACGAAACGGGCACGTAAGGGGCTGCTGGCGCATATTGCCTACTGAAGGCCCATATATGCTTAAAGATTCGTTTCCACAACTACTGAATGGCGAGGCAGCACCAGAGAATGAAAGAATCTGGGAGTTGAGCCGATTTGCGATTGAAGCCGATGTCAATAATAGCTTTGGATTTGCCAACCTAACTATTGAATGTATTAAGGAAATGATGGCTTACGGGCAAAAACATGCTATAGAGAAATATGTCACCGTGACAACTACCGCAGTTGAACGTTTGTTGAAAAAAGCAGGCTGTGTCGTAACGAGATTGGCACCGCCAATGGTAATTGGGGTAGAAAATGCAGTTGCTTTGTACATGGATGTTGATAAAACTTATGCTGCTTTATCTGTGCCAATGGAAATAGCTGCTTAACGCAAGAGATTGATTATAATGAAACTAATTGTAAAGTTGCTATGGATATGAGCTTGAAATATAGCTCATATCCATACTTCTTTTTTTTATTAATCTAATTATTTGTTTTTATTCAACTGCTTTGCAAACTCAACATCTAGCTTACTCACGCGCTTAGGGGTTTGCGGGCCATACGCATTCACAAAAACTACGAATTCATCCATCATCATCGGCTCGCATAAGCGCTCTGACTCACCTGCTGTGTTCACTAGCGCTAAACAAAACATGCCGTTGCGTCCAAGCACCATCGAATATCCATCGTTACCACTACGCCGTTTTAGCCGATCTATGGCAGCACTCGCTTTAGTCGATCTCATTGTAGCTCCTCAAATTAAACATTAAAGAATTTAACATTAAAGTCGATGCCATTTCTTAATCAGTACAGCTTGTCCCAAAACAGCCTGTTCATGTAAGGCTTGATGCACGTCAATCAAGTTCCACACCGTGACTTGTTCTATCAAAAACCGGCTGCCATCTTTAGCGATGCGAATCCCGGAGTAATCATCTACAAAACCATTTGCAGCCACTTTTTCTAAAAACTCTGCGCGCCCCTCTTGCAGCGTGGGCTCTGCTGAATAACGAGATGGCAATCCCAACATTTCTTCAGCATTCATATTAAACAGAGCAAGCGCCTGATGATTGGCATAGTTAAATACCGGGTCTGCTTGTGTATCATGCGAAGCTACTGCAAAAGACGCTGTTAATAAACTTTGTACAATGTCATCACTTGCTACAATCAAAGCCTTACCCGTCCAATGCTGATAACTTTGCATCAACAACTGCGTGTGCCGCAGCAAAAACTCCGCGTTGAGTTGGTGGTTATTTTTCATGTGGCAGATTATGGCATTTAATCGTTTAATTACCGACATAATCTAATAGCTAGTTTTGGCCTTAAACGCTAAAATCGCTCTCTTAAGTTTTGCTCAAACTCAATTTCTTTGCAAATCCAAATTTTTTAGTAAGTGATGCATGCTGAACACCCTTAACTCGCCACAGCGCGAGGCAGTTAAATATCTCGATGGTCCTTTGCTAGTTCTTGCCGGTGCCGGCAGTGGCAAAACACGCGTCATCACGCAAAAAATCGGCTATTTGATTGATGAAGCCGGCTATTCGCCAAAAGAGATTGCAGCGATTACCTTCACCAACAAAGCTGCACTAGAGATGCGCGAACGTGTCAGCAAGCTCATGCAAGGTAAAAGCACTAAGGGTTTGACCATTGCCACTTTTCACTCGCTGGGTTTGCAAATGCTGCGTGCTGAAGCTGCCTTACTAGGTTATAAACCGCAATTCTCCATTCTAGATTCATCAGACACATTTAAAATTGTGGCAGACATTCTAGCCACGACTGATAAACAATTATTACGCAAAACCCAATGGCAAATTTCAGCCTGGAAAAATGCCTTCATCAATGCGGACCAAGCCAAAGCGCAAGCGGATGAAGAGCTGACACACGCTGCAGCTAAGGTGTATCAGCTATACCAACAAACACTCAAAGCCTATCAAGCGGTAGATTTTGATGACTTGATCAAGCTACCTGTTGAATTGTTTGAACAACACGAAGAAGCTTTGAATAAATGGCAACGCAAGCTGCAATATTTGCTCATAGACGAATATCAGGATACGAATGCCTGCCAATACAAACTTGTGAAGATGCTCACTGGAGTACGTGGTCAATTCACTGCAGTGGGTGATGACGACCAAGCCATTTACGGCTGGCGCGGTGCCGATGTGGAAAACTTGCGTCAATTAACGACCGACTTCAGTAAGTTAAAGGTTATCAAGCTGGAGCAGAATTACCGCTCTACTGTGCGTATCCTCCGTGCCGCCAACCAAGTGATTAGTAACAATCCCAAGTTATTTGAAAAAAAACTATGGAGCGAACTTGGCACTGGAGATTTGATACAAGTATCAGCTGCGATGAGTGAAGAGCACGAAGCAGAATCTGTGATCATGAAGCTGCAAGCGCATAAGTTTGAGCATAGAACTTTCCACAAAGACTACGCCATTCTTTACCGCGGCAACCATCAGGCACGCATCTTTGAACAGCAATTGCGTAACCATAAGATTCCTTACACCATCTCCGGCGGCCAGTCGTTTTTTGATAAGGCCGAGATTAAAGACATCGTCAGTTACCTGCGCCTCATTGCCAATGAAGATGATGACCCTGCTTTCATTCGTGCCGCGACTACGCCTAAACGCGGTATTGGTAATACCACATTAGAGCGTCTTGGTGAATTTGCTAGTCTGCACAAAATTTCATTATTCGCCGCCGCATTTGAAAGTAGTTTTCAAAGCGATATCGGTCATCGCCAGTTAGAGGATTTACTGAATTTCTGCCAATATATCAATAAGCTACAAGAGCGTGCCGTGCGCGACCCAGCAGGTGAAGTATTGAACGATTTACTCACGACCATACAATACGAAGCTTTTCTTTATGACAGTGAAGAACCACGCGCTGCGGAAAGCAAATGGACCAACGTGCTGGATTTCATAGGCTGGCTGACGAAAAAAGGTGAAGGCAGCACGGAGTTTGGTAATGAGTCTGATAATAAAAACCTGCTCGAACTCACGCAAATGGTATCGCTCATGAGTATGCTGGAAGGTCGCGAAGATGGCGAGCCGGATGCAGTAAAGCTCTCCACCCTACATGCGGCAAAAGGCCTGGAGTTTGGTCATGTATTTTTAATCGGCTGCGAAGAAGGCATATTACCGCACCGCGAAAGTATAGATGCAGGCGTTATTGACCCAAGTCGCATTGAAGAAGAACGCCGCCTGATGTATGTAGGCATTACGCGTGCACAAAAATCGCTGAATATCTCGTGGTGCAAAAAACGTAAACGCGCTGGTGAAATGGAAATGTGTGAACCAAGCCGATTTATTGGTGAATTACCTAGTGATGATGTGCGTCATTTTGGCAATCCGTTTAATGACCCCGTGGCAAGTAAAGAACATGGTAAAGCCCGCATGGCGAATATTCGCGCCATGCTAGGGAAAACCAACTGAGCGTTTATTTAAATTAGTTTATTAAATAAACGCCCATTTAAGTTAACAACTTATGTTAAACAACTACGGCGCTAAGCGTCTGCCATAGCTCACTGCGTAAGCCGCAGGACGAGCTAATAATATTGGGTCGTCAGAAGCTTCTATACCATCCACCAACGCCAATGGATTATACATAGTAGATTTTTCGAAATTTGCGCCATTAGCATCTACATTTTTAAGCGTTAATGTACCCAACTCCACTTGCTTTCTTGTATCTGGCCATACAACCGTCGGGTCATTCACCACATCGCCTTTATCTGCCAATTGCACGGTAATTTTGAACTGAGCCGGCGCTTTGCTTAAACGTACCGGCAACTCATCTACCAAATAATTGGGGCTTGCTTTTAAAGTTTGTTCTTTTGTTAAGAACTCAGCCCCATTGGTAGGTGTAATGCGATAACGACCATATTGCGTTTCACCTTGTGCGTTGATAAATTTAAAAGCATTCACCCCATAATAAGCTTCTGTAGCAAAACTCACTGGTGCTGGTTTGGGCATTTGTACAAAGGCTAATGCTGCTGGATGCGCACCTAGGAATTGCTCAATTGGTGTTGGTTTGGCAACGCCTGGACCACTCGCTGCAACCGCATTCAGCAACCCTAAAAAGTCTTCAGGCTTGGCTGCCGGGAAACCATTGGTAGAAATGCTCACGATGTCCGTATAAGCTCCCTCTGGCAACTGAAAACGGATTGCGATCCCTTTAGGAAAAGCGTTGCCATCTGCATCTGGGATAGTGGGTAAACCTGTCGCATCAGAAAAACGTACAGTAACGGGGCTAGCCTTGGCTTGCAAATGTATGGCTTTACTAATGCTCGATGCGGATGCTGCAGGTACAAACTCACCTTGTGCAACAATACCTTTTGCATGGTTAGCACGGTAGCCTTTATGTGGCCCACCCGACAATTTGGTAAGTGTATTTACGATTTGCTCTACTACAGGTTTATCACTCTCAGCGACCGGTAAACCCTCCGCATAAACATTAGACATACTTAAAAACAGAGTGGTAAGGGCAAATCCATTAATCAAAACTTGTTTTGTTTTCATGATGCTTCCTATATAAAAATGATATGAGTAATTAGGTGAATGGTTTTACTAAGACGTTGCCAGATTTTTGATTAAATTGGTTCTCAGCAAAATTAATTGATTGTTTAATTCTTGCAGCTCGTTTAATGCACAGCCTGTACTACAAGCAATTTGTGCATGCACATCAACTGCCTGCAATTGCAGCGCTCTGCCCTCTTCTGTAAGTGTAATAATGACTTTACGCTCATCCTCAGGAGCCCGTTGGCGCTGTATGAAGCCTAGTTTCTCCAAACGTTTAAGTAGTGGTGTTAGCGTGCCAGAATCAGAAAACAATCGCTCACCGATACTGTTAACACTTAAACCGTCGCTCTCCCACAGCACCATTAACACTAAGTATTGCGGGTATGTCAGCTTAAGCTTCGCGAGTAAAGGTTTGTAAGTCTTAGTCATACTCAACGATGTCGAATACAGCGCAAAGCACAGCTGTAGATCTACATTTAAAACT
>DATHXI010000047.1:0-8283 GCA_035459705.1 Methylotenera sp. | reverse complement strand
TCGGTACTATCTTATTGCCAGCGTTAACTGTCGCACTTGGTGGCATTTTGTTTGGCTGGGCAAAGCCAGTGCCGGTTAATTTTGCACGTTTACGTAATCCTAAAAAAGACATGCTGTGGGTGGCAGCGGCGGGGCCGGCATCTAATTTGGTGATGGCAATCTTTTGGGCGTTTGTGATTAAATTTTCTATCTCAGCGCCAGAAGCAATTGCTTATCCACTCGCATTGATGGGTAAAGCTGGTGTTAGTATCAATATCGTATTGATGGTATTGAACCTGTTGCCGTTGCCGCCATTGGATGGCGGGCGCATTGCTGCGAGTCTGTTGCCAGATAATCTGGCGCGACCATTCTCGGAGTTAGAGCGCTATGGATTCATCATCCTAATTGTATTGTTGTTTACAGGGGTGCTAAGTAAGATTTTAGAGCCCTTCATCAGTGTGGCTTATCGCTTAATATTTGGCTTGATTTGATAAGCTTGTTTGTATAATGAGATTGTTTTTAATTTAAAGATTTTCAGACTAAGGTTTTATTGATGGCACTCGAACGCGTTTTATCAGGCATGCGCCCAACCGGCAACTTGCATTTAGGGCATTACAACGGGGTACTTAAAAATTGGATCAAGCTACAGCATGAGCATGAGTGCTTATTCTTTGTTGCTGACTGGCATGCGCTGACTACCCATTACGATACGCCTGAAATTATTGAGGAAAGCGTCTGGGAAATGGTCATCGATTGGCTGGCAGCGGGTGTGGACCCTGCCAATGCCACGATTTTCATTCAGTCTCGTGTACCGGAACATGCTGAGTTACATACCTTGTTAAGCATGATTACGCCACTCAGTTGGCTAGAGCGGGTGCCTACCTACAAAGATCAGCAAGAAAAACTCGCAAGCAAAGACTTGTCGACGTACGGCTTTTTAGGCTACCCATTACTGCAAAGCGCCGACATCCTGATTTACAAAGCCACACAAGTGCCAGTGGGCGAAGACCAGATTCCGCACATTGAATTCACACGTGAGATTGCCCGCCGCTTTAACCATATTTATGGCAAAGAAAAAGGCTTTGAAGAAAAAGCCGAGGCAGCGATTAAAAAACTGGGTAACAAACGCGCTGCTTTGTATGAAGAGATGCGCAATGCCTATCAACAAAGTGGTGATGAAGAGGCGCTAGAGTCAGCGCGTGCCATGATCGAAGAACAACAAGGCATGAGCATGGGCGATAAAGAGCGCTTGCTTGGCTATCTTGAAGGTGGCGGCAAGATTATTTTGGTCGAACCAGAATACAAGCTGACACCGGCTTCAAAAATGCCGGGCTTAGATGGACAAAAGATGTCTAAGTCATACAACAACACCATTTCCTTGCGTGAAGATGTAGATTCAGTCGCGAAGAAAATCAAGACCATGCCGACTGATCCTGCGCGTGTACGCCGTACCGACCCGGGTGATCCGGCAAAATGTCCTGTATGGCAGTTGCATGAAATCTATTCAAACAAAGCTACCCAAGACTGGGTGCAGGTAGGTTGTAAGAGCGCATCTATTGGCTGTATCGAATGTAAAGGGCCAGTGATTGAGGGTGTGTTGGCTGAGCTAAAACCGATTCAGGAGCGCGCGGCACAATATGCTGAAGACCCGACCTTGGTCAAAAACATTGTTGCAGAAGGTTGTGAGAAAGCACGCAAACTAGCACGTGAAACCATGCGCGATGTACGTGATGCGATGGGTTTGAATTATTCATAAATGTTGTTTTAGCATGGAGTTTGTATGAACCCTTGGCTGGCATTGGCAATAGCAATTGTTGGAGAAGTGACCGCAACAACAGCCCTAAAAGCTTCGAATGAATTCACTAAACTTTGGCCGTCTTTAATTGTGGTAGCAGGTTATGGCCTAGCATTTTATTTTATGGCAATCAGTTTACGTGTGTTGCCTGTTGGCATCATGTACGCTATTTGGGCGGGCTTGGGTATTGTGCTTATTTCTATTATTGGTTGGTTTGTTTATAAGCAAACGCTAGATGCTCCCGCTTTGATAGGTATGGGTTTGATTGTTGCAGGCGTTGTTGTCATTAACGTGTTTTCAAAATCAGTAAGTCACTAAACCATACATGCAAACTCAATTCACTTTAGATGCACGCATTCATGGTGAGACGATTACTGAGATACCGCACGACCTATACATTCCGCCTGATGCACTTGAGGTTTATTTAGAGGCCTTTGAAGGCCCGCTGGATTTACTGCTTTACCTCATTCGTAAGCATAACCTCGATATTCTTGATATTCCAATGGCAGATTTAACGCGCCAATACATGCAATATGTAGAAAAAATGCGGGCGATTAAATTAGAGCTCGCAGGTGATTACCTGCTAATGTCTGCCATGCTCATCGAGATTAAGTCTCGCATGCTATTGCCCAAGCCTGCTGAAATCGAATCTGAAGATGACCCAAGGGCAGAGTTGGTGCGCCGTTTGATGGAGTACGAAGCGATCAAGCTAGCAGCGCAGCGCTTAGATGAGATGCCGAAAGTCGGTGAAGATATTCTTGTCGCAAGTGCTTATTATCAACACATCAGCGAAATCAAACCGCCAGAAGTGAGTTTGGATGATTTAGCCGAGGCTTGGCGCAATGTGTTGAAACGCGCCAGTCACTTTAAGCATCACAAAGTTAGTCGTGCTGAACTCTCGGTGCGCGAGCATATGAGTATTATTCTGCGTCGTTTAAAAACTGATAAATTGGTAGAATTTTCTGACTTGTTCGATGTGATGCAAGATGGCATCCCCAAGCTAGTGGTGTGCTTCTTGGCGATTCTTGAGCTTGCGCGTGAAGGATTGCTACGTATTACACAGCAAGCGGCTTTCTCGCCTATCTATGTGCAAATCAACGGTACAGACTAATGGCTATTACTCAACCCAATAACATCGCTGAGTTAAAAAACGTACTGGAAGTAGCCTTGCTTACTTCGCATGAGCCTTTGTCCTTAGATGACATGACGCGTTTGTTTGCTGAACGTATGGAGCGCGCTACCTTGCGTATGTTGTTGGATGAGCTCAAGCAAGACTGGGCAGAGCGCACGATGGAGTTGGTGCAAGTGGCTTCCGGTTACCGTTTTCAGGCGCGCATGGAATACGCAACATTTCTGGCACGACTGAATCCAGAAAAACAATCAAAATATTCGCGTGCAGTGATGGAAACGCTGGCGATTATTGCTTACCGCCAGCCAGTGACGCGTGGTGACATTGAAGAGATTCGCGGCGTGGCAGTCAACCCAAATGTTATGCGTCAGCTACAAGAACGTGATTGGATCGATGTAGTAGGGCAGCGCGAGGTGCCGGGACGCCCTTCGTTATATGCAACAACTAAGCATTTTTTAGATGATCTCAATCTCCGGTCACTCTCTGAGTTACCGCCGATGGACGATTTTGCACAGCAAGAAATCCCGCTCGATACCTAGCCCTTTTTGAATCAGCCGATTTAATCTTCAAGATTAAGCCATAACTGCGGTAAAATGCGCTATTGCAATCAATAGTTTATCAATATGGCACGTCCCTTTAAGCAACAACGCGATCCACAACGCCCCGTTCGTCGACCTACCACTAACTTCACTAAGCTAGAAGTCGACCCAAACGCGCCACCTGAACCTACCCAGCGCTTACATAAACTGTTGGCATTGGCTGGCTTGGGCTCACGCCGTGATATGGAAACGCTGATTGCGAGTGGTCGTGTAACCGTTAATGGTAAAGTCGCCACAGTAGGCGCGGCTGTCACACAATATGATGTGGTGCGCGTAGATAGTCGTCCGTTGCGTTTGCAATTTGAAGCTGAATTACCGCAAGTATTGATCTATCACAAACCTGAAGGTGAGATTGTCAGTCAAGATGACCCAGAGGGTCGTGCGAGCGTGTTCGACAAATTACCAAAAGTGAAGCATGGCAAATGGATTGCGATTGGCCGTTTGGATATGAACACCTCTGGTTTGCTCATATTTACGACCTCTGGCGAGTTGGCCAATCATTTCATGCATCCGCGTTATGAGGTAGAGCGTGAGTATGCGGTACGTATCTTTGGTGAACTCACTGAAGGCCAAATGACGCAGCTTACTGAAGGTATTGAGCTTGACGATGGTCCTGCTAACTTCGATAGCATCACTGCACAAGGCGGTGAGGGTGCGAACCATTGGTACCAGGTCATTCTGCGTGAAGGCCGTAACCGCGAGGTACGCCGCTTATTCGAAGCATTCCAGTTACCAGTCAGCCGTTTGATGCGCGTACGTTTCGGCCCCGTCAATCTACCACCACGTGTTAAACGTGGGCAGATGCTGAAACTAGATCAGAAAACGGTAGTGGGTTTGTTGGAATGGGCTGGCTTGCCTGTTCCGAATACGCCACTTAAACAATTGTCACCACGTGAAAAAGATAAAGCTAGCACCGTGTTTATGCCTAAGGTGCGTAAGCAAAGAACAAGCGTGCTGGATAGGGTGCCGCGTGAAGCAGGTGAAGGTGATAGTAAGTCATATCGCGGTAAACCTGATGGCGCTCGCAGCTCGACATCTAAAGGCCCGCTGACTAAGAAGCCAGCACCTAGAAAACCAGCTAATCGTCGTGTGCGTCAAACCAGCGATTTAGCTGGTCCTGCAATGCAGAAGAAAAGCGACCGCAATCGCGGTCGCGGCTAATTATTTAAGCGCTGGTTTTACTCAAGCGCCATAGCGAAGTAACCTCGGCCTTGCGAGCGGCATGCAATGGGTCGCTCGCATCAAGTGTTTTGTTGTGCTTCGCTTTAGTGTCAATTTTTTCAATCACGTTCAAGTTTGCGGCGGCTATCCAGCCGAGCAACTCTTCGCGGGTTCGTAAACCTAAATGTTCAGCAAAGTCTGACAGTATTAACCAACCTTCACCTTCGTCGGTTAAACGCGCGCTAAGACCATTCAAAAAGCCTTTGAGCATCTTGCTTTTATCGTCATATACCGCAGATTCTAGCGCTGAGCTTGGGTGAGCCGGAAGCCACGGTGGGTTACACACGATTAAGTCTGCTTTGCCAAATTCTGCGTTCGGGAATAAATCAGCTTCTACAATCTTCACCACATTCTTCATTTCAAGCTGTGTGATGTTCTTGAGTGCGCAATCTAGCGCGCGATGCGAATTATCGGTAGCGATAATATTTTTAATACCACGGTTAGCGAGGATGGCTGCTAGTACACCAGTACCAGTGCCGATATCAAACGCTAGTGCGCAAGGTTTAGGTAGCGGCGCTACATCCACCAAGTCAAGATATTCGCCACGGATGGGCGAGAATACGCCATAGCTCGGGTGGATTTTGTTGTTGATGACGTTAATGTCGACGCCATTTTTACTCCACTCATAAGCGCCTACCAAACCCAATATCTCACGTAATGACACTACAAAAGAATGCGTGCTCTTGCCGTAAGCATGCTCACAAGCAGCTTTTACATCCGGTGCACGACGTAAGTTAATGTTGTAGCCGACGCCGACTTCAATCACCAGCATGCCTAAAATACGTGCTTTCTGTGATTGTGCCTGACGGTGTAAATGAAATGCTTCCGTCATCGTGCTTGGTGCTTTTTTTGGTTTTTTATGTGGGCGGTCTATTCTGCGAGACAGTGCCTGCATGAGCAGTTTGGCGTTCTGGAAGTCGCCACGCCATAGTAGTGCTGTGCCTTCACAGCAAAGCTTATACGCCATATCTGCCTTAAGCGTGTCGTCTGCAATCTGCACACGTTTTGGCACAGGTGCACCGTTTTCAGAATGCCAAACGCCGGACTTTTCTTTATTGGTTTCTGTCCAGCTAATGGTTTGATTTAAAGGTTGTGTTGTATTCAAAATAATGTGACCTGATGGATTTTAGTGTGAAGTGAGGTTTAGGTCACTGAAGCTATGATTAACTTTAATTAAATGCTAAGTAGCTGAGATTTGGTGAGTAAAAATACAAACTGGTTGCCTGATGAAACCTCTAACCACGTAAATGCTAAGTCAGGGTAGGCCTCAAGTAACGCATCGCGATTATGACCAATTTCAACAATGAGTAAGCCATCGTCATTCAGGTAATTAGCAGCTTCACGCAGTATGGTGTGCGTATGATCTAGGCCTGCTGTGCCGCTACCTAATGCCAATAGTGGTTCATTGCGATACTCGGCTGGCAATGTGGCCATGGAAGGCGCATCTACATAAGGTGGGTTGCTGATAATCAAATCGTATTTTTTGCCTTTAAGTGCGCTGAACATATCTGACTTGATAGCAGTGACTTGGTTTTCTAGGCCATAGTTCTGGATATTGATATTGGCGACATCAATCGCGTCTTGCGAGATATCAACCACATCGATTGCTGCATTTGGAAAGCTGTTAGCTAGCAAGATACCAAGGCAGCCACTACCGGTACAAATATCGGCGGCGCTTTCAATCATTTCTGGGAATTCAATCCATGGGCTTAAATCTTCGCTTAATAGCTCAGCAATAAATGAACGCGGCACAATCACACGCTCATCTACGTAGAACTTAAAGCCTTGCAACCAAGCCTCTTTCACCAGATAAGCCGTCGGTTTGTGTAGCGTGATGCGCTGCACAATAAAGTCGGCGAGCTTGTTACGTTCGTTAGTTGTGAGTCTGGAATCCAAGAAATTGTTAAGGGTGTCGTGCGGTAAATGCAAGGCACTCATGATGAGCCAAACAGCTTCATCATAAGCGTTATCTGTGCCATGGCCAAAGAAGATGTCAGAAGCCTCAAATTGGCTAACGGCAAAGCGTAACCAGTCGCGGATGGTGAGTAGTTCGTCAGTTACGTGTGGAGTTGTCATTAATTCGATTTCTAAAATATTAAGCGATGAGCTTTTGCAGTGTTAGTTTGTAGGTTTCTTTGAGCGGTTCAATATCCGTAACACCCACGCATTCATTTAATTTATGAATCGTTGCGTTGAGTGGACCAAACTCAATCACCTGTTTGCAGATATCCGCAATGAAGCGACCATCTGAGGTGCCGCCAGTGGTAGATAATTCAGGACTGACACCATAACAAGTTTCAATTGCTGCCGATATCGCTTCCACCAAGTTGCCGCGTGGCGTAATGTAGGGCGGTGAATACTCCCACTCTAAATCGTAGTTCAGTGCATGCTTATCTAAAATGGTATGTACACGTTCTTTTAGGTTTGGTTCAGTGCTACCTTGGCCATTGAGTTCTGGACAGAAACGGAAATTAAACAGAATCTCGACTTCACCGGGCACTACATTAGTCGCACCGGTACCACCGTTCATATTGGAGATTTGCCATGAGGTCGGCGGAAAATATTCGTTGCCGTTGTCCCATACGGTTTCTACCATGTCTTTAATCGCGGGCGCCACCATGTGGATTGGATTTTTGACTAAATGCGGATAGGCAATATGACCTTGTACGCCCTTGACTGTAAGCTTGCCAGACAGTGAGCCACGACGGCCATTCTTGATCATGTCACCTACTACTTTATTGCTGGTTGGTTCGCCCACGATACAATAATCAAAGAGCTCACCACGTGCTTTTAATGCGTCTACGACTTTAATCGTGCCATCAACCGCTACACCTTCTTCGTCGGATGTAATCAGTAAGCCAATGGAGCCTTTATGATTTGGGTTCTCTGCTACAAACTCTTCAATGCTGGTGATAAATGCAGCTAGTGAGGTTTTCATGTCTGCCGCGCCGCGTGCGTACAACATGCCGTCTTTGATGGTTGGTTCAAATGGCGGTGTAAACCATTTATCCAATGGGCCGGTAGGCACTACATCGGTATGCCCAGCGAATACCAGTAATGGACCGGTCGTGCCGCGCCTGGCGTAAAGGTTATCTACATTACCAAAGCGCATACGCTCAATCTTGAAGCCTAGTGGCTCAAGACGTGAAATCATCAACTCCTGACAGCCTGCGTCTTCCGGTGTGTTAGAGCGGCGGGTCAGTAAATCAATCGCCAGGGATAAAGTTTTGCTCATGTTAGTAACTCTTTATAAGTAGCTTCGGCGAAGCCTAGACTGATAATTTTGCCGTCTTTCACTAGCACTGGGCGTTTAATTACGGATGACTTCTCCAGCATCAGATTCAATGCTGAACTTGCATCACTCACTGTGGCCTTTTCAGTATCAGACAGATTGCGCCACGTCATGCCAGCGCGATTCACCAGTTTTTCCCAAGGCATTTGTTTTAGCCAGCCTTCGAGTAGTGGTGTGGTGACGCCATTTTTCTTAAAGTCGTGAAACTCATAAGCAATATCATTGCTTTCAAGCCAATCACGCGCTTTTTTAACGGTGTTGCAATTGG
>DATHXI010000046.1:0-39930 GCA_035459705.1 Methylotenera sp. | reverse complement strand
GTGCGTCATATTGATGCGGAGCATTATGAAATCATCGCCGGTGAGCGTCGCTGGCGTGCCAGTCAGATTGCAGGTTTAGAAGAAGTGCCGGTGTTGGTGCGCGAGATAGCCGATGAATCTGCGCTCGCCATGGCTTTGATTGAAAACATTCAACGTGAAAACCTTAATCCGCTAGAAGAAGCGCAAGGTATTAAGCGTTTGATTGATGAGTTTGCCATGACGCACGAAAAAGCGGCGACAGCGGTTGGTCGCTCACGCGTTGCGGTGTCTAATCTGTTACGTCTGCTCACTTTAAGTGCACCGGTGCAGGATATGTTAATGCACAGTAAATTAGATATGGGCCATGCGCGCGCCTTAATCGGTTTAGATAATGCACAGCAAGTGATGTTGGCGGAACGTATCGTACACGACGATTTATCTGTACGTGAAGTTGAAGATGCAGTTAAAAAGCTGCAAAAAGATGGACAATCCTCGGCGCCGAAACAGATGCATAAAACGACTGTTAATCATGACGTTTTAAGGTTGCAGGAGGCATTGAGTGATCAATTGGGCGCAGCCGTCAGTATTAAAGCACGTGCAGATGGTGCGGGAATAATGAAAATTAGCTATGCAAACTTAGATCAGCTTGACGAAATAATCGCCAAGATATCGCGTTAAGCGAGAGCTCTAATTGAAAAAGATATCGCGCTAAGTGTTTCATTCTGCTTGACTAATATCACGTAATAATTCAAAATCGCGGACTTTGCTAGAGCCCGTTTCAATTCAACTTGAAATGAAAATAAAAGATGGACAATTCAAACAATGGCTTAGCTACAAATAAAGTCTTCAGTGAAATGTTGCGTTGGCAATTAAGCGCAACGGCAGTGGTGGCGGCAATCGCACTTTTAATCTCTGGGCTGCATGCAGGTGTTTCAGCAGTAGCGGGCGGATTATCAGTTGTAATCGGTGCATTTGTAGCCTCGAAAATTGCGCAACGACATAAAAAAGATGCATCAGCAATATTGATTAACTTGTTGAAGGCAGAAGCAGTCAAGATTTTAGTGATTGTGGCGCTGTTATTCATCACGTTTAAGGTTTATAAGCAATTAGTGCCCTTTGCATTGATTGTTGGTTTGGCCGCAGCAGCTTTGTTTTCAGGCGCGGCAATTAGCAAGTTGAATGACGATGCGCAGCAATAAGTTGCGTAACAAAATTTTTAACTAAATTAACGAAAAGTTTAATAGAAGATTTATAAACTATGGCTACAGAACATACACTCACCCCTTCTGAATATATCTCGCATCATTTAGCCTTTAACTCTAAGCCTGTAGGCGATGGCAGTTTTTGGATGTTGAATTACGATAGCTTGATTATGTCGGTGATATTAGGTGTATTGGTCATGGGTTTGATTTGGTGGGTAGCGCGTGGCGCAACATCAGGTGTACCTTCTAAAGGTCAGGCATTTGTAGAGTTGGTGTTTGGTTTTGTGGATGAGCAAGTTAAAAATATTTTCCACGGCAATCGTCACAGTTTTATCGCTCCAACTGCTTTAACCGTGTTTTTATGGGTATTAGCCATGAACGCCATGGACTTTTTACCGGTAGATGTGATGCATCACTTTGTATACGCACCATTAGGTTTAGAGCATTGGCGCAGCGTCCCTACTTCAGATATCAATACCACATTTGCATTAGCGTTAGCCGTGTGGTTACTCATGATTTTCTTCTCAATTAAAGTTAAAGGCCTCGGCGGCTGGATTCACGAGCTGTTCTGTGCGCCGTTCGGTTCTGCCAAACTCTTCAAACCAAAAAGCTTCTTAGGTTTCATTGGTTTAATTGCAAGTCCTTTACTATTCGTTGCAAACTTCGCGTTCAACATTATCGAATACGTTTCTAAACCACTTTCACACTCACTACGACTTTTCGGCAACATGTACGCTGGTGAGGTCATTTTCTTGTTGATTGGTTTATGGGCGGCAACAGGTTTAACAGGTACGTTCTTCGGTGCGATTCTAGGCGCTGGCTGGTCAATCTTCCACATCTTGATTGTTGCGTTACAAGCGTTCATTTTCATGATGTTGACCGTGGTATACCTGGCGATGGCGCACGAAAGTCACTAAAGATTTAGATTTAGTAATTGAAGTTTAAGTAGTTGTTTTAAATGTTTTTTATTTGGTAATGATTTTAATTTAGTAACAAATGTAATTTTCACAGAGAGGGTAGTAAAAAATGGAAACAGTACAATTCTTAGCAATGATCCAAGCTTACACTGGCGTTGGTATTGGTCTTATCATCGGTTTAGGCGCTGCTGGTGCTTGTATCGGTATCGGTATTATGTGTGCTAGCTTCTTGGAAGGCGCTGCGCGTCAACCAGAAATGATCCCACAATTGCAAGGTAAAGTATTCTTGCTATTGGGTCTTATCGATGCTTCATTCATTATCGGTGTTGGTCTTGCAATGATGTTTGCGTTCGCTAACCCATTATTAAGCGTAGTCGCTCAGTAATTCGTCCTTCTATCAATTGTTTAGGTCTTTTTGACCTAAACAATGATTAACAGACGCATGACTATTCTGACTTACTAAACATGGATCAAAAATGAACATTAACTTTACACTTATCGCACAAGCCATCGCATTTGCTGTGTTGATTTGGTTCACAGTGAAATTCGTTTGGCCACCGCTGTTAAAAGCGATTGAAACACGCCAAAAAGAAATTGCTGATGGTTTGGCTGCAGCACAAGAAGGCAGAAGTGCTTTAGAAGTAGCGGCAAAAAAATCAGAAGTAACGCTGAATGAAGCTAAACAAAAAGCAACCGAGATCATTGGTCAAGCTGAAAAACGTGCAACGCAAATCATCGAAGAAGCTAAAGGCACTGCCAAAGCTGAAGGCGATCGTATTTTAACGGGTGCAAAAGCTGAGATCGACCAAGAAGTAAACCGCGCAAAAGAAGGTTTACGTGCACAAGTTTCTGCTTTAGCAGTTGCTGGCGCTGAAAAAATCTTGCGTAAAGAGATCGACGGCAAAGCACACAGCGAAATGTTATCTAAACTCGCTGCGGAACTTTAAGGATAAGACATGGCTGAAATATCAACCATCGCAAGGCCTTACGCAGTAGCTGCTTATAAGCTCGCTAAAGAGCAAAAAGCGCTGGCTAAATGGTCTGAGATGTTAGGTTTTGCAACTGCAATCGTTAATGATGCGCAGATGAATTCCTATATTCAAGACCCAAAAGTAGTTGGTAGCGATTTGCAAGCTAACTTCTTAAAGGTGTGTGGCGATAAGCTCAACGACAACGGGCAAAACCTAATCAAAGTCTTGGTTGAATATGGTCGCTTGTCTATCTTGCCGGCAATCACCAGTGCTTTTGAAGAATTAAAAGCACTTGATGAAGGCACGCTTGAAGCGCAAATCATTGCTGCAGCTAAACCTAGCGCGGCAGAGACTAAAGATTTGGTTAAGCGCTTAGAAGCTAAGTTCGGTAAAAAGATTGAAGCTAGTGTTTCTGTAGATCCAGAAATCATTGGTGGCATCAAAATTATTGTTGGCGATACCGTGATAGACGCATCCGTCAAAGGTCAGTTACAAAATTTAGCCTATTCGCTTACAGCATAAGGCACAGGAGACATACATGCAGTTATCTACATCAGAAATCAGTGAACTGATTAAAAGCAGATTAGAAAATTTTTCTACCTCAGCTGAAGCGCGTACTCAAGGTACAGTAATTTCAGTAACCGACGGTATCGTACGTATTCACGGTTTGTCTAACGTGATGGCCGGCGAGATGATCGAATTCCCAGGCAACACATTCGGCCTTGCTCTTAACTTAGAGCGTGACTCAGTGGGTGCAGTGGTTTTAGGTGATTACGAGCACATTACCGAAGGCGACACATGTAAATGTACAGGTCGTATCTTGGAAGTGCCAGTTGGCCCAGAATTGATTGGTCGCGTAGTGAACGCCTTAGGTCAGCCTATCGATGGCAAAGGCCCAGTTAATGCAAAAATGACTGACAAGATTGAAAAAGTGGCGCCAGGCGTGATTGCACGTAAATCTGTGTCACAACCAGTACAAACCGGTTTGAAATCAGTTGACTCTATGGTTCCAGTTGGCCGTGGTCAACGTGAACTGATCATTGGTGACCGTCAAACAGGTAAAACAGCAGTTGCAGTGGATGCCATCATCAATCAAAAAGGTCAAAACATGACCTGTATCTACGTTGCGATTGGCCAAAAGGCTTCTACTATCGCTAACGTGGTACGTAAACTTGAAGAAAACGGCGCGATGGCTTACACCATCGTTGTTGCAGCAGCAGCTTCTGACTCAGCAGCATTGCAATTCTTGGCTCCATACGCGGGTTGTACCATGGGTGAATACTTCCGTGACCGCGGTGAAGATGCATTGATCGTTTATGATGACTTGACCAAACAAGCGATTGCTTACCGTCAAATCTCATTGCTATTACGTCGTCCACCAGGCCGTGAAGCTTACCCAGGTGACGTGTTCTACATCCACTCACGTTTGTTAGAGCGTGCAGCTCGTGTAAACGAAGAGTATGTAGAGAAATTCACTAACGGCGCAGTTAAAGGTAAAACTGGTTCATTGACTGCATTGCCAGTGATTGAAACAGCAGCTGGTGACGTTTCAGCATTCGTTCCAACTAACGTGATTTCTATTACCGATGGTCAGATCTTCTTGGAAACTGACTTGTTCAACGCGGGTATTCGTCCAGCGATCAACGCCGGTATTTCAGTATCTCGCGTAGGTGGTGCAGCGCAAACTAAAGTCATCAAAAAATTAGGTGGCGGTGTACGTCTAGCATTAGCGCAATACCGTGAATTGGCTGCGTTCGCGCAGTTCGCGTCAGACTTGGATGAAGCAACACGTAAACAATTAGACCGCGGTCGTATGTTTACTGAGTTGATGAAACAAGCGCAATACGCACCATTAAGCGTATCAAACATGGCGATTACCTTGTTTGCTGCGAACAAAGGCTATTTCGATGACGTTCCAACCAACAAAGTATTAGCTTTTGAAGGTGCATTACACGGCTTCATGGGCTCTAAATACAAAGCATTGATGGATGGCATTGAATCAAGCAAAGACTTGAGCGGCGATAACGAAAAAGCAGTTGAAGCAGCAATTCAAGACTTCAAAGCGACTAACGCATACTAATCAATCGACTAACTAGGACTATAAAATGGCTGGTAGTAAAGAGATTAGAACCAAGATCAAGTCGGTAGAAAATACCCGCAAGATCACCAAGGCGATGGAAATGGTGGCCGCTTCTAAAATGCGTAAAGCGCAGGACAGAATGCGTGCCAGCCGTCCGTATGCTGAGAAGATTCGTAACGTAGCGGCTCACCTTTCGCACGCTCAAGCTGAATACAATCATCCGTTTTTAATCAAACGCGATGTTGTAAAAACAGTGGGTTTGATCGTGGTCAGTTCAGACAAAGGTCTATGTGGTGGTTTAAACACCAATATGTTGCGTTTGTCTGTGAACCAGATGAAAGCTTGGGAAGCTGAAGGCAAAAAAATTGCTGTGAGTGCTATCGGCAACAAAGGCTTTGGTTTCATGAACCGTGTGGGTGCTAACGTTAAGTCGCACATCACCGGTATGGGCGATGTACCGCATTTGGAAAAACTCATCGGTACTATCAAAGTGATGTTAGATGCTTATACTGCCGGTGAAATCGACCAGTTGTATATCTGCTACACCAAGTTCATCAACACCATGAAACAAGAACCAGTGATGCAACAATTGTTGCCATTGAGTGATGACCTAGGTGCTCATGCAAAAACTGACAAAGTTGAGCCTGTATCAGCTAGCGACGTCGTTAAGAGCGCAGTGCAAGTTGGTGTCGCTAAAGGTCATTGGGATTACATCTACGAGCCTGAAGCACAACCGGTGATTGATGAGTTGATGGTGCGTTATATCGAATCATTGGTTTACAACGCAGTGTCAGAAAACATGGCTTCAGAGCAATCATCACGTATGGTGGCGATGAAATCAGCGTCTGACAACGCGAAAAACGTAATTGGTGAATTGAAACTGGTTTACAACAAGGCGCGTCAAGCGGCGATTACCAAAGAGATCTCTGAGATCGTCGGCGGCGCGGCAGCAGTCGCTTAAGCTTATAAATAAGTACTTTAGAATTTAATTAAATCTGACTAAAAGAAGTTAGGAATATAAAGATGGCAAAAGCAAATCAAGTAAATGAAAGCCAAGTAAAAATTGGCCGAGTAGTTCAATGTATTGGCGCTGTGGTTGACGTTGAGTTCCCACGTGATCAAATGCCAAAAGTGTTTGACGCATTGATTATCGATGACGCTAGCTCACAAGCTGAAGCTGGTTTAACGTTAGAAGTACAACAGCAATTAGGTGACGGCATTGTGCGTACCATTGCGATGGGTTCTTCAGATGGTCTAGCACGCGGTACAGCATTCAAATCTACAGGCAGCCAAATTACTGTGCCAGTAGGTGTGGGTACATTGGGCCGTATTATGGACGTGTTGGGTCGCCCTATTGATGAGGCTGGCCCGATTGATTGTGATGAGCGTCGTGCGATTCACCAAAAAGCACCAACTTTCGAAGAGCTGTCACCTTCAGTTGACTTGTTAGAAACAGGTATCAAGGTGATTGACTTGGTTTGCCCATTTGCTAAAGGCGGTAAAGTTGGTTTGTTCGGCGGTGCGGGTGTAGGTAAAACCGTTAACATGCTTGAGCTGATCAACAACATTGCTAAACAACACTCAGGTTTATCAGTGTTCGCAGGTGTAGGTGAGCGTACTCGTGAAGGTAACGACTTCTACCACGAGATGGCAGAAGCTGGCGTTATTAAGCTTGATGACATGAAAGAATCAAAAGTAGCGATGGTATTCGGTCAAATGAACGAACCACCAGGCAACCGTTTACGTGTAGCTTTGTCAGGTTTGACTATGGCTGAGAAATTCCGTGACGAAGGCCGTGACGTGTTGTTCTTCGTAGATAACATCTACCGTTACACATTGGCCGGTACTGAAGTATCAGCGTTGTTAGGCCGTATGCCTTCAGCTGTAGGTTACCAACCTACCCTAGCTGATGAAATGGGCCGTTTACAAGAGCGTATTACTTCAACTAAAACAGGTTCTATTACTTCTATCCAAGCGGTTTACGTACCTGCGGATGACTTGACCGATCCATCACCAGCAACAACGTTCCAACATTTGGACTCAACAGTTGTGTTGTCACGTGACATTGCTTCTTTAGGTATCTACCCAGCGGTAGACCCATTGGATTCAACATCACGTCAATTAGACCCGTTAGTGGTTGGTGAAGAGCACTACAACGTAGCGCGTTCAGTACAACAAACACTACAACGTTATAAAGAGTTACGTGACATTATCGCGATTTTGGGTATGGACGAATTATCTCCAGAAGACAAATTAGCGGTAGGCCGTGCACGTAAAATCCAACGTTTCTTGTCACAACCGTTCCACGTGGCTGAAGTGTTTACTGGTTCACCAGGCAAATACGTACCACTAAAAGAAACCATCAAAGGCTTCAAGGCGATTGTTGCTGGCGAATACGATCACTTGCCAGAGCAAGCGTTCTACATGGTGGGTGGTATTGAAGAAGCAGTAGAAAAAGCCAAAACTTTAAACTAAGTAAATTTTTTAGTTAAGTTACACTTTATAAAAGTTAAGAGAAAAATATGGCAAATACTGTTCATATCGATGTAGTAAGTGCAGAAGCTTCAATATTCTCAGGCGAAGCCGAGTTTGTTGTAGCGCCTGCCAGCGCGGGTGAAGTGGGTATCTACCCAAATCACGCGCCGATGATTACCACCATCAAGGCAGGTGCATTACGTATCAAGCAATCAAACGAAGCTGAAGAGACTTTGATTTTTATCTCAGGCGGCATTTTAGAAGTGCAACCAGGCGTGATTACAGTATTGGCGGATACCGCTGTGCGTGGTCACGATTTGGATGAAGCTAAAGCAATCGCAGCCAAACTAGCGGCTGAAGAAGCGATGAAAAACAGAGGTTCTGACGTGGATTATGCAAAAGCACAGGCTGAATTGTCTGAAGCACTTGCACAGATCCAAGCGATTGAGCGTTTACGCAAGACGCACTAAGCAGACAATAGTAATAAAAGCAAAAAGGCAGCCTAGGCTGCCTTTTTTGTTATACTTTCTTAATAAAACACATACCAAAACTCAATCAAAAACTATGAGTAAATTAAACATTGTCATTCTCGCTGCCGGTAAAGGCACGCGTATGCACTCCAATACACCTAAGGTGCTGCACAAGGTTGGCGGTAAGCCAATACTGGCGCATGTCATCGCCTGTGCCCAAGCCTTAAGTCCGCAAAAAATCATCGTAGTGTATGGCTACGGCGGTGAAACCGTGCGCGAAGCATTCACAAAAGAGAATATAACTTGGGTGAATCAAGCCGAGCAACTAGGTACTGGCCATGCAGTACAGCAAGCCCTAGCCCACTTAGATGCTGATGCACAAACCTTGGTATTGTTAGGCGATGTGCCTTTGGTTGATGCAGACTCTTGCAAAGCACTGATTGAGCAAGCCAATAACAAGTTAGCTATTCTCTCGTTTAACAAAGCAGACCCTAGCGGTTATGGTCGTATCGTACGCACAGCTTCTGGCAATGTGACAGCGATTGTAGAACACAAAGATGCCACTGAAGCACAGCGCAAGATTATTGAAGTGAATACCGGCATGATGGCGATGCCGAATGTGCATCTCACTAAATGGTTGTCACAGCTCACCAATAATAACGCACAAGGTGAGTATTATTTAACCGATATCGTCGCATTAGCGGTGCAGCAAGGTGTAAATGTTGTGGCCGAAATCACACCGGATGAGTGGTCGGTAACGGGTATCAACTCCAAAACAGATTTAAGCAGTATAGAGAGGGTTTACCAAACTCGAATCGCGCAAAAACTACTGCAACAAGGCGTCACGCTGAGCGACCCTGCCCGCTTGGATGTACGCGGTACACTGACTTGTGGTCGTGATGTTGAGATTGATGTGAATTGTGTGTTTGAAGGCAATGTGACTCTAGGCGATAACGTAAAAATAGCCGCAAACTGTGTAATTAAAAACGCAGTGATTAAAGCTGGCGTGCAAATCGCGTCATTTACGCATATCGATGATAGCGAAGTGGGAGACAATAGCCGCATCGGCCCTTTCGCCCGCCTACGCCCAGGCACAGTGCTGCAAAGCGAGACGCATATCGGCAACTTTGTAGAGCTTAAAAATGCGCAGGTTGATATTGGCAGTAAGGTGAACCACTTAAGTTATGTAGGCGATGCTGTTATCGGTAAAAATGTGAACATCGGTGCAGGTACCATTACTTGTAATTATGATGGTGCCAATAAATTCAAAACCATCATTGAAGATGGCGCTTTTATTGGTTCAGATTCACAGTTGGTTGCACCCATTACGATAGGTAAAAACGCGACGATTGCCGCAGGCTCAACCATTACTCGAGATGCTCCGGCAGACGCCCTTACCTTCTGTCGTGCTAAAGAGCAAAAATCGATTGTGGGCTGGAAGCGGCCAGTGAAAATTAAGAAATAGTTTATTAAAAAGATAAGTTGTACAAAAATTTAAGAGAGTAATCATTTATGTGCGGAATTGTAGGCGCAGTTGCCAATAGAAATGTCGTATCAACCCTCATAGAAGGCTTAAGCCGCCTGGAATACCGCGGCTATGACTCCGCCGGCGTTGCCGTGCTGAACGGCGGCAGCATTGAGCGTGTGCGTGCAGTTGGCCGCGTAGCAGCCATGACGGAAAAGGCGTTAGAAGTAAACCTGCACGGCGAAGTCGGCATTGGCCATACGCGATGGGCAACGCATGGTGGTGTCACCGAGAGCAACGCACACCCACATGTTTCAAAAGGTGAGCTTGCCGTCGTACATAACGGCATCATCGAAAATCATGATGAACAACGTACTCGCTTAAAAGCACTCGGTTATGAGTTCACCTCGCAAACCGATACTGAAGTCATCGCGCACTTAATTCATTATTACCACAAAGACTTACCATTATTAGCTGCTACGCAAAAGGCCGTGGCAGAGCTCACAGGCGCGTTTGCAATCAGTGTAGTTTCAGTGAAAGAACCTGAACACATGATTACCGCCCGCTTGGGTTGCCCGCTATTGATTGGCTTGGGGGAAGGTGAGAACTTTATTGCATCTGACGTTTCAGCCGTATTATCAGTGACGCGTAAAGTGATTTACCTGGAAGATGGTGACGTCGCTGATATCCGTCGTGATGGCGTAACGGTTTTCGGCCGAAATGGTGAAGAAGTCTTACGCAAAATTCACATGAGCGATGTATCGCTCGCCAGCATGGAGCTTGGCCCTTACGCCCACTTCATGCAAAAAGAGATACACGAGCAACCACGCGCGCTTACTGACACCATTGAAGCGCTGATAGACGACAATCAATTCTCGCCCGCTTTGTTCGGTGAGGCTGCCAGTGATATTTTCAAGCAAGTAGATAGTATTTTGATACTCGCCGCAGGTACTAGTTACTACGCAGCACTTACCGCCAAATATTGGCTAGAGAGTATTGCCAAACTGCCGACCAATGTCGAGATTGCCAGTGAATATCGCTATCGCGAATCTGTACCTAATCTTAAACAACTCATTGTCACCATTTCACAGTCCGGAGAAACACTGGATACGATGGAAGCCTTGAAGCATGCCAAATTTTTAGGTCAAAATCTAACCTTAGCAATCTGTAACGTGCAGGAGAGCGCCATTCCGCGTGCTTCTCAGCTTATTTTCTACACTCGTGCCGGGGCTGAAATTGGCGTGGCTTCTACCAAAGCCTTCACTACACAGCTGGTCGCGTTATTCACGCTGGCGGCTACATTAGCTAAACAGCGTGGTTTGCTAAGCGCAGCGGATGAGCAAGAGCATCTATCAGCATTGCGTCAGTTGGCGGGCAGCGTGCAATATGCACTTAACCTCGAGCCGCAAATCCGCGAATGGGCAAAAGCGTTTGCCAATAAACAACACGCCTTATTCTTAGGCCGCGGCATACACTACCCTATCGCACTGGAAGGCGCATTGAAGCTCAAAGAGATATCTTACATCCATGCTGAGGCTTACCCTGCCGGTGAGCTTAAACACGGCCCTCTGGCGCTGGTAGATAGCGATATGCCGGTGGTTGTCATCGCCCCGAATGATGCGTTGTTGGAAAAAGTAAAATCCAACATGCAAGAAGTCAAAGCGCGTGGCGGCGAGCTATTTGTATTTGCCGATGCTGATAGTCACTTTACAGAATCCGAAGGCGTGCACGTAATCCGCACCCCGCGTCATGTGGGCGTGCTCTCCCCTATTTTGCATACTATTCCAGTGCAGTTGCTGGCGTATCATGCGGCCCTGTTGAAGGGGACGGATGTAGATAAGCCGAGGAATTTGGCGAAGTCTGTAACGGTAGAATAGACATATTAAAGAGAAAATGTAGTACTTGTCTTTATCTTGCTAAGACTAGGCCTAAAAATAATTGAAGGCTTCTTAAGAATTTACCGTATTGGAAAGCACGATATGAAACTACTTATCTTATTTCTCGCGTTGATGTTTGCTTGGATGCAGCCAGCCCAGGCGGCTTGGCAAGATGCTGAGGCTTTAGCCGTAGCTCGGTCTGAGTTGATTGAATGGGAGGTGCGTTTTGTGAAAGCGGTTGCCAACCCCGAAATTCAATTGGTGCGGGTAGATAAAGTAAACACGTCCACTGCGCTAAGCTCTGACACCATCAATCCGGTAGTGATAGAAGACGCGACGATCAGCCCACCAAAGTACAATAGAAATCCCAAACTGGGCGAACCAATATTTAAGCGGGTGCGTAACTTTGTGCGCTATCTTGCCAAAGTGCAATATAGCCACCAGCAGTTGCAGGCTGCGCAGGAAAAATATGAGGCTACGCTCAAGGCGTTGCAAACGACCGATAAGAATTTTCAAGATTTGGATTACAAGAAAAATACTGGTTTAGATGGTGCAGAGAGCACTTGGCGCAATATTGTCAAAGAGGTGGGCGATAGCGCTGTGCGTGAAGCTAGTGCGGCTTATGCTATGGAAGAGGTTGTGTTGAAGAGTTTGACCGATTGATTAAGTAGCCAAAGTAAATGACATCTCAATGCCATGACCTTTGGTTGCCCTGCGCTGCTCAAAAAGTCGGGTAGCTGTGGAACTCGCTTCGCTTTTAAGACCGCAAGGGTCTTCCCCAACCTTGCTAAGTGCTAAAGCACTAAGTCGGTTGTGACAGCCCTCGCTGAAATCCCTCGCCTTTTCTGCGCCGCTTGGCATGGCAACAGGGGTTCGAAATCTCGCATAGCAACCATTGATAGTTTTTAATGAGTCAAGGAACTTGGCCAAAATTGTCATAGTCGAACCATGAGTTATTGCTAAACTTTTCTGCTTTACCTCTTAGTGCAGGGGGATTCACATCATGAAACACGTCAACCCTATTCCAGATGGCATGCAAACCATCACTCCTCATATTGTCTGTGCAGGCGCGGCAGAGGCAATTGCGTTTTATAAGAAGGCGTTTAACGCAGTGGAAATGGCGCGTTTGGATGGCCAGGATGGCAAACTCATGCATGCCATGATACAAATTGGCGATTCCAAAATAATGATGGCAGATGAATACCCGGATTGGGGTTCAATCGGGCCGACGACCTTAAAGGGTACGCCGGTTACGCTGCATATGTATGTGGAAGATGCAGATAAGGCATTTGCCCAAGCCGTTAACGCTGGCGCTACCGTGAAAATGCCGTTGGCTGATATGTTCTGGGGGGATCGATACGGCATCGTCGTTGATCCGTTCGGGCATAACTGGTCTATCGCCATGCATATTCGGGATGTAGGTATGGCAGAGATGCAAGCCAATGTAGGCAAAGCCTGCGCTTAGTCACTGTTACGGATAAGGGAGTGTAGTGATGGCTCAAATTTATATCAATTTACCTGTTAAAAGCCTTAATCAATCCATCGCATTTTTTACTAAGCTTGGCTTTACATTCGAGCCTAAATTCACGGATGAGAATGCCACGTGCATGATTGTGGGCGAGAATATTTTCGTGATGCTATTGGTAGAGCATTTTTTTGAAACCTTCACGACCAAGCCTTTAAGCGATGCAAAAGCCAGTACCGAAGTGATACTGGCTTTGTCTTATGAGAGTAGAGAGAAAGTGGACGAACTAGTGGCTAAGGCAGTGGAGGCTGGTGGTAAAACGCCTAACCCAGTTAATGATTTGGGCTTTATGTACCAACATGGCTTTGAAGATTTGGATGGTCACCTGTGGGAAGTGTTCTATATGGATGAAGCCGCGATGCCAACCGCTTGAACAATGAATATTGTTTAGTTTTTTAGAATATCCACCAGCCGACCCAAACGGCTGTAACTTGTGCAATCAGCCCAAATATGACTTGGCGTGAGAAATCCCTGCCGCCACTGACAACCGCCATCACCGCTTTAGAAACAGCGTTGACTGAAAAAGCGACCAAAATTGGTATCACGGCGCTTGCTGGGTCTAGTTTGCTAGCTGCTGCCAATGAAGCCACTGAAATCGCAGCAGCATGCACATCTGCCAGACCTGCCACACCTGAGGCAACCACAAGCCCCGCCTGACCAAACCAGGCTTTTAAGGCGGCAGAAGCTACTAGTGCAACGGCGATAACCGCAGCTAGTATCAGCGCTGTTTTTACGCTAAACGTTTTGGAGGGTTTATCAATCTCTGCCTCATTTTTATGGAGTGATTTTAAAGTCACTATCAAACCATAAGTCGCAATCGCAACCCCACCAAAAGCTAGCGGCCACATAAGTGCATGTAATGTAGGCGGATGGATTGCTGTGAGTAGCAACGTGAGCTGCAAAATAGTAGCAAGGCTAGATAATGTCGCGCCTGCCACGGCCGAGCTTATTAAGGACGGCGTTTCTTTAGCGCGCGCTCCCATCGCACCAACAGTTGCAATGCTGGAAATAAAGCCTGATACCAATCCAACAATAGGTAGGCCGATGCGTCCGCCTAGCCAGCGTAATGCAAGGTGGCCAAGTGCGCTAATGGTCATTACCAAAATAACAATCAGCCACAGATTGTGCGGGTTAATGGCTTCGAATGGGCCAATAAATTCATTAGGTACCAGTGGCAGTATGATGAGTGTGGCGGCTGCCAGAATGAGAAAATCATTCAATTCATCTTTGGTGACTACGCCAAGCACAAAGCCGTGTATAGGTTCTTTGGCCGTAAGCAGTATCGCTACGATGACCGCCAGTGCCGCTGCTAATGCCGCCGAGCTCATGGCAAGCCCGCCTAAAATCATCGTAAATATCAAGGCAACTTCAGTAGTAAGCCCTGGGTCTTTACTTTGCTTGTTAAAGTAAGCAATCGCGACAAAAATCATGACGCAGAATATTGAAACGACCAGCAGCCAAAAGTTGAATACCATGCTAACCGCACCTAGTAGCGAGGCAATAGTAAAGGTGCGGATGCCAGCAGGTGACTTATCTGGTCCAGTACCTTTGCTACGCTCACGCTCAGTGCCAATAAGCAACCCAACGCCTAAGGCGACTGCTAAATTAAGCCAGAGCGCGTAGTCAACAATCATTTGGTTTACCTAATAACATGATGATAATTTGACCACAATTATTGTGCTTTATATAGCCCTTTAGGTAGGCTCTTTTAGGATGACAGGTGTGATATCAAAACTACCACCATCATGGCTAACCAAGATTTGGCTGTCTTGAATGGTGCAGCTGATATTAAAGCTACGTGATGCAACATTCGCCAGTTCTTTTGTATCGGGCAAATTGATTACAGTGAGATTATTGGTTTTTAGCAGTGCTTTGCTGTTCTGTTCCCACCACATATCCGCCACCCTGCCACCATAAAGCACTACCGCCACTTGGCGCGCGCGTCCGCAGGCTTTGCGTATCTCTTTTTCGGTTGGTAGCCCGACATCCATCCATAACTGAATGGCGCCAGTGAGGTCTTTTTGCCATAAGTCCGGTTCTTCGTCATCGCTCAAACCTTTGCCAAACACTAATGATTCATTCGCATACAGCGTAAATGCAATGAGCCGCACCATTACGCGTTCATCGGTTTCTGATGGATGTTTGGCGACGGTTAAGCTATGTTGCCCGTAATATTGCCTATCCATGTCCGCAATATTGAGGTCGATTTTATAAATGGTGGATTTGAGTGCCATGAGGATGGTTGTGCTGATCGCAAGCCTTTGTTATTAGTATGAGTGTTTGCATGAATGTTCGATACAAACGCTATTGCTTATTGTACAGTCAGCAATAGTTCTTGCAGGGTGAAATCCAAGAAGAAATCACAGAAGAATCAAAGAAAAGTTAATCGTTCTAGTGACGAGGTGTGGTGCAAATAAACCCATTACAAGACAAAACGAATTAGCGGCAGCCTAAATAAAGCTGACTTCATTACTCACTGAGCGATTGTGTTTTAGCTGTTTTGTATGTTGTAGCGAGAGTAATGCCGCGTCTATTAAACGCTGTTGTGTGTTTTCTTTTTTGGGTTTATAGGTAGCATAGCCAACGCTGATTGTAAGAAAGCCCAGACTTGACTCAGGATTAACGACTCTTAGCTTGCGCACCCTGTCACATATAGTTTCAGCATATTTCGCACAATCTGCCTCATCCATACGCACGGTTAGTAGTGCAAATTGGTTATCCTGGAATCTGCAGACGAAATCTGAACTGCGTCTAAAAAGTAACTTGAGCGTTTTGGCGATTTTTAGTAACGCATAGTCTACTGATGGTTGATGGCTCGTTTTACAGAGCAGGTGAAAGTCATCAATATCCATTAAGAAAAGAGTCAGTTTGCCGCGTGCTGCCAGCGCAGTTTTCCATTCGGCATCTAATTGAGAGTCAAAAAACTCCCTGTTATAAATGCGGGTTAAGGGATCTAACGCGGCCAACCCAACTAACGGTTTTTTCTCTAGTTGAATACCGTTTTTTGTATTGACTAAGATTTCTTGTAATAGGCTAAGATCCATCATATCGGTCGCTTATATAATCACATTAGCGATATTACAACGATTACTTCATGTATGTAAAACTTTATTATCCTATTCAATCGCTTATGTGGTTTTTAATGCAATTCGCATAAATTATAGGCGCTAAATTTAGGGCATTTTTCTCTAAATAAATCTTTAGGTTTAAATTAACCCTTAAAAATAAAGTCATCAATACACAAAATGTGTGCAATCCAGTAAGCTTACGTTCTTTAAATCATTTGAAACTGCATCATGGCTCAATATGTAATGTCCATGCTCCGTGTGAGCAAAATCGTGCCGCCAAAACGGCAAATCATCAAAGATATCTCTTTGTCTTTCTTTCCGGGTGCAAAAATCGGCCTGCTAGGCTTGAACGGCTCAGGTAAATCTACTGTGCTGCGCATCATGGCGAATGCTGATAAAGAGTATGAAGGCGAAGTGCAGCACCAGCCAAATATGACGATTGGCTATTTGCCGCAAGAACCACAACTGGATGCTGAAAAAACTGTACGCCAAGAAGTTGAGTCAGGCATGGGCGAAGTGATGGAAGCACAAGCCAAGCTAGAAGCGGTATATGCGGCCTATGCAGAACCAGATGCCGACTTCGATAAACTCGCTGAAGAACAAGCCAAGTGGGAAAACATTATCGCCGCGAGTGGTTCAGATTTAACAACACAGTTAGAGATTGCTGCTGATGCGCTGCGTTTACCGCCTTGGGATGCGAAAATCGGCCCACTTTCAGGTGGTGAAAAACGCCGTGTGGCATTGTGCAAATTGCTGCTATCTAAACCGGATATGCTATTGCTAGATGAGCCTACCAACCACTTGGATGCAGAGTCTGTGGAATGGTTAGAGCAGTTCTTAGTGCGCTTCCCCGGTACGGTGGTGGCAGTGACGCATGATCGTTATTTCCTTGATAACGCAGCGGAATGGATTCTAGAACTAGACCGTGGCCATGGTATTCCTTGGAAAGGCAATTATTCAAGCTGGCTGGACCAAAAGCAAGAGCGCTTGAAACAAGAGGAATCGCAAGAATCTGCGCGCCGCAAAGCCTTGAATACTGAGCTGGAATGGGTGCGTCAAAATCCGAAAGCACGTCAAGCCAAGAGTAAATCACGTATCGCCCGCTATGAAGAACTAGCGAGTGCCGAATACCAGAAACGTAACGAAACGCAGGAGATCTTTATCCCTGCCGGTGAGAGGTTAGGCGACCAAGTCATTGAGTTCAATGGCGTGAGCAAAGCATTCAAAGACCGTTTGCTGATTGATAATTTAAGCTTCAGCGTTCCAGCTGGCGCGATTGTCGGCATCATCGGCCCGAACGGTGCCGGTAAATCTACCCTGTTCAAAATGATTACCGGTAAGGAGCAACCAGATAGCGGTGAAGTAAGCATCGGCCAAACCGTGAAGATGGCGTATGTGGACCAAAGCCGTGACTCATTGAGCGATGCGAAAACGGTGTTTGATGAAATTTCCGGCGGTTCAGATATCTTAACGGTGGGTCGTTATGAAACACCGTCACGTGCTTATATTGGTCGCTTCAATTTCAAAGGTGGTGACCAGCAGAAGATTGTCGGCCAGCTTTCCGGCGGTGAACGCGGCCGTTTGCACTTGGCTAAGACTTTAATCTCTGGTGGCAACGTATTGCTGTTGGATGAACCTTCAAATGACTTGGATGTAGAAACCTTGCGTGCGCTAGAAGATGCGTTGCTGGAGTTTGCCGGTTGCGTGCTAGTGATCTCGCATGACCGCTGGTTCCTGGATCGTATCGCTACGCATATCTTGGCGGCCGAAGGCGAATCACAATGGACGTTCTTCAATGGCAACTACCAAGAGTACGAGGCAGATAAGCGTAAGCGCCTAGGTGAAGAGGGAGCGAAGCCTAAGCGTATTCGCTACAAACCAATTACAAGGTAGAGGTGAATATAAGCCGATAACGTTGTTATTCCTTCTCGCCGTACTAATCGTACTGTCTTCATCGGAATGCCTAGTTCTCGGCTTATTTTTTAAAGTGACCCTTTTCGCACCAAAACTTGGTTTTCACGTCAGGCTGAGCTTGGAAAAGAAGTTGGGCTTGTTCGCAGTTGCCACGGTTATAAGCTTCATTTTCAGAGGCGTCAAAAGTGGCAACATGAATCCTCAAATTTTCGTTGGTGATGCTATTTCGATAAAGTGTAAAAATTTCCCCGTCAGATGCGCCACTAAGGGAGCATGCTGAGAGAGTTATGGCTGCAATATACCAAAATAATTTAAACATCAGTTGAACTCACTATTAGTTGGTTAACCAAATGGTTAGCCTTTTTAATTATAGCCAATCCCAGTCAAGTCTAGGCTTATACGGCGCTTTTTTCATCGCCCAATCCCATAAGAGTGGTGGAATAAAGCGCATAGACCTTCCTAGCCAGCCCATTTGCCATGGAATGATGACAAAGCGGCGTTTATGTTCGATGGCGTTTACAAACTTAGTAGCTGCTACATCGGCATCCATTAAGAATGGCATTTTGTATTGATTTACGTCGGTCATCGGTGTGCGTATATAGCCTGGTGCAATGGTAGTGACAGCGATATTTTGTGCGGCCATTTCCACACGCAGGCTTTCTAAATAACTAATCGCTGCGGCTTTACTAGCACTGTATGCCCCTGCCCCTGGCAAGCCACGGATGCCTGCTACGCTGGCAATACCGACCAATTGAGCAGTTTCACCCGACTTGGCGTTCTCTTTCATCGCTGCAATAAATGGCTGAAAGGTATGCACTAAGCCCATGACATTAATATCCATCACCGCTTGAAATGCAGCAATGTCTTCCTGATGCTCGGTGAGCGTGCCACGGCTGACACCTGCGCAGGCAATCACTACATTGGGCGCGCCATGCTGCTGTATAAAGTCTGCACCTGCTGTGGCGAGTGCCACACTATCTCGCACATCTAACGGATAGATTGCACATTTGACTTTATAGGTGTCTTGCAATGTGGTTTGTAGTTTTTGTAAGTGCTCACTACGCCTGGCGACCAATCCGATAATGGTATTTGAATTGTTATGTCGTTTTGCATATTCTGTAGCAAGTGCTTCGCCGATACCGCTGGAAGCGCCCGTGATAAAGATTTTCATGACAGTACCTTTAAATAGTGCCTCTAAATAATAGTTCTAAACATTATAGACGTAAAAAACCCGCTTTTACGGTGAAGTAAAAACGGGTTTTTGATGCAGGTTAGCTAAAGCAAGCTACTTGAAAAAGTCACCGAACAGGTCTAAAAATCGCCATTTGGTGTTTTTTGCAGGTGTTACTTTTTTGCTGTTTTTGCCTTGTCTGCGCGTATGTTGGTAATGATGTAATCAGCAACATTCAAGGCTTGCGTATTGCCGCCAGCCATTGTGCTTGAAGTGATGTACTGACCATCAATAATCAAGCTAGGGACACCAGTTGCACCTGAATTGCGGAAGTACGCAACTGCACGGTTCAATTTGTTGTTCATAGAAAATGATTTGAATGCCTCTTCTACTTTTTTCTTGTCTAGGCCGCCTTGTTTGGCAATCCAGTCAATAGTAGCCGCTTCATCAGTCGGTTTAAGTGTTTTTTGTTTATGAATCGCATCAAATAATGGCATATGCAATTTTTCCAGCACTTTTAAATCTTCCATTGCGTAGTAGGCTTTTGCCATCGGTGCCCAATCAGGACGTGGTAAGCCAGGTACGCGTTTGAATACAACATCAGCCGGTAATTTTTTAACCCAAGCGTTTAGTACAGGGTCCATTTGATAGCAGTGTATGCAGCCATACCAAAACAATTCGGTTACTTCGATTTTGTTAGGTGTATCTGTTGCAATCACTTGCGCAGTTTTATCGAATTCAGTGCCAACTTGCGGATCCGCTGCCAACACATTAAACGAGGCGAGCAACATTAAAGCGCCTAATAAATTTTTCACTGACAATTTCTTCATCTTCTACTTTCCTTTTTTATCTTTGCTGACGGTTTTTATTCGGGTTGAGATTCTTAAACTAGCTTGTTAAACGCACGACTTTCACTTTGGCTGACAAAGTGCGACTAAGGTTCAATTTTGAAGACTATTGATTGTTGGTATTGACCTTAATCAGATCAGCCTTGAAACCATTATTGGTTAGCTCGGCTTTGGTTTTGTTGATTTGGTCTAAATCACTTAATGGACCCACCCTAACGCGATGCCATGTGCCTTTATCCGGAATGGACGCTGTTTGCACTAAAGCTTCAAAACCTTGCAAGGCCAATTTCGCTTTCATGTTATCGGCTTCGGTTTCGGTTTGAAAGGCGCCTACTTGTAAATAGTAAGTGTTTTGCACTGTGGGCGCTGGTTCAGCTTCTTTCAGTTTGCTTTCTTCTTCCGCCGTGACTTGGCTCTCGCTACCAGGCAGGATGGTATAAAAATCAAAGCGGGTTTTTTCATCTTCTTTTACTGCTGGTCCTTCAGCTGTAGGCAAGGCGCTAGTATCTTTGTCGTCACCAAATTTTTCTTTCGGTGAACTAGTACCCGCTTTATTTTCAAATGGGCTTTCGCCACCTTTGATAAACATCACCACGCTGAGTGACGCGGCAATACCTAATAAAACACCAACCAATAAGCCCGCAACAAAAGGACTGCCTTTTTTAGCATTGCGTGGTTTATCTGGGCTTGGTTTGTAATCTCTACTCATCATTAATCCTAATTCAAATTTGGGTAAATTATAAACTGACATGAAGTCAACAAAGTCAGTTGTGATTTACGCATGCATTACATTTTCTCTACATTTTTTCTGGCGCACTAACGCCCAATAAATCTAAACCGTTTTGTAATACTTGCTGGGTAGCGCTGACTAAACTTAAGCGAGCCAGTTTAACTGCTTCATCATCGATTAAAAATTTATATTCGTTGTAGTAGCTATGCAAATCGCTGGCTAGATCTTTCAGGTAATTGGCAATGGTATGCGGCGCAAGTTCAGTCGCTGCGTTTGCAACAATCTCAGGATATTCGCTCAAGCGTTGCATCAATGCGGTTTCATGTGCATTGTTCAGCGGGCTTAGGTCAACATTGTGCAAGCTTGCTTTGTCGCCATTCCATTGGCTTAATACGCTGCAAATACGCGCATGGGCATATTGAATGTAATACACAGGGTTGTCATTGGTTTGTGCTCTCGCTAAATCAATGTCGAATACCAGTTGTGAGTCAGCACGGCGCGCAGCTAAGAAATAACGCGTCGCGTCGCAGCCGACTTCTTCAATTAAATCGCGTAAGGTGACATAACTACCGGCACGTTTTGAGAGTTTCACTTCCTCACCGCCGCGCATCACGGTCACCATTTGGTGCAGCACATAATCTGGCCAGCCTTGCGGGATGCCCATATCCAGCGCTTGTAAACCAGCACGGACGCGAGTGATGGTGCTGTGATGGTCGGCACCTTGCTCGTTGATCACCCGTACAAAACCGCGCTTCCATTTGTCGGCATGGTAAGCCACGTCAGGTACAAAATAGGTGTAACCGCCGTCGGTCTTGCGCATTACGCGGTCTTTGTCATCACCAAAGTCGGTCGTTTTGAGCCATAGCGCATCATCTTGCTCATAAGTGTGGCCGCTTTTCACCAAGGCTTGTACGGTCTGCTCGACTTTGCCTTCTGAGTACAACGCGCTTTCCAATGAAAACACATCGAACTTGATTTGGAATGCTTTCAAGTCCAAATCCTGCTCATGGCGTAAATACGCTACACCAAAGGTGCGAATCGATTCCAAGTCGTTCACATCGCCGCTGGCGGTCACTTGCATATCGTCAGCAACTACGGTTTCTTTGGCTAAAAAGGCAGTGGCAATGTCGTTGATGTACTCGCCGCGGTAACCGTTTTCAGGAAAGCTGGCATCGTCAGTTGAGATACCTTTGCAGCGAGCGACGACTGACAAAGTAAGGTTGTCGATTTGTGCACCGGCATCGTTGTAATAGAACTCGCGTGTCACATTCCAGCCGTTCGCGTCTAATAAGCGCGCCAAGCAATCGCCCACCGCCGCACCGCGGCCATGGCCTACATGCAATGGGCCAGTCGGGTTGGCAGAAACAAATTCCACCTGTACTTTTTGAGACTGACCATTTTGATTGCGACCGTAATTTTTACCAGCGGCTAAAACTTCTTTCACAACGATTTGTTGCGATTGCGCGTTCAAAAAGAAGTTAATAAAACCCGCGCCGGCAATCTCGGTTTTAGCGATAAAGTCACTGGCTGGTAAGGCCTCGATGATTTGCGTGGCGATAGCACGCGGATTTTGTTTGAGTGGCTTGGCCAACACTAAAGCAAGGTTGGTGGCAAAATCACCGTGGTCAGCAGACTTTGGACGTTCCAGCAAAATGGTAAGATTGTCGAAGTCCAGTGAGCCATTGTTTTGTACAATAGTTTTTGCGGCAGTGGTGAGTAATTCGGTAAGATGTGCTTTCAAGCTGAAATTCGAATCTAATTAATAAATTTTTAAGAATGGTATTTTAACCCATTCTTTAATCAATCCATCATAGTGAATAAACCAATCCTAAAAATCGCTTTAGACGTGCCATTAGACCGTTTATTTGACTATCTGAGCGATGGTCAAAACGTGAAGGTTGGCCAGCGCGTACTCGTGCCGTTTGGTCGTCGTAGCCAGATTGGTATTGTGATGGCTGTAGCTGATAGCAGCGAATTTGCGATTGAAAAGCTCAAGCCAATCACTCAAGCTTTTGACGATGAAGAGCCGTTAGATGCTGAAACATTGAGCTTAATCAAATTCAGCGCAGATTATTATCAATATCCATTTGGTCAGGCACTACTTTCAGCGCTACCTGCACGCTTGCGGCAGATTGAGCCGGCGGTGTCGCGCAAGCAGTATGCGTATCGATTGACGGAGTTGGGCAGAACGATAGAGATTGAGCAAATACCGAAACGGCAACTCGTCACGCGCCGCGTATTTGCAGCCTTGCAAGCGACTGATTTACTGACAGAAGCTGATTTAGACGCAATTTCTAGTAGCGCGCGTAAAACAGTAAAGCAGTTGGTGGCTGATGGTTGGGCAAGTAGCCAGCAAGTGCAGGCTGGTTTGAGGGTGATGGAAATACCATCAGCCATTCAGCCAGCATTGAATACAGACCAAGCAGAAGCTGTTGAACGCATCATAAAAGAGTCAAAAAGTTTTAAGGCGTGGTTGCTGCATGGCATTACCGGCAGCGGCAAAACTGAAGTCTATATCCGCTTGATGCAGCATATTTTGCAGGATAAAGACGCGCAGGTATTGGTGTTAGTCCCTGAAATCAACTTGACACCACAGTTAGAGGCGCGTTTCAGAAGCCGCTTACCAGATTTTCCACTAGTGAGTCTACATAGTAATTTGAGCGAGAGTGAACGCTTACATCACTGGCAGTTAGCGCAATCTGGTGCGGCTAAAATAGTTATTGGCACGCGGCTTTCTATCTTTACACCGCTGCCCAATTTAAAACTCATCATCATTGATGAAGAACATGATGGTTCATACAAGCAGCAAGACAGCATGCGCTACCATGCGCGCGATGTAGCGTTGGTACGGGCTAAGCGTTTGAAGATTCCTGTCGTACTCGGTTCGGCGACACCGGCGCTGGAGAGTTGGTACAACGCCCAGTCCAGTAAGTCTCAAACCAGTAAATCCCAAACCAACAAATATAGCTTACTTAGTTTGCGTGAGCGTGCAGTAACGGCAGCACAATTGCCGCATATTGAATGCATTGATACGACTAAAGTGAATTTGCAACTAGGCTTAACGCCGCAGTTGATTGCTGCATTAAAGCTGAGGTTGGCGCGCAAAGAACAAAGTCTTTTATTTATCAACCGCCGCGGTTATTCGCCGGTATTGCTATGCTCCGCCTGCCATTGGATTGCGCCCTGCACACGCTGCAGTAGTCGCTTAGTCGTCCATTTAGGACAACGAAAGTTACGCTGCCATCATTGCGGGCATGAGCAAAGAATTCCAAACCAATGCCCCAGCTGCGGCGATGCTGATTTGCATCCAACCGGGCACGGTACGCAGCGACTGGAACAAACCTTAGCGCAATTGCTGCCAGGCGCACGTATCGCCAGGGTAGACCGTGATAGCGTCAGTCGCAAAAATGCACTGGTTGAAATTTTAGACAAAGTGCATAACCAAGAAATCGACATTTTGGTGGGCACGCAAATGCTCGCTAAAGGCCATGATTTCCCTAACCTCACCTTGGTGGGCGTGATAGATACTGATAGTGCACTGCATAGTCCGGATTTTCGGGCGAGTGAGCGCTTATTCGCACAGTTGATGCAAGTCGCGGGTCGTGCGGGTCGCGCAGATAAAGCTGGTCAGGTCATCATTCAAAGCCAGTTTCCAGACCATGTCTTGTTCAATGCTTTGCGTAGCCAAAATTATGTGGCTTATGCCGATGCCATGCTGCAGGAGCGTGAGCAGGTGCAGTTCCCGCCATATGTGTTTACTGCCTTATTGCGCGCAGAAGCTAACGAATATGCATTGGTACAGCAGTTTTTGAATCATGCGTTTAATTTGGCGCGAAATTTGAATACGGATGTGATGGTTTACGACCCGGTGCGTCCGCAGATGGAGCGTTTGAAAGGTATGGAGCGCGGTCATGTGTTGATGCAGAGCAGTCAGCGCCCTGCCCTACAACATTTACTTAAAAGTATGGTCTATCAGCTAAGAGGTCAGTCTGTTGCTAACAAAGTACGGTGGGCGGTTGATGTAGATCCGCTGGAGTTTTGATGCGCTAAGCCCAATTCATAAGTACCATTCAAAAGCGCTGTTCACAAGCCCTATGAAAAATACAGTAAAATGAACGATTAGGCGGGATTGGTGAAATGGCATCACGAAACTTTCCCAAAGTTTAATCGCGGGTTCGATTCCCGTATCCCGCTCCAGACGATAATTTTGGTAAATAAAATGGCGAATCAAGCACCACCTTCAGTAATGACTTTTGCAGGCACAGACCCTAGCAGTGGCGCGGGTTTGCAGGCCGACATCCTCACATTTGCAAGTATTGGCTGCCATCCGCTTTCTGTGGTGACGGCGATTACCGTGCAAGACACGATAGGCGTCGATAGTGTGCTGCCGATGGATGCAGATTGGGTGAATGACCAGGCGCGCGCGATTTTGGAAGACGTTCAAGTTTCTGCTTTTAAATTAGGTTTATTAGGTTCGGTTGAGAATATCGCGGTGGTTGCAGAGATCATGGCCGATTATCCGGATGTGCCGTTGTTGATAGACCCTATTCTTACCTCCGGTCGCGGTGATGATTTAACCAATGATGACATGATGGATGCGATGATAGAACTGCTGTTCCCGCAAGCCACCTTGATTACACCAAACAGCTTGGAAGCGCGCCGTTTGGCGTTTGCCGATGATATTGATGAAATTGGCCTGACCTCGCTGGATGAAAGTGCTGCGCGCCTGCTGGCGATGGGCAGTGAATACGTGCTGATTACCGGTACGCACGAGCGCACACTGGAAGTGACCAATACTTTGTACGGTGACAATAAACTTATTAAAGCCTACAAATGGGAGCGCTTGGCGGGTAGTTATCATGGCTCTGGCTGCACACTTACCAGTGCGATTGCCGCGTGCTTGGCACATGGCCTGACGATGGAAGAAGCGATTCTGGAAGCGCAGGAATATACTTGGCAAACGCTGAAGAACGGTTTCAGGCCTGGTATGGGTCAATATATTCCAGACCGCATGTTCTGGGCGCGTGATGAAGAAGATGCGGTTGTGACCAGCGGTGATAACAGCCCTAAAACGCACTAATTTTGATGATGATTAAAGGTTTGTACGCGGTCACGCCTGATATTCAGGATACGCAATTGCTCTGCGACATGGTGACTGCAGCGGTGCAAGGTGGCGCTAGTGTTGTGCAGTATCGTAATAAGCAGGCGGGTGCTGCGCTCCAGCATGAGCAAGCCAGTGCGTTGCTGCCAATTTGTCGGCAGTACAAAGTGCCTTTTATTGTGAATGATGACGTTGCACGGTGCCAGTTATTGGATGCCGATGGCGTGCATTTGGGTGGTACGGACGGCGATATTGCCGCAGCGCGCAACCTACTTGGCGCAGATAAAATCATCGGTGCGTCATGCTACAACCGTTTTGATCTGGCTGAACAGGCAAAAGCACAAGGCGCCAGTTATGTGGCGTTTGGCGCCTGCTTTAGCTCCAGCACTAAACCGAATGCGCCAGTTGCCAGCTTGGATTTATTTGCGCAAGCTAAGCAACTGAACCTGCCAACGGTGGCGATTGGTGGTATTACGCTAGCCAATGCGCGCTTAGCCAAACAAGCTGGCGCAGATGCAATAGCAGTGATTAACGCCTTATTTGGCAGCCAAGATATAGAAAAAGCAGCAACAGAATTTACCCAATTATTTAATATTTGACTCTCTTATGACCTCAATCAATCAAACCCTTTTTGACAAATCTCAACAACTCATTCCAGGTGGGGTGAACTCGCCAGTGCGCGCGTTTCGCAGCGTAGGTGGCACGCCTATATTCTTTAAGCGCGGCTTGGGTTCGAAGTTATGGGATGTCGATGGCAAGCAATACATCGACTACATCAACTCATGGGGGCCGATGATTGTTGGTCACGCACACCCTGAAGTCATTAAAGCGGTGCAGGAAGTCGCAGAAAATAGCTTGTCTTTTGGCGCGCCTACCGGCTTAGAGCTTGAGATGGCGGAGTTGATTAATAAACTGGTACCTAGCATGGAACAAGTGCGCTTGGTAAGTAGCGGTACCGAAGCCACCATGAGCGCCATTCGCGTGGCGCGTGGTTTTACCGGGCGCAATAAGATTGTGAAGTTTGAAGGCTGTTATCACGGCCATGCTGATGCGCTATTGGTAAAAGCGGGCTCGGGTTTGCTGACCTTTGGTGAGCCAAGCTCTGCAGGCGTGCCAGCAGATGTAGCGGCACATACGCTCACCTTGGAATATAACAACACGCAAGAACTCAAAGAGCTATTCGATAAAGTTGGCAGCGAGATTGCCTGCGTGATTATCGAGCCTGTGGTCGGTAATATGAATTTGATCGTGCCGCACATGGAATTCCTGAAAACTTTGCGTGAGCTGTGTACCCAGCACGGCAGTGTGCTGATTTTTGATGAAGTGATGACTGGTTTCCGCGTGCATCTTGGTGGCGCACAAGCCTTGTACAACATCAAACCGGACATGACCACCTTGGGTAAAGTCATTGGCGGCGGTTTACCGGTGGGGGCGTTTGGCGGCCGTAAAGACATTATGAGTTGCTTGGCACCGTTGGGTGCGGTGTATCAGGCAGGTACCTTGTCCGGCAATCCAGTCGCAGTAACAGCTGGCTTGAAGACTTTGGAATTGATTCAGGCGCCTAATTTCCACGATAAATTAGCGGCACAAACCAAAAAACTGGTGGATGGGCTAAAAGCGGCGGCAAAAGAAGCTGGCGTGGTATTTAATGCGCAAAATGTAGGCGGTATGTTTGGTTTGTACTTCAGTGAAAACTGTCCGAGCAGTTTCGCTGAGATCATGCAATCCGATAAAGCGGCTTTCAACAAGTTCTTCCATGCTATGTTGGATAGCGGTATTTATTTGGGCCCTTCTGCATTTGAAGCGGGCTTTGTATCCGCTGCGCATACGGATGAAGACATAGCATTTACGATTGAAGTGGCGAAAAAATCGTTCCAATTGCTGGCAAAATCATAACTTACGATAAGTTACTTGGCGTTACGTTAGTATCTGCATAACGATTTTTAACAAAATAATCTGCATCTTTAGCCTCTATCTTATTGAACACATAGACATTTAACGGTAAACTTGAAGGTTCCGCTAAATGTTTTGTGATTAGATAATATGGCACTAGATTTAAGTAATCAAATTGCGCTTGATGACGTTCAAATTCCGGCTCAGACTACAAACAATAATTCAGAGTTGACGGGCGCTAGCGCTGTTTATTCAGGCAAGCCAGCTAAGCAAGGCTTATACAATCCCTCAAATGAACGTGATGCCTGTGGTGTTGGTTTTGTTGCGCATATTAAGGGCCAAAAGAGCCACGAGATTGTGCAAAAAGGTTTGGAGCTACTGACCAACCTGACCCATCGTGGTGCAACCGGCTATGATCCTAAATTAGGTGATGGCGCTGGTTTGCTCATGCAAATGCCAGATGCATTCATGCGCAAAGAGGCTGCTAAGCTCAATGTCACTTTACCAGCAGCAGGCCAATATGCAGTAGGTAATGTGTTTTTGCCACAAACTGCGGTTAATCGTGCGGCTTGCGAAGCGCTATTCAGCAAAATTATCGCGGAAGAAAACCAAACATTACTCGGCTGGCGCGATGTGCCGGTTGATAACAGCAACATCGCCGATGCGGCGCGTGACGTTGAGCCAACCATGCGTCAGGTCATCATCGCTAGCACTGTAGCTGACCAAAACGTATTCGAACGCAAACTGTTCGTGATTCGTAAGCGTATCGAACATGCAGTGCGCGACTTGGAGTTAAAAGACAAAGCAGCGTTCTACATGCCGTCATTGTCTTCACGCACTATCGTTTACAAAGGTATGTTGCTCGCGAACGAAGTAGGCGTTTACTACACAGATTTGAATGATGAAAGCGTAGTTTCAGCATTAGCGCTGGTTCACCAACGTTTCTCTACCAATACCTTCCCTGCTTGGGATCTAGCCCATCCGTTCCGCATGATTGCGCATAACGGCGAAATTAATACCGTACAAGGTAACGTCAACTGGATGGCAGCGCGTCACGAAGCAATGCGTTCAACCGTAATTGGTGAAGATTTAGAAAAACTATGGCCGCTGATTGCTGAAGGTCAGTCTGACTCAGCCTGTTTCGATAACTGTCTTGAGTTGCTAGTGGCTGGTGGTTACTCATTGCCACACGCCATGATGATGTTGATTCCAGAAGCCTGGTCAGGTAATCCATTGATGGATGAAGAGCGCCGCGCGTTCTACGAATACCATGCTGCTTTGATGGAGCCATGGGATGGTCCGGCAGCGGTAGCCTTTACGGATGGCCGTATGATTGGTGCAACGCTAGACCGTAATGGTTTACGCCCAGCGCGTTATTTGGTAACAGATGACGACATCGTGATGATGGCGTCCGAAATGGGTGTGTTGACATTCCCACAAGAAAAAATCGTTAAAAAATGGCGTTTGCAGCCAGGCAAAATGTTGTTAATCGATATGGAACAAGGCCGTATCATTGATGATGCAGAAGTGAAAAAAGAGCTCGCAACAGCTAAACCATACAAACAATGGATTGAAAAAACGCGCTACTTCTTGAGCGATATGCCTAAAGTGGACGGCAAGCTAGAAATGGCTGCTAGCCTTCTAGATACGCAACAAGCGTTTGGTTATACCCAGGAAGATATCAAGTTCGTCATGGCACCTATGGTAGCCAATGGTGAAGAAGGTGCTGGCTCTATGGGTAACGACGCTGCTCTGCCAGTGTTATCTGCTAAGCCAAAACTGCTTTACAACTATTTCAAACAATTATTTGCACAAGTAACTAACCCACCAATCGACCCGATTCGTGAAGAGTTGGTAATGTCATTGGTAACGTTCATTGGTCCTAAACCAAACTTACTGGGTATCGATGAAACACAGCCGCCATTGCGTTTGGAAGCGGGTCAACCGGTACTGATGCTGGATGAGCTTGAGCAATTAAAAGCCATTGCGACGCTGACACAAAACCAATACAAATCATTGGTGTTGGACATTACCTACCCTGTTGAGCAAGGTAAAAATGGCATGGCTGCTGCCGTGGCTAGTATTGCCAACGCAGCTGAAAAAGCGGTACAAGATGGCTTCAATATCTTGATTCTGTCAGATAGAAACATCAGTGCCGATCGCTTGGCGATTCCGGCCTTGCTTGCTTGCTCTGCAACCCATGCACATTTAGTGAAAGCGGGCGTAAGAACCAATACAGGCTTGGTAATTGATACTGGTTCTGCACGTGAAGTACATCATTTCGCCTTGTTAGCCGGTTACGGTGCCGAGGCGGTTTGCCCATGGTTGGCGTTTGAAACTATCAACCATATGGAAACGAAGGATGCTTACGACGCAGCGAAGAAATTCGTAAAAGCTATTGGTAAGGGCTTATATAAAGTCATGTCTAAGATGGGTATTTCTACCTATCAGTCTTACTGTGGCGGCCAAAGATTCGAGGCAATTGGTTTGAATTCAGTGTTTGTGGATAAATACTTCACAGGCACAGCAACCAATATCCAGGGTATTGGCCTAGATCAAGTGTCAGAAGAAGCTGTGCGCTTGCATACAGCTGCATTTGGTGATGACCCAGTATTGGCGAATAGCTTGGATGCCGGTGGTGAATATGCCTTCCGTGTACGTGGTGAAGAGCACATGTGGACGCCAGATTCGATTGCTAAGTTGCAACATGCAACTCGCACCAATCAAGCAAGTACCTATAAAGAATACGCTAAGTTAATCAACGACCAAACACGTCGTCACATGACCTTACGTGGCTTGTTCGAGATTAAATCTGCGGGTGCAGCAATTCCATTGGAATCAGTAGAACCAGCGAAAGAAATCGTAAAACGTTTTGCTACGGGTGCGATGTCATTGGGTTCCATCTCAACGGAAGCGCATGCAACATTAGCAATTGCTATGAACCGTATCGGCGGTAAATCGAATACTGGTGAAGGTGGCGAAGATGCTAAACGCTTTATTCCAGTAGCTCACGACACCAGCATGGCGAATGTCATTGGTAAGAGCCAGGTTGAGGCAGACGTCGCGCTTAAAGCCGGCGATTCTATGCGTTCACGCATCAAGCAAGTAGCATCAGGCCGTTTTGGTGTCACGGCTGAATACTTAGCTTCTGCTGACCAGATTCAAATCAAGATGGCGCAAGGTGCAAAACCGGGTGAAGGTGGTCAATTACCTGGTCATAAGGTTTCAGAGTACATCGCTAAACTACGTTTCTCAGTGCCGGGTGTAGGTTTGATTTCACCGCCACCGCATCATGATATCTACTCGATTGAAGACTTGGCGCAGCTGATTCATGACTTGAAAAATGCGAACCCTAAAGCTTCTATCTCGGTAAAACTTGTTTCGGAAACCGGTATCGGCACCGTAGCTGCTGGTGTGGCAAAAGCGAAGTCAGACCACATCGTTGTTGCGGGACATGATGGTGGTACAGGTGCATCGCCAATTTCATCAGTGAAACACGCAGGTACGCCATGGGAATTAGGTTTGGCTGAAACACAGCAAACGCTAGTGTTGAATCAGTTGCGTGGCCGTGTTGTGGTGCAAGTTGACGGTCAAATGAAAACCGGTCGTGACGTGCTGATTGGCGCGTTATTAGGTGCCGATGAGTTTGGTTTTGCTACCGCGCCGCTAGTGGTTGAGGGCTGTATCATGATGCGTAAATGTCATCTGAACACCTGCCCGGTAGGTGTAGCAACACAAGATCCAGAGTTACGTAAACGCTTTACAGGCCAACCAGAGCACGTAGTGAACTACTTCTTCTTTGTTGCTGAAGAAGTGCGTGAATTGATGGCTTCTATCGGCATCGCTAAGTTTGATGATTTGATTGGCCGCGCTGATTTGCTGGATATGCAAGCCGGTATCGATCACTGGAAAATCAATGGTTTGGATTTCAGCAAGATATTCCATCTACCAGACATGCCAGCGGAAGTTTCACGTAAAAACAACGACGTGCAAGATCACGGCTTGGTGAATGCGCTAGATAACAAATTGATTGCCTTGGCTAAAAATGCCTTGGAAACCGGTGAAAAAGTGGTGTTGGATATTCCAATCACCAACACGAATCGTACTGTTGGTACCATGCTGTCCAACCAAGTTGCGACGCGCTACGGCAGTGTAGGTTTGCCGAACGATACAATCCATGTGAATTTCACTGGTACATCAGGTCAAAGTTTTGCGGCATTCCTAGCTAAAGGTATTACCTTTGAGCTAACGGGCGAAGGCAACGACTACGTAGGCAAAGGCTTATGCGGTGGTCGGATTGTGATTAAACCGCCAGTCGCCTTCCGCGGTATCGCGCATGAAAATATCATCATCGGTAATACCGTGATGTACGGCGCTACTACTGGTGAGAGCTACTTCCGTGGCGTGGCTGGTGAGCGCTTCTGTGTACGTAACTCAGGCGCATCTGCTGTGGTTGAAGGCGTGGGTAACCACGGTTGCGAATACATGACGGGCGGTACAGTTGTGGTATTGGGCTTAACTGGTCAAAATTTCGCTGCAGGTATGAGCGGTGGCGTAGCGTATGTCTATGATGAGGACGGCATGTTTGCTAAACGCTGCAATATGAACATGGTGGCGCTTGAGAAAGTAGAAAGCGCAGAGGCTGGTATTGGTAAAGTGCATCACTTAGATCAGCCAGACGAAATCACACTTAAAACATTAATTGAAAAGCATGCAAAATATACAGGCAGTGTACGTGCAAGCGCAATGTTGGCAGATTGGACAAACTACAGAGCCAAGTTTGTTAAAGTCATGCCAAACGAATATAAACGCGCGTTAATCGAACTTGCTGAAGATAAAGCACTGGTTGCTGCATAAATAGCAGCTATAAAGGGAAGAGACTTTAAAATATGGGTAAAGTAACTGGTTTTATGGAATTTGAGCGTCTGAGCGAGGCAAACTTGCCAGTTAAAGACCGCGTTAAGAACTATAAAGAATTTGTACTGCATTTAACCGATGATCAAGCCAAACAGCAAGGTGCGCGCTGTATGGACTGTGGCATTCCATTCTGTACTACAGGTTGTCCTATCAACAACATCATTCCAGACTGGAATGACTTGGTTTACAACCAAGACTGGCATAGTGCGATTGACGTGTTGCATTCAACTAACAACTTCCCAGAGTTCACTGGCCGCATCTGCCCTGCCCCATGCGAAGCAGCCTGTACATTGAACATTAATGCAGATCCTGTTGGTATTAAGTCAATTGAACATGCAATCATTGATAAAGCTTGGGAAAACGACTGGGTTACACCGCAAATTCCAACGAACAAAACTGGCAAAAAAATTGCCATCGTTGGTTCAGGTCCAGCAGGTTTGGCTGCTGCGCAGCAATTAGCACGCGTTGGCCACGACGTTGTGGTATTGGAAAAAAATGATCGTATCGGCGGTTTGTTACGCTACGGTATTCCAGACTTCAAAATGGAAAAGTCACACATCGACCGCCGTATGGCACAGATGGAAGCCGAAGGCGTTGAGTTCCGCGTCAATCAAAACGTGGGCGAAAACGTTAAGGCGGATGATTTATTAGCTGAGTTCGATGCGGTGATTCTAGCCGGTGGTGCCGAGCATCCACGTGATTTGCCAGTACCAGGCCGTGAGCTGGAAGGCGTGATGTACGCGATGGATTTTTTAACGCCGCAAAATAAAGTAGTGGCTGGCGATACCGTAGCTAACCAAGTTATGGCGACGAATAAGAACGTAATCGTTATCGGTGGTGGTGATACAGGCTCTGACTGTGTCGGTACTTCAAACCGTCATGGTGCCGCGACTATCACTCAGTTTGAGTTGATGCCACAACCGCCAGAAAAAGAAAATAAAGAATTGGTATGGCCGAACTGGCCACTCAAGATGCGCACATCAAGCTCACACGAAGAAGGCGCAAATCGTGACTGGTCGATCACCACTAAAGAGTTAATCGGTGAAAACGGCAAAGTAACGCACTTAAAGGGCTGTAAAGTCGAGTGGAAAGACGGCAAGATGTCTGAGGTTGCAGGTACAGAATTTACCATTAAAGCAGATCTAGTATTGTTAGCGATGGGCTTCGTGTCACCAGTACAAAAAATGCTGGATGCATTCGGTGTAGAAAAAGATAACCGTGGCAATGCCAAAGCTACCACTGAAGGCGCTGAGAGCTACAAAACCAGCAAGGCTAAAGTGTTTGCTGCAGGTGATGTACGTCGTGGTCAGTCATTAGTGGTTTGGGCGATTCGCGAAGGCCGCCAGGCAGCTAAGGCAGTAGATGAGTTCTTGATGGGTTCTTCTACATTACCTAGGTAATAGGTTTAAAGTTAGCTATAAAAAAACAAAGGATGCAAAGTAAAACTGCTTTGTATCCTTTTTTATTAGGCAGTAAATTATGAGTCAATTACAAAACGATACCTTCCTGCGCGCACTGATGCGTGAGCCAACAGACTACACGCCAGTGTGGATGATGCGTCAAGCTGGGCGTTATTTGCCTGAGTATCGTGAAAGCCGTAAAACTGCCGGTAGCTTTTTACAACTATGTAAAAACCCAAGTTTCGCAACAGAAGTGACCTTGCAGCCGCTAGATCGCTATCCGCTGCTAGATGCTTCGATTCTGTTCTCAGATATTCTTACCGTACCTGACGCGATGGGTTTAGGGCTATATTTTGAAGAAGGCGAAGGTCCAAAATTCGAGCGCACTTTGCGTGAAGAAGCTGATATCAAAAAACTGGCTATACCAGACATGGCGAGCCTGCAATACGTGTTTGATGCAGTGACTCAGATTCGTAAGACCATCAATGGTCGCGTGCCTCTGATTGGCTTCTCAGGCAGCCCATGGACGCTGGCAACGTATATGGTGGAAGGCAAAGGCGGCACTGATTTCTTAACCATTAAAAAAATGGCGTATGCACGTCCTGATTTACTGCATCATATTCTAGAGATTACGGCACAAACCGTAATTCAGTATCTCAACGCGCAAATCGCCGCTGGCGCACAAGCGGTGATGATATTTGATTCATGGGGTGGCGCATTGTCACACAATGCCTACAAAGAATTCTCACTCAATTACATGCAAAAAATCGTCAACGGCTTAACCCGTGAACATGAGGGCCGTATCGTGCCACGCATCGTATTTACCAAAGGCGGCGCGTTGTGGTTAGAGGCGCAAGCTGAGATTGGTGCAGATGCACTAGGACTAGATTGGTCGGTAGATATCGGTACTGCGCGTCAGCGTGTGGGTGACAAGGTCGCGTTACAAGGTAATTTAGATCCGGCAATTCTGCTTTCAACGCCAGAGGCGATTGAAAAAGAAGTGGCTAGTATTTTAGCGAGTTATGGTCACGGCAGCGGTCATGTGTTCAATCTAGGTCATGGCATTACGCAATGGACGCCGCCCGAAAATGCGGCAGCCATGCTGGCTGCGGTTCGCGAACACAGCAGACAATATCACCAATAAGTCTTTAAATTAAAGAAGCCCGCAGTTGCGGGCTTTTTATTGGGCTAAGTATTCGTCTAATAAGATTTTATTCATTCATTGAGCAACCAAGTAATGTGCACCATTGCTAGGCAATATGTTCTATTGGACGCACATATATGGCTCGCCTAATAGCTAACACAATCAAAACTAAGGTATAAGTTTTCACAATGGTGCAACAGTTCAGGTACACACTATGTAGCCCAAGGAAAGTAGCTATGACGCGGCTGTCAAAGGCATTAAGCCTTAGGTTAAAGCTAACGCGTAGCTATATGGTATGAGACTTGCTTAATAGATATGTAATCAATCCATCGAGGGGTTGATTTAAAGAATAATATGACAAGGGCGTCTATTTGGTATTGACCAAATAGACGTCTTTTTTTTGGAACAATGAATTTATGTTGAAATCATCTACGGCGCTTGCACTAGAAAATGATTATGTACTCGCCACGTTAGATATCGCTTCACTAGATAATGTGAAGCAATCCATTAGCACAAACGCAGGGCGTGCCTATGGCCACTTTGGCGGGAAACGACTGGATAGTGTTTTCCAGCCTATTTATAGCCTGCCGCATCGTCGCATCGTGGGTCATGAAGGCTTGTTGCGCGCTACTAGGTTTGAAGGAAAGAACATCTCACCGATACAGGTATTTAATGGTGATGGCGGCTATATCAGCGATACGCAGTCAGTTTTTCTAGACCGTTTATGTCGCACGATTCATTTGCATAATTACCAATTGGAAGATACCGGTAATCAATGGCTGTTCCTCAATGTTTCGGCGCAGGTCATCAACCGCCGTCGTGATCACGGGCCATTTTTCGCTGAGCTGATGGCGAGTTACGGTATTTCACCTAAGCGCGTAGTGGTGGAAATAGTAGAGGGCGTCATTCCTGATGCCAGATTGCTGGACGAAGCAGTCAAATTTTATCGCGATGCCGGATGCCTAATAGCGATTGACGACTTTGGTGCCGAAGCTTCGGACATCGAGCGTATATGGCGCGTGAGCCCTGATATTGTCAAACTAGATCGAAAAATCATTGCCGCAGCTGAGTTAAATGACAAGGCACGTCGAATATTGCGGGCAACCGTGGCACTTATCCACGAGTCGGGCAGCTTAGCGCTGATCGAGGGTATAGAAACCCGAGAGCAAGCCATAATCGCCTTAGATAGCAACGCTGACCTAGTGCAGGGTTTTTATTTCGCCATGCCCACACCTACGCCGTTACAGCATGGTGATGGCGGTATCGGTGAACTTGCAGACAAGAAGCCTTCAGTGTCTATGGATGAGCTGTTACCTTACATGAAAGAGTTTAAATCAGCTTTGCAGCGCCTAGCTGATAACCAATCTATGCAATCTGCATGCGCTTCGTTGATTGATATGGAAAAGGTCGATCATTGTTATGTCATTGACGCTTACGGTAAGCAACTTGGCGTCAGCATGGTGGCGAAGCGCTTGGCCACTCTCATTCCTTTCTTGCCATTAGAAGATGCAGATGGCGCCGATTGGTCGCGCAAGCCTTACCACTATCGTGCTATGTTCCAGCCCGGGGAGTTACAGATTAGCCGGCCCTATCTTTCAGTTGCCAGTTCACATTTGTGTGTCACTTTGTCTGCTACCTTTGCAGTGGATGGAGAACTGCGGGTGCTGTGTTGTGATGTAGAGTGGCGCGGCGGGAGCGGCCGGGAAGTAGGTATGTCCACAAAATAGTAGGTTGAGCTACTTAACTTTAGTATTAAAAAGCCCTCAATTGAGGGCTTTTTAATACTAAAGAGACATGCGTTTCATGGTTTCATCTTTATCGATGAACTTGTGTTTCAGTGCCCCACCAATATGTAGCACGAGTATTACTAGAACAACTATACCGATAGTTTCATGTACTGTTTCAAATACTTCGCGCATTGGGGTGTTATCTAGCCCTTTGATAAATGGAATGCCGAACCATTTGATACCGTATTTGCTATAAGTGGCCATGATAACGCCACTGACAGGCAGCGCTATCATCAGTAGATAAAGCAGATGATGTGCGCCGGTTGCCAGTTTCCTCTCCCATGCTTGGTATGAGCTTAACAAGGCCGGTGGTTTGTGCGTGATACGCCATAAAATACGGATAACAATTAAGGCAAATAGCGTCACGCCTATTGATTTATGTAGGTTGAAATAGAAGGTTCTAGGTGAAGCTCCTTCAGCCAATTGCCATGTATAAATACCCCAGTTGAATAAATCGTAAGCCATTTGCTTGGGCGCTTCTTTTGGCAAGTCGCTCATAAACCAACCTAAAGCAAACATACCAAAAATGCCAATGGCGATAAGCCAATGCAGCACAATCGCAGTTTTGGTATAGCGTGAAGCGCTATTCATCATACAAAGTCCTTCATTTAAATGGGAGTATATGTGACAACCGTCACACGAAAACGTTACATAGGCTATTATCATTGCAATGAATTATCACTGCAACACTTTCAGAGAGCGGCCCAATATGTACTCAGCGATGGATCCAGAAAAGCAGTCAAAGTTCGGTATTGTGCTTACAGCAATATGTACTTTCTTTCTTCTGGTCGGTTGTGCGCATGCGAATATCAAATCTGCAAACTTGAAGATGCATGAAATTGGTAACGGTATTTATGTGCATCACGGTGAACATTTGGATATCTCCGAGGGTTATCAAGGCGATATCTGCAATATCAGTTTTATTGTAGGTAGCAAAGGCGTCGCGGTGGTGGATACCGGCGGTAACCTGAAGATAGGTAATCAATTGCGTGATGCGATTAAACAAGTGACGCCATTGCCAATTCTGTATGTCATTAATACCCATGTGCACCCAGACCATATTTTTGGTAATGCAGCTTTTATACAAGACAAACCGCAATTTGTTGGCCATGAGAAGCTAGGTAATGCCATGGAGTTACGCCGTGAGACGTATGATCGCATTAACGCAAAATACATGGGGGACGATGCTAAAGGTGCAGTTATCGTTAAACCAACAATGGTCGTTAAAGACTCATTGAAGCTAGACCTAGGTGATAGAACCCTATTGCTAACCGCCTACCCTACGGCACATACCAATACCGACATTACGGTGCAGGATAGTAAGACCAGCACCATGTGGACGGGTGATTTACTGTTCGTTGAGCGTACACCGGTCATTGAAGGTGATATCAAGGGTTTTATTGCAGTGATAGATATGCTAAAAACCTATCCGGTTATACAAGTGATTCCCGGTCATGGTGCAGTGACAAAAGATTGGATTAAAGCCTTGGATAACGAACAGCGTTACTTAAACACACTGCTGGCTGATATCCGCAGTGCGATTAAAAAAGGTGCAACTATGGAAGCGACCATGGATAGTGCAGCAGCCAGTGAAAAAAATAATTGGCAGCTATTTGATATTGCTAACCGTCGTAATGTGAATACTATTTTCACTGCGTTAGAATGGGAATAGACACTATGCACCTCAATAAAAAAGCGGCTTAAAGCCGCTTTTTTATTGCATCAAACTTTCTAAATCTATTTAGAACTCACAATTTAGAACAGACGATCTTTTTTAGTGTTATCGATACTGAAACCGGTTTTATAATGCGTTGCAAGTAACAACATACCGCCAGTAATGCCGAGGTAGATAAACATTGATTGGAAATCAAATCTACCTAAAACAATCGCCAGGAAGAATGCTAGCCCTGCCAAGACATAAGCGAATAGTCTGGTTTTATAACCAACCAATAAGCCGATGCCTGCCACCAGTTGCACTAAAATCAACAATGGCGCAAAAATACTAGGCAACCCTACTTGCCCTAGGGTGACTTGGTAGTCGATATAGCCGTTTGGATGGCTGGTAATTGCTAATAATCTTAAAATAACCGCGCCCAAAAAAACAAGTGCTAAAAAGATGCGCGCGACGGCCGTTTGATAATTTTGCATATGAAACCTTTGAATGAACTGATTAAACGAAACTAACGTGAATTGAATGAAAGATGCATGATGCACGGAACAGTTCTGGACTGCAAGTCTGTAAGCACTGCTATAAATTCATTTTTTGGGCGCATTACTTCGTTACGCGGTACTCATAACCTCGCTGTATACTACATACTATCTCGGTTCTTGCGTTCCGTGCGCCTAGTACTGCATCCCAAACTACGTATTTATAGAACTGCTTAACAATTTTAACTTCAGGATTCGATAGATGTCCTTAGATTATCAAGTGATTCAAGTCAGTTGGGCGACACATGCAGCCAAGTTAATTGCGGTGCGCGAGCCAGTTTTTGTTATTGAACAAGAAGTAGCCCCTGATTTTGAATGGGATGAGATAGACGCGACCGCCATACATTTGCTGGCAGAAGCCGACGGGAAACCAGTGGGTTGTGCGCGCATTATCAAGTATCAAAAAATTGGTCGTATGGCAGTATTAAAAGATTGGCGAGGTTCGGGCATCGGCATGGCGTTATTGCTTGAAGCGATTAATATTTGCAAAGCGTATGGTAGTAAAACGATTAGTTTAACCGCACAAACCCATGCAATTTCTTTTTATAAACAAGCTGGCTTCGTTGAAATTAGCGGTGTGTATCAAGATGCGAATATTCCACATGTCGATATGCAGCTAGATTTGAATTGAAGATTGGTAGGCAAGGCTAGCATTTGCTAAAATAGCATTTTTATTCATGTGTTTGAGAGAATTCTTATGTCAAAAATCATTTTCAAAGCAGGCGAAGCGACCGTTTATACAGAAGGTAAAGACGTTACAGCTGCAATGCCAGAAATCTTAATCGGTA
>DATHXI010000045.1:0-11906 GCA_035459705.1 Methylotenera sp. | reverse complement strand
ACGCTGGCGTACGTTTGGCTTACATCCCGATGACTGCAAAACGTATGACCGGTATCGTGTCACGCGGCGGCTCTATTATGGCGAAATGGTGCTTGGCGCATCATAAAGAGTCTTTCTTGTACGAGCATTTTGAAGACATCTGCCAGATCATGAAGCAATACGATGTTTCGTTCTCATTAGGTGATGGCTTGCGCCCAGGCTCAATTTACGATGCCAACGACGAAGCACAATTTGCTGAATTGAAAACATTGGGTGAATTAACGCAAATCGCTTGGAAGCACGATGTGCAATGTATGATCGAAGGCCCAGGCCACGTGCCTATGCACCTCATCAAAGAGAACATGGACTTGCAACTTGAGCATTGCGGTGAAGCCCCGTTCTATACATTAGGCCCATTGACCACCGACATCGCACCGGGTTACGACCACATCACATCAGGTATCGGCGCTGCGATGATAGGCTGGTACGGCTGTGCAATGCTTTGCTACGTAACGCCAAAAGAACACTTAGGCTTACCAGACAAAGAAGACGTACGTGTTGGTATCATCACCTACAAAATCGCAGCACACGCGGCAGACTTGGCAAAAGGCCACCCAGGCGCGCAGATTCGCGACAATGCTTTATCAAAAGCGCGTTTCGAATTCCGTTGGGATGACCAATTTAACTTGGGTCTTGATCCGGAAAAAGCTAAGGAATTCAACGACGAAACCTTGCCGCAAGAAGGTGCAAAACAAGCACACTTCTGCTCAATGTGCGGCCCGCATTTCTGCTCTATGAAAATCTCACAAGACGTACGTGATTACGCGGCTGAGCAAGGCATTGATGAACAAGCGGCTCTGCAAAAAGGTATGCAGGAAAAAGCCATTGAGTTCGTGAAAAAAGGTAGTGAGGTTTATCAAAAAGTTTAATCACTTTAGATAGTTTCAACCAATAAAAAAGCCAGCGAAAGCTGGCTTTTTTATTGGTGATCTAAATACAACGCTAACGCAGTTAAAACACCTTTAGGTGCAATGTATCCCTGAGGAGAGAAGTATCCATCCATGTCATTTTTAAGCTGTTTAGCTTCTTGCAAATCTTGAGCCGTTAGCTCTAATGCAGGTAACTTTTTATAACTGTATTCGTGACTTCCAGTTAGTAATGCCCAAGCTACAACGATATTTTTTTCAACCCCAAAACCATCTTTGTACATATTGGCTAAATTATAACGTCCGCCATGATACAGTGACTTTTTGAATAGTTTTTCCGCTTTCACATAATTTTGCTTTACATGTTTTCCGTTTAAATAAAGCTCACCTAAGTAAACTTGCGCATTAGGGTTTTCTCTGGAGGCCGCAGATTTTACTTTTCGTAAACCGCTTTTAACATTTTGTGGCACAAATGTGCCTTCCATATATATTTTGCCTAGGCGATATTCGAATTCAGCATTCGTAGTTGCTGCTTTTTCAAACCAAGTTAAAGCAGTTTTTAAGTTTTTCTCAGTCCCACGTCCTTCTGCATATATGTTGCCTAACTCAAACTGAGCGACGCCGTGTCCTTGATTGGCAGCAAGTAAGTACCATTTTAGCGACTCAACAGAGTCTTTCTTAACGCCTTGACCATATTTATACGCCCCACCAAGTTCAAACTCGGCTTGTGTTACAAAAGTGGGCAAGTCAGTTTCAAATTTTCCTTGATAGCTTAGATAAGCTCTTGGGTGTTCAAATTTATCCCCACGCACCCAAGACTCACCTTCACGCAGAAAAACTCTCAAACCAGCGCCATGTGCTGCACCACCGTGCTCTAAAGCCACAAGAATACATGCTGGGCTAATGGCTGCCATGACCAGCCTCACCATCGCCTCATTACCAACAGGACCGCAGCCAGGAGAAAATGGACCGCCTCTGTCTGCTATACCACGGTAGTCAAGTTGACCTGATTTAATAAAGATTTGTTCTTCTTGGGGTAGGGCACTAAAGCTACGTTCACCTCGATTATTAGCATGAATCAATTCCACAACTTCTTGCGGCAAATCAGCCATGCGGTCAATTTGTCTGAAATTAACCTGATAACACGCATCCATTTCGTTAGCTTGCACATAATTGCTAATCAACAATAGACTTAAAACAAGCTGTGCTAATGGATGGCGCATACTATCAACCTTTTTTATTTTTCTTAAGTGGGGTGAGTTATTGAGTCCACGTGTAGGATTTAGCAACATTGCACCGCGCAGGTTAAATCCACGCCGTAATTTGTAAATACATTACTGAATAACATTAACAGGCAAACTTAAAGTAATCAATGCAGAATAGTTGTATTTAATAAATAAAAACTTGCAGCATAAATTTGTTAAAATAGCCTTACAAATTAATTGAATAGACTATTTTGACCACCATTAAACTCAGCAAGAAACCAAGTGATACGCCTACGGCTAGTAAGGCGCCTGTGCGCCGTGCTGGCGCAGTTGTGCGCGATAGAACCAAAGCGCCACCAAAGCCTGTAATACGTACAGAGGCAAGCGAAGCACCGCAGCATTCAGCACCCAAAATGGATTCCCGCCCACGTGGGAATGACGAAGCTGGTTTAGATAGCAGAACTGCGCATACCGCTAAACCAGACAGCTCTCGCCAACGTAACCATCGCTTTGATGGCAAACCACATGATGCTGAGCCAAAACCGCAGAGACCTGCGGGTGTTGATACGCGCATTACTCCGCGCCCTGATAAAAACGAGCCGCAGTATCGCCAAGCGCCACGCCGTGGTGGCAAGGTGCGCGATGGTTATGATGCAGTGAACACGCCTCAATACGGCGCTGCTGCAAAAGCGGCTTATAAATCTGCACCTGTTAATTTAGAATCACCGCGCCTCTCTAAAGTAATGGCAGAGCGTGGCTTATGTTCACGCCGTGAGGCAGACGAGTGGATTAGCAATGGCTGGGTCATGGTGAATGGCGAGATTATTGAAACTTTAGGCACGCGCATTGCGCCCGATGCTGAAATTATTATCAGTAGCTATGCTTATGAAACGCAGGCTGAGAATGTCACCATTATTTTGCATAAACCAGTTGGCTACGTAAGCGGGCAGGCAGAAGATGGCTACCAACCGGCGATTGTGTTGGTGCACCCAGATAACCAGTGGGAAGATGACCCTACCTTGCACACCAATCACCCTAAAAAATTCGAGCGTAGATTCTTGCATGGCTTAGCGCCGGCTGGCCGCTTGGATATTGACTCTACAGGCATGTTAGTACTCACTCAGGATGGCCGTATAGCACGCCATTTGATTGGTGAAGATTCAAACGTAGAAAAAGAATACTTGGTGCGCGTAGAAGGTGAGCTAACCGATAACGGCATGAAGCTACTGAACCACGGCTTGAGTTTAGATGGCGAAAAACTCAAACCCGCCAAAGTGAGCTGGCAAAATGAAGAACAGTTACGCTTTGTATTGCGTGAAGGCAAAAAACGCCAGATTCGCCGCATGTGCGAAATGGTAGGTTTACACGTGGTAGGGCTAAAACGTGTGCGCATTGGTAGTATTACACTAGGCAAACTACCTGTGGGTGAATGGCGCTATTTAAGACCGGAAGAAAAGTTCTAGGTACGTTTTTGCAAATACTGATGTGCGCATACAGTGAACTAAATATAGGGCATACACTCGGAGAATAGAATGGGTTTATTTGACAACATAGCAGGCGCGGTTTTAGGTAAGTTAGGTGGCGAGCAAGGCAGCATGGTGCAAATCGCCATGGATTTATTTCATGATAATGGCGGCTTAAGCGGTATCTTGGAAAAATTCAAAGAAAACGGCATGGCTGCTGAAGTAGCTTCTTGGGTGGGAAAAGGTGGAAATCTTCCGCTCTCTGCCGCGCAAGTTGCCAGCGTTTTAGGCGATGGCGAAATTGCACAAATGGCAGCGAAATTTAACATTTCACCGGAAGCATTAAGCAGCAAAATTGCTGAATACTTACCCATGGTAGTAGATAAGTTAACCCCGGACGGTGTAGTAAAAGAAGGCTCCGGCAACTTGTTACCGACTTTGCTAGGTCTGCTTAAGTAATGGCTTGCTTAAGTAATGGCATGCTTAAATAATTAAGCGTTAGGTACAGATCAAAAAGGGCACACTTGCCCTTTTTTTATTACTAAATTTTTTATTGTTAGAATGGCGACATGGATCTAATTTTACTTTTTAAAGCCTTTATCCTCGGCATTGTAGAGGGTGCAACAGAGTTCTTACCTATTAGCAGCACCGGCCATCAAATCGTTGTCGGTGACTTACTCGATTTCAGTGGCGATAAAAGCAAAGTATTTATCATCGTCATTCAACTTGGCGCTATCCTCGCGGTGTGTTGGGAATACCGCCACAAACTATTTACCTTGGCTGCCAATATTGACCAGCCAGATGCACAGCGTTTTGTCAGCAATATTGCGCTGGCATTCCTCCCTGCAGCTATTCTGGGGCTGATTTTTCATGATGAGATCAAAACTTATCTATTTTCACCTTTAACTGTTGCTATCGCGCTGATTGTCGGCGGTTTTGTGATTCTGGCGATTGAACGCTGGAAGCCTGTTGAAGATACGCCGACTGTAGATGACATGGACTGGAAACACGCTTTGAAGATTGGTTTTGCACAATCTTGCGCGCTCATGCCAGGCGTATCGCGCGCAGGGGCTACCATTCTGGGTGGGGTGGTCTTTGGTCTTTCGCGCAAAGCAGCAACTGAATTTTCGTTCTTCCTTGCCATCCCCATCATGTTCGCCGCCACTGGTTATGACCTATTCAAAAACCGCGACTTGCTTAACGGCGATGACTTTGGCATGTTTGCTGTTGGTTTCATCACGGCTTTTTTAGCGGCACTGGTGACGATTAAAACCTTGCTACGTTATGTCGCGAAACATGATTTCCGCGTGTTTGCCTGGTATCGTATTATTTTTGGTAGCATAGTATTGATTTATATCTGGAATAGATAAGGTGCATACGTGACTGACTCTTCAAGCCGTTATGATAAGTTAGTCCAAACCCTGCACTTGTTTGCTACGCCAGTCGCCAACGAACCTTTGGCATTTGGCGCTGCCATTGATAAGCTTGGTCACACAGCCTACACACTCACTGCCACATTGGTTGTTCTACCTTTTTTACAACCTATACCTTTAGGCTTCTTTGCTTTGATAGGCAGTGCGGCCTTTTGTGCATTAGGCGTGCAACTGTTTAAAGGTGAACAGGCGCTGGTATTACCCAAAAAGATTCGCGCTGTCACATTAACCTTGCGTACCCGGCAAGTGTTAGTGAATACATGTTTGAAAATCATTGGCTTCTGCCGCCGCTTTAGCAAACCGCGTTTAAGCTTTTTAGTAACAGGTAAGTTAGGCCAACAGCTAGGTGGCTTTATCTTTATCGCAGTTGGTGTGTTGGTTGCCATTCCACTAGGTGGTGTCGTACCATTTAAAAACTTATTTCCTGGTCTTGCTGTATTGCTATATTGCACAGGGGAAATTGAACATGATGGCTTAATGGTGCTCTTAGCCTTAGTATGCTTGGTATTAACCGTTGTTTTTTACAGCCTGCTGATTTATATCGTATGGAAATTTGGCGCTGCAGCTATAAACCATTTTTTCTGGGATTAATCAGTTGCTGATAAATGCCCTGTAATGAAGCTATCAACTAATCTTGATAGTGTTAGACTTTGAATCATTAAATTTGTAGTGAGAACCGCCATGAAAAAAATACTAAAATACTCTGCCTTTGGCTTTGCTGGCTTAATTGGACTATTGCTCATTGTAGTCGCCGTGGTAGCCGCCACTTTTAACCCCAACGACTACAAGCAACAAGTCATTGATTTAGTACAGGCAAAAAAACAGCGTACCTTAAAACTTGATGGCGACATCAAGCTCGCTTTCTGGCCAGGGATAGGCGCGAATCTAGGAAAAGTCTCACTTTCAGAACATAACGGCAGTAATGAATTCGCAGCGGTAGAAAGCGTTAAAGTATCACTCGCATTATTTCCTCTACTCAGAAAAGAGTTGGTTGTAGATACGGTTTATATTGATGGGGCACGCGCCAACATCGTGAAATATAAAGACGGTACAACCAATTTTGATGATCTACTCAGCAAAGAAGAAGAGTCAGAAACCATCAAATTTGATATCGACGGCGTTAAGGTCACTAACTCTGCTGCCAACTATAGCGACGAAGGCAGCGGCGCCAAGTACAACATCACTAAATTTAACCTCACATCTGGCCATTTTGCTTTAGCCGAGCCAGTAGATGTAGAAACCGACTTTTCCATCACGGCCAACCAGCCCGCAGTTGCAGCCAATGCGAAAATCAAAGGTAATTTCCTGCTTGACCCGGAAGCCAAACATTTTGCCGCCAAAGACTTGGACGCTAAGATTCAAGGCGATTTATTAGGTGGCAAAGAAGTCGAGATTACGGCGAAGGGTGATGTTGATGCCAAACCAGAAACCAAAGAATTTTTGATTGATGGTTTAAAACTAGCCGCCAGTGGCCAATTTAGCGGTGCAAAACTCACTATTGATTTGAATGCACCCGAGTTGAAAGCGCTAAAAGACGTAGTGACCAGTCAAAAAGTCACGGTCAATTTGGTACAAGAAAAAGCTGGTGATACTTTCAAAGCCAATATGGTATTGGCAGATATCAAAGGTACACCAAAAGCCTTACAAAGTAGCGGCATTACCGGTGACATTTCAGGTACGCAAGGTAAACGCACGATCAATGGCAAATTCTCTTCACCATTCAGTGGCAATCTTGAAAACTCGATTTTTGACTTGCCTAAACTGGTCGGCAATTTAGATATTAAAGACCCTGCTTTGCCCAATGGCGGCGCCAAAGGCACATTTGCCTTGAGTTTACATACTGATACCAAACAGGAACTGGTCGACAGTAAATTTAGTTTAAAAGTCGATACCACACAGCTGAATGGTGACGTTGCAGTAGCTAGCTTCAAACAACCTAATATCAAATTCAACCTGAATGCTGATACTTTGGATTTGAACAAATTATTAGGTACGAGCAAAGCTGCAAATACAAAAGCAGAGCCTGCCAACCAAAAACCGGCAGACTTATCTGCGCTCAAGGGCTTGTTGCTGGATGGCAAGATCAGAGTCGGCAATTTACTCTATGACAAATATCGTTTATCTGGCTTGAATGTAAGCGTTAAAGCGGATGGTGAAAAACTGCTTTTAAGTGGTCTCAACGTCAAATTGGACGATAGCCAAATCAAGGGTAATTTAGGCATCAGTCAGTACTCTAAAGCGCTTTATACGTTCGACATTGATATCGACAACTTAGACGTTGATAGATACGTAAAAGCTAGTGCGACTCCTGCGGCCGAAACTAAGAGCAGCGATAAACCGCTGGATTTAAGTGCGCTTAAGGCTTTAAACGCTGATGGTAGCCTACGTATCGGCAACCTGAAATACGGTAAAACCAAGGCCTCGAATATCCGTATTGATTTGAAAGCCGATGGTCAAAAATTAAGCTTGAATCCACTAGCGGCAAAAGTGGATGACAGCCAGGTGAATGCCAATATCGGCATCACACGTTTTAATGACCCGATTTATAGCTTTAATGTGAATATCGATAAACTGGATGCCGATAAATACATCACCAAAAGTGACAAACCTGCCGCTAAAACGAGTGGCGACACACCAATTGATTTGAGCGCGCTAAAAAAGTTGAACGCCTCGGGCGAAGCCAAAATCGGCTGGCTTAAACTCGCCAACGTAAAAACGCAAAATGTGAACATTGGCTTAAAAGCTGCTGATGGTATAGCAACCGTATCGCCATTTGCTGCCAATTTATATCAAGGCAGCATGAACGGCATACTTAAAGTAGATGCACGCGCAACACCCAGCATCGCTTTCAAACAAGATATGAAAGGCATCGCCATTGGGCCTTTACTGGTTGATGCCATCAACAACAATATGTTGGAAGGCAAAGGCAACCTTAACGTAGATGTCACCACCTCTGGTAATAGCGTCAATGCACTGAAAAAAGCACTGACGGGTAACGCCGCAGTCAACCTGGTGGATGGCGCGGTAAAGGGCATAGACATTGCTGGTACGCTTCGCGATGTTCAATCTAAGGTCAATCTCTTTAAAGATAAAAGCAGTATTGGTGCGGACCAAAGCAAAAAAACTGACTTTAGCGAATTGTCTGCTACTTTCGATATCAAAAATGGCGTTGCCCACAATGAAGACCTGACGATGAAAGCACCTGTCTTGCGTTTAGGCAAAGGTGATAGCCGTGGCGATATTGATATTGGCAATGAAACAATTAATTACCTCGCCAAGCCTACGGTAGTGAAATCCCTCAAAGGGCAGGGTGGTGCTGATTTAGACGCTTTAGCCGGTTTTGCTATCCCGGTAAAAATCACCGGTACATTCTCTAGCCCTAAATACGGAATGGACTTTGCATCGATTGGAGCCGCTGTCGCTAAATCTAACTTGCTGGATAAAGTAGGTGGAGAAAAAGGCACCGCAGTAAAAGAGCTAATGGGTGGGGGCGATAAAGTGAAGGCGCTAGAAGGCTTGTTAGGTAAGAAAAAACCTGCTGACACTGCAGCGCCTACAACCCCAGCCGCTCCAGCGGGTACTGAGGCAGCACCGGCTCAACCGGCCGCGCCTGCCCCTGCTGAAAAACCTAAATCTGCTGAAGAGATTGCTAAAGAAAAAGCCAAAGAGAAATTAAACAAGATGCTAGGTTTTTAAGCTAGCATCCGTTGAAATTTAACTATTAATTCTTGTTATGGCCTGGGGCGTTTTCGCTATTACCCGGGCCGTCTTTATGTTTGTTGTGTCCAGGTGCATTTTCACTATTGCCCGGACCATCACGGTGATGGTGATGCACACACGCAGTCATCAGCGGCAATGCCAGTGCAAAAATAATTAAATATTTCATTTGTTATCCTTAGCTAGTTTAAAAATGGTGATTACATCCTACAGTAATCTCAGCAATTCAGTAAACTTAAGCATCTAATACGATTAAACTCTGCCCATGACTTCTTTCGCAACACGCCTTATTACCTGGCAAAAACAATTCGGTCGCCATGACTTGCCTTGGCAGAACACCACAGACCCTTATGCCATATGGGTGTCTGAAATCATGCTGCAACAAACCCAGGTAACCGCAGTGATAGGTTATTACAGCAAATTCATGCAGCGGTTTCCTGACATTGCAACACTGGCAAATGCCACGCAAGAAGAAGTGCTGCAATACTGGAGCGGTTTAGGTTATTACTCACGTGCACGCAATCTGCACAACGCAGCTGTCACCATTATGGATGAGCATGGGGGCGAATTCCCGCAAGATTTTGACACCATCCAAACGCTTTCAGGTATCGGTCGCTCTACCGCAGCAGCCATTGCCTCATTTGCATTTCATCAAGTACAAACCATATTGGATGGCAACGTAAAGCGTGTACTTGCCAGACACTTTTGTGTAGAGGGTTGGCCTAGCGCGCCAAAAGTAGAGAAGCAATTATGGACATTGGCTGAAGAGTTACTGCCTGCGCAGGATATGGTGGCTTACACTCAAGGCCTGATGGATTTGGGCGCAACGCTATGTACACGTAGCAAACCAAAATGCAACATCTGTCCGCTTAACAAGACTTGTGAAGCTCATCTGCAAAAACGCGTGCACGAATTGCCCACGCCTAAACCGCGTAAAACCATCCCGGAAAAACACATCACCATGCTGATATTGTTGCGTGGCGATGAAGTGATGCTGGAGAAACGTCCCCCAAGCGGTATCTGGGGCGGGTTATGGAGTTTTCCTGAGACTGACACTGATGATGATGCGGTTGCAGTTGTGTTGAAACGCTTTGGGGCGCATGCGCAAGCCAATCAAGTACTCCCACAACTCAGCCACGCGTTCACTCACTTCAAATTACACATTCAGCCTCAACCATTACAAGTAGTAAAACTTACTACGCAAGTTCGTGAAGCAGGGCAAGTATGGCTCAGCCTCGAAGATGCCATTGGTGCTGCAATCCCGACTCCGATCAGAAAGATTCTACAGTCACTCCAACACAAGTCGCTGCATAGAAATATCGAATAGTATGCATCTCGTGAAAAGTGGCACATACTATCTATGTTGCTAGAAGAAGCGTGTGTTTACAAAAGTCGGAGATAGTCTACAAGTTGATGGAATTTAGTTTTTAGATTGTTGTCCTACTTTCTGCCTAATATCAACAACCTAAGGAGAGACTTTCATGGAAACAAGAAATTTAAACACTGGAACTGGGTTTTCAGACGTTACAAAAGATCAATTGATTTCTGACTTTAAGGTTGTAGTGTCGGACGCAGAAGCGCTGATTAAAGCGACCGCGAATCAAGGTGGCGAAGCATTGACAGCTTTACGCACCAAAGCGGGAGAATCGCTTGCTACTGCAAAAGTAAAATTAGCAGATGCCCAAACTGCAGTAGTAGAAAAATCTAAAGTAGCCGCCAAAGCTACAGATCATTATGTTCATGATAACCCATGGAAAGCTATTGGCTTTGCGGCAGGAGTTGGCCTTGTAGTCGGACTGCTCATCGGTCGACGTTAGACTGAAAATTGGCTGCAGACCCTAATATGGCTGATGAGGGGTTGTTAGCGTCTATCAAGAACCTGACAGCTACCTTAATTGACATCGTATATACGCGACTGGATCTTCTTTGCACTGACATGGAAGAAGAGCGACAGCGTTTGGTGTCGCTATTAGCGATGGCATTCATCTCACTGTTTTGCCTGTGTGTCGGTGTAGTGTTACTGGCAATTCTAGTTGTAGTGATATTCTGGGATACTTACAGGCTGTTAGCACTAGGACTAATTACTGGGTTCTTTTTGATTTCTGGCGCAATGCTGTGGGCGCTTGCCATGCATGCATTGAAAAGCATGCCGAGAATGTTCGCAGCCAGCTTAGCCGAGTTATCAAAAGACCGTGCGCACATTGAAGCTCAAGATACTCAGGGTTAAAATCATCCAGATGAATAAAAAATTAACCATCCTAGCGAAACATCGTCAACAGCTTGTGGCACAAGCTGCGACACAACGTGCTGCTTTGGTCGCCAACGTCGCCCCCTGGCATGCGCCGTTAGCACTCGCTGATAAAGGCTTAGAAGCCATTCGTTATGTTAAACGACACCCTGCGTTAATGATTGGTGTTGTCGCATTATTCACCATACTACGCCGCCACCCCAGTGGAAAATGGCTACAACGCGGTTGGGCAATGTATGAGCTTGGTCGCAAATTTGGACCTTTGTTTTTAAATACTAGAAACAAACCATGAGTTAAGGACATATAGTGACCATAAAAAAAAGCGGCTCTAGGCCGCTTTTTTTATTGGTGATTATTTAGCAATATACTAAATATCGCCTTAGCTTATTTCTAATTGCCTATTTTTGGTCCCAAGAATCTTCCCACATGCAGTGTTTGATTTTGTGGCGGTTTGCAATCAATTCATCGATAGTAGGTTCGTCATTCAATGCACGTTTGATCGCAAGTTTGGTCGCGTCATAGTTGTTTTTGTACATGTCGGCTTTGTCTAGTTTGCCTTCTTTTTCTAGGGCGATACAACCTGGGTCGATCCATACCAAGCTGATGATGCACAAATCATTGACGCTATCTTTAGGGATAATGCCTTCAATTACACAGTCAAGAATCGCATCTGCTGTAGCTGCTTGCACCACGCCACCAAACAAACCTACATCGGTGCTGCCTTTTAATGTTACTTTTGGCACCATCATACAAGCTGGACGTACTAATTGGTTGATGTCACGTACAGCGAACATCGCAGTGTGGCCTTTGTTTTGTGCCATCATATTAGCAAACGATTGGCCTACTGGGCCATCTATGCTGCCGATAAGGATTTCTGGCATTGCTGCTGTAACGTCTTTACCTTCTGTAAAAACAGTTGCTTCGCCTGCCTTGAA
>DATHXI010000044.1:0-4232 GCA_035459705.1 Methylotenera sp. | reverse complement strand
ATCATCGTTGTCGATCCACGTCGTACCGATACTGCGCAGGCGGCCGACTTACACTTGGCTATTTTGCCTGGCACGGACGTTGCGCTATATAACGGTATGCTGCATGTGATGCTGTGGGAAGGCTTGCTGGATATGGCCTACATCAACGCCCATACCAACGGCTTTGACGCCCTGAAAGACACCGTGCGTGAATACACGCCAAAAATGGTATCCGATATTTGTGGTATCAAAGAATCTGACATCATCACTGCCGCCAAATGGTTTGGTAAAGGCCCTAGCCTTTCCATGTATTGCATGGGATTGAATCAATCGATGCATGGCACGGATAAAAATGCGGCACTGATTAACTTACACCTAGCCACCGGCCAAATCGGCAAGTTGGGCGCAGGTCCCTTCTCACTCACCGGTCAACCCAATGCGATGGGCGGACGTGAAGTAGGCGGCATGGCGAATTTAATGTCTGGTCACCGTGACTTGGCTAACCCTGAACACCGCGCTGAAATCGCTAAATTGTGGGGCGTTGAAAGCGTGCCGGAAACACCAGGTAAAACGGCAGTGGAGATGTTTAACGCCGTGAAAGATGGCGATATCAAAGCCATCTGGATTGCTTGTACCAACCCTGCGCATTCTATGCCGGACTTGAATAACGTACTAGAAGCTCTAAACAATGCTGAGTTAGTTGTGGTGCAAGATGCCTTTAACAATACGGACACCAGTAAATACGCAGATGTGTTGTTACCTGCCAGCACCTGGGGCGAAAAAGAAGGCTCAGTAACCAATTCAGAACGCCGTATCACACGTGTTAACCCAGCTGTACTACCGCCTGCAGAAGCACGTCATGACTGGGCAATCATGGTAGATTTTGCGCAACGCCTAGAAAAAAGACTGGCGAAAAAATCTCAGTTATTCCCATACGCCACGACTGAAGACATCTTCAATGAGCATCGCGAAACTACACGTGGTCGCGATTTAGACATTACAGGCCTAAGCTACACACTACTCAACGAACAAGGTCCGCAACAATGGCCATTCAAGCTTGGTGACGCTACTGGTAAAGCGCGGCTTTATGCAGACGGCGTATTCCAGAAACCAGATGGTAAAGCACAATTCATCAACGCTGTGTATAAAGGCACCGCCGACAAAACCGATGCCCGTCATCCGTTACACCTGCTCACTGGTCGCTTGCGCGACCAATGGCATGGTATGAGCCGCACCGGTACGGTTGCGCAATTATTCAATCACGCTGAAGAACCCGTCATCCACATAAGTGCTGACGACATGATGCGCCGTTCCATTAAAAACGGTGACATTGTAAAAGTCAGCAATAAACGCGGTAGCTTGGTACTTGCCGCACAGACATCAGACGAAGTTCAAGCTTCACAAACTTTCATCCCGATGCATTGGGGCAGCCAGTTCATGAACGGTTTGGGCGTAAATGCACTAATGCCGCCTACATTTGATAAAACTTCTAAACAACCAGAACTTAAGCACACAGCGGTAAAGATTGAAAAATTAGAATTGCCGTGGCGCATGACAGTGATGCGCACCATTCAAGATTTAGACGTACTACAAAAGATACGCGGTTTATTGGCAAACTTTGAATACGCAAGCTGCGGTATGTTTGGCCGACAAACCGAATCCCACGCCGGCATGCTGATTCTACGTGCAGCGCACGCTGAAGCACCTGATGCTACCTTGATTGCAGAGATTGACCAGATACTTGGCATGACCGATGATATGCCTTTGCTTAACTATCTGGATGCTAAGCGCGGTATTAGTAAGCGCATCCTCGTTGAAAACAATCTAAGCACTGGCAAGGCAGAAGTCAGCGGAGTGCGTCTGGTAGGCGAAACACTGGCGGCCGATTGGCTGAAAGATGTGATGACCACGGGTGAGTTCAGCCCTGAACTACGCCGCTGGGCTCTGGCACCTTTGAGTGCCCCACCTGCAGGTCAACGTAGTCGCGGTAAAATTGTATGCAACTGTTTAGATGTTGCCGAGAATGACATTATCGACACCGTTGAACTGGGTGCAGATTTAATTACCTTACAAAACAAACTGAAATGCGGCACCGAATGTGGCTCTTGTGTACCGGAATTGAAACGACTGGTGTTGCAACACAGTAAACATTAAGTTTATCGTTAATAATACAAAAAATAGCGAAAGAAGACGTTCATGAAAACCTCTTACTGGTATCTACTGACTTACCTATGTGCAAGCATGTTTTTTACAGTAGCCGCACATGCTGAAAGCGAGCCTAAAGACATCGTCGCTACAACACCACAAGGCGACCAGGTCGTTTTACATCCTAATGGCCGCTGGGAATTTGTAGATACAAAAAAAGCGGCTGTAGCTAAGGAAGTCGCAAGTCAATTTATTGAGAACCAGGGTTGCCCAAATGGCACACAGGGTGGCTTTCTGGGCTTTGGTCGTTGTATCGCAGAGGGTGATAAAGACTTTAATCGCGGGTCTATGGGTGGCAAAGGCCGATAAGTAATATAAAGAGGGATGCTTACAGCAAACCTCTCTGCACAAACGATAAGCTACTGTTGCCTGCAATAATAAAGTGATCCAGCACGCGCACATCGACTAACGCTAGTGCCTTTTTAAGCTCAGCAGTCAACATTTCATCTGCATGGCTCTGTTCCGCCACACCTGATGGATGGTTATGGGCAAATATCACAGAGGCAGCATTGTGATGTAACGCTCGCTTCACCACTTCTCGTGGGTAAACACTGGTTTGCGTCAGCGTACCTGTGAACATCTCTTCTGTAGTGATAATCCGATTCTGTGCATCCAGAAACAACACCATAAACACTTCGCGCGTCAAACTGCCCAATTTCAAACATAGATAATCCCGTACTTGTTGGGGCGAACTGAGTATATCCTTTACCTGCATTTGCTCATTGAGTGCACGGCGGCTCATTTCGAAGATGGCTTGCAACTGTGCGTATTTACTACTGCCTATGCCATTGACTTGGGTCAGTTCATTGATCCGTGCAGCAAAAATGCCATTCAAACTACCAAACTGGGTGAGCAAATCGCGCGCTAAATCCACTGCGCTTTTACCGGTGACGCCGACCCGTAAGAAAATGGCGAGCAATTCAGCGTCGGACAACGTTTCTACACCCTGCTCCAGCAGTTTCTCACGAGGACGTTCACTGGCAGGCCAATCAGTAATTGCCATTAATATCCTCCCCCAGATTTTGGCTCGGATCTTAACCAACCGATTTCACGCGCTGTTTTTTCTCCGATCAAAGTTTGCTGGAGACTCTTCGGTATATCTGCTTCCCGATCACTAATAGCAATACGCCCTCCCATTAACTCAGCAAAATTTTGCGGGTAAAGTGGTTCTTTATCAGGTTCGGCAAACCCTTCAGGATAAATAGGTAATGTTGTATCTAAATCGTACTTATCGGTCGCATTCAGTGTGTGCAGTAGCTCATGCGCAATAATCACCAAGTTTTGTTTCGCATAACTGCTATCCCCAAATAGATTAACGCGTCCAATACGGCCTTTATTAAGTGCCGTGGAATGGCTCAAATGCGGGCTGGTAACAGGGTCGTAATATAGTAGATACAAGCGAATGGCTGGCTTGACATTGACTTTGGGACTATGACCCCATGCAAAATACTTAAACTTTAAGCTCCAAATAATCGTGCTTAAGATACTGCTATCGTTCGGTGGCGGAGGTGGAATCTCATCAACTATGGGCCCCAATTGCAATTCGATGGGTCTACGCAGTCCGAGTTGATATTGTTCAGCTTCTTCTGTGAAATAGTCAGCGATTGGTTCGAAATCATCACGTGTCAGCGTACGTAAGTATTCACTTACCTTAGCACTACCATCTGCGTTAACTGGATAAACCGCGACATAGAAGTTATCTTTCCAATCCAAATCTGATTTTTCAAACCAAATTTGCTGCAGCACCGTTGCCAATATCAACAACAAGATTGCGATTCTTAATTTACGCCACATCTTTTACCTTTTTCTTTTTATATGTATTAGCACTTGTGCCTGCTTACCCATGCGCGCTATCTTAGGGGTATAAGGCCATGTTAAACTTAGCGATATAATGCATTATTAAACCATACAAAACTTACCATGCATCTCAAGCAAAACAAACATTTAGTTTTAGGCATCACCGGTGGTATCGCAGCTTACAAAGCCGCAGAGTTAGTACGTCTATTAGTCAAAGCTGGTATTGACGTACAAGTCGTCATGACACAAGC
>DATHXI010000043.1:0-1564 GCA_035459705.1 Methylotenera sp. | reverse complement strand
TCAAAGCAGTCTTGCCGGTGTGGTTGATGCGGGTAATGGTAAATTTGCAATTCACGGCGATGTATACAATCGAAAAACAAGTGATTTGGATATCCCAGGCTTTGCAGTATCTCGTCGTAAAAGTGAAGCTGACGGCACACCGCGTGAAAACCGTGGCAAGCTTGTAAATAGCAGTGCCGATAACGATGGCGGGGCACTGGGAGCATCACTCACTTTTGATAATGGCTATATTGGCACTTCGTTCTCGGCGTTTAATAGCAATTACGGCACCGTGGCTGAAGAAGCGGTACGCATAGACATGCAAAGCCAGCGCTTGGATATCGCCTCCGAGTTCACCGATTTAGATAAACTAGGCTTTAGCAACATCATCCATCGCGTGAAATTCCGCCTTGCCCATACTGATTACGAACACCAAGAACTGGAAGATGGTGAAGTGGGGACTACTTTCAAGAACCGCGGTATGGAAGGTTCATTCGAAGCAGGTCATGCCAATATCGGCAATTTGCAAGGTATCGTTGGTTTTCAATTTCAAAACACCAACTTTGAAGCCTTAGGTGAAGAAGCCTTTGTACCAAGCAACACAACGCAATCTAAAGCACTATATGTGTATGAAGAATTGCCTATTGCCGCCACTGATAACAAGTTTAAATTAAGCTTCGGTGGTCGTTTAGGTCACACCTCTGTGGATGCCAGCGCCGATGCGAAATTTGGCCCGGCGCAAACTAACAGCTTCAACCCCAATAGCTACGCGCTTGGTGGCCTTTATACCTTTAACGACAATTGGTCACTAGCCAGCAACCTTTCGCATAATGAACGTGCGCCTAGTTACTTTGAGCTTTATGCCAATGGCGCCCACATTGCTACCGGGCAATTTGAAGTTGGTAATAGCGACTTTGATAAAGAACGCTCTAACGGCATTGATGCACAACTTCGCTGGAGGGATGCTAAAAATTCATTCAGTGTAGGTACGTATTACACACGTTTCAGCAGTTTTATCGGTTTACTGGATACGGGCACTGTAGATGCCGGTTCTGGCTTACCGATCGCTCAATTCAACTCCTTTGCAGCAGATTTCAAAGGCCTTGAAGCAGAAGGAAAATTCAACGTAGCTAACAACTTGGATTTAAAACTGCGCGGTGATTACGTGCGCGCAACTAATCGTGATAACGGTGATGCTTTGCCACGTATTGCACCACTACGCTTGGGCGCAGGCTTGCATTATCAAAAGGCTAGTTTTGGGGCAAGGGTAGATGTTTTGCATGCGTTCGACCAAAATCGCACAGCGGATAACGAACTAGCGACCAATGGTTATACAGACGTAAGCGCCTTAGTAACTTACAAATTACCCACTAAACTCAATATTGAGCTGTTTGCTAAAGCGAATAATTTGTTGAATGATGAGATTCGCGAACATGCCTCATTCTTAAAAGACATTGCACCACAAGGTGAGCGCTCAGTATTGATTGGCTTCCGTAGCGACTTCTAAGCACCACAATGTTCGAATGTTTTGGTTTGGGGCTTAGTTAGTGAGCATTAAGCCCCAAACTATCGCTACGATTGCCAG
>DATHXI010000042.1:0-30143 GCA_035459705.1 Methylotenera sp. | reverse complement strand
AAAGCTGCAAAGAATGCGAGCTCCGAACAGATGAATACAATCATACCGATACGGAAGGATTTATCTTCCCAATGCTTGTATTTGCCAGTGATACTTTCTGTAATCACTGTACCCATCCACTTGAAAACCATGAAACAAATAACGGCTGCACCTAGGATCATCATCCATTGACCTGGCGTTTGGAGATAGGCTAAATCTTTATTTGTGTCTGTAGCAACGCTGAAAATAAAACCTGTAGCTAGTGATAGCAAACCTGCCGATAGTATTGCCGGATATATACTACCGTGAGGTACGAAATACTGATTGTTAGAATGTGTCGCCATGCATCAACTCCCGTGCATTGTTATAAATATAATAAATTTATAATGGCTAAGTAGCTGCCATTACCTCACTCCATACTACTTACATCTTTAAAACTAGTTACCTTCTTCCACTGCGGGGAAGAATGAATATGACAACGTCATATCAGAAACATCTTTTGGCAAATCTGGACTGACAAAAAAGCGTAATGGCATTTCCTTTTCTTCACCAGGATTGAGTGATTGTCTGACAAAACAAAAACACTCGATCTTTTTAAGGTTTGCTGATGCTATACCAGGCGTTACGCTAGGGACAGCTTGGCCAACCACCACTTCATTCGTAATATTCTTAGCAATGAATATCACTGTTTCAATCTGACCAGGATGCAACTTTATATTTGGCTGTTTTGGATAAAAATTCCAACCTAGCCCTGGCATTACACTGGATGTAAATTGCACATTCACCCAGCGCGTATTATCTACCTTGGCCTTTGCCAACACTGCTGCAGTATTGGAGGTCTTTCCATTTAAACCCGTTAACGTACACAATACGTCATATAAAGGTACAAGTGCAAAAGCAAACAACAAAGAACCTGCGACTACCCATAAGAGCTTTAAACCTAAACGTTTATTCTTTTGATCAGCTTGCTCTTTTGCTGATAGCTGGCTTGTTTCGTTTACAGATTCCATATAGTAAACATCGACACTACATACCAAACCAAAGCAATGCCCCCTAAAATTAGTGCAATTTTTTTGTTTCTGCTTTTAGTACTGACTTCTTGATTATCCATATTGGCCTAAATTAAAGCTCGGTTTGATTAAAACCAAACCGAGCTTTTATCTTTATTTAATAACTGGTTGCTCAGTGAAACTATGATAAGGCGGTGGTGATGGCAATGTCCACTCCAAGCCTTTAGCACCTTCCCATACTTGATCAGTTGCTTTTTTACCACCTTTTGCACACATCACAATATTGTAGACAAACAATAATTGTGAAAGTCCCAGAGCGAATGCAGCAATTGATGAAATCATATTGAATTCAGCGAATTGCAATGCATAGTCCGGAATACGGCGTGGCATACCAGCTAAACCTACGAAGAACTGTGGAATAAATGTCAGGTTAAATGAGATTGCAGTTAACCAAAAGTGCCATTTTCCTAAAGTCTCGTTGTACATATGACCAGTCATTTTTGGTAACCAGTAATACACACCTGCCATGATACCCATGATGCCACCAGCAAATAATGTGTAGTGGAAGTGGGCAACTACGAAATAGCTGTTGTGATACTGCGCATCAGCTGCAACGTCCGCAAGCACTAAGCCTGTTAGACCACCGATACCGAATAAGATAATCCAACCCACTGCAAACAACATTGGTGTTTCAAAGGTCATTGCACCTTTCCACATGGTTTTGATCCAGCAGAAGAACAATACTGCTAATGGTAATGAAATAGCCATTGTGCTGTACATGAAGTAAAGCAAAGCTGGCACTGGCATACCTGCGGTAAAGAAGTGATGTGCCCAAACTACAATCGCCAATGCACCAATCGCCCATAGTGAATACACTTGTGCTTTGTAGCCATACATAGGTTTACGTGAGAATGTTTCTAAGATTTGTGGAATAAAGCCCCAAACCGGTAACAACAAAATATACACTTCTGGGTGACCAAAGAACCAGAATAAATGCTGGAACATGATTGGGTCGCCGCCGCCAGCCGCGTCAAAGAAGTGCGTACCGAAGTGACGGTCTGTTAGTAGCATTGTTACCGCACCAGCTAATACAGGAATTGTAGCAACCAACAAGAAAGCAGTAATCAACCAGCCCCATGCAAACATTGGCATTTTCATCAATGTCATGCCAGGTGCACGCATATTGAACAAGGTCACAATGATGTTAATAGAACCCATTACAGAAGAAATACCGAGTAAGTGAACTGCAAAAATCGCGAAGTCGACACCGATACCACCTTGTACTGATAGTGGCGGGTAGAACGTCCAGCCCGTAGCTAACGCGCCATCACCAATCCCAAACAAGGCCAATGTGAACGGCAGAGTTAACAGAATCGCTGAAGGCGGCAATAGCCAGAAACCCCAGTTATTCAAACGCGGTAACGCCATATCTGGCGCACCGATTTGCAAAGGAATCATCCAGTTCGCAAAGCCTGTCGCCGCTGGCATCAATGCCGCGAAAATCATGATCAATGCGTGCACGCCAATCAATTGGTTAAAAAAGTCAGGGTTCATCAATTGCAAACCTGGCTTAAATAACTCAGCACGGATGCCCAAAATCATAGAGCCACCAACCAAGAACATAATCAATGAGAATGTCAGGTACATCGTACCAATATCCTTATGATTAGTGGTTGTTAGCCAGCGCATAAGCCCCGTTGGGTGATCATGATGTTCCTCATGATGTGCTACCGTTGTTGTACTCATTGCCTTCTCCTAATTACTTGAACTAGATAACTTTTAGTTTATTTAATATTAATTTGAATTACTGACGCGCAGCTTTAACTTGTGCTGGTTGCAGTACATCACCAACGTTATTTCCCAATGCGTTTCGCTCATAGGTAATCACTGCAGCGATTTCAGTGTCATTTAAAGTTGACTTCCAAGCAGGCATAACACCTTTACCATTTAGCACGCGATCTAAGTGGCTGTCTTTAAGATATTTACCATCCGCACCAAAAATTGGAGCTAATGTAATTGGGCTAGCAGTCAACGCTGGAAAAGCTGGTGGCAAACCTGCGCCGCTCACCTGATGGCAAACTGCACAGTTTTTCTCATACACGCCTTTACCTTCAGCAACCAAATCTTCTATAGTCCACTCTTTATCAGCACCTGCGGCTGCTTGAGCCATTTCAGCTTTCTTAGCAACTACCCAGGTTTTATATTCTTCCATTGGCAATGCATCAACGACTACAGGCATATAGCCATGGCCTTTACCGCAGAGCTCTTTACATTGACCGCGATAAGTACCTGCTTTATCAACCTGCACCCAAGTCTCACGAATAAAGCCCGGCACTGCAACACGTGAAGAACCGAACTGCGGCACCCACCAGTTATGCAATACATCTGTAGCTGTCATCAGCACACGTACTTTTTCGCCTACTGGCAACACAAGATGATTATCAACTTCTAAGAGATAAGTGTCTTTTTTGTCTGCTTTATTATGCATCTGGTCATCAGTAGTGGTGAGATTGCTGACAAACTTGATACCTTGCGCATCACCATCCATATATTCATACTGCCAGCGCCATTGTGAGCCAGTGATCTTAATCACCATATCTGCTTTATCACGTGTGTCTTCCATCATTATCACGCTGTGGTAAGCAGGAATACCCATCAAGATGAAGTCAATCCAAAGCAAAATTGCGAATGGCACTAAAGTCCAGAACACTTCTCTTTTCTTTGTAATTGGTTTGTCAGGGACCGCTTTGTAGCCCTTACTTTTACGGTGTGCAAATATTGAATAAATCATGATGCCAAGCACGACCACAAATATAATGCCTGTGACCACCATAAACTTATTATGTACATGAAGAGTATCAAGAGCCATAGGCGTTACTGGCTCGGGGAAGTTCCAACTGTAGTCAGCATTTGCATGAATAGCAGCCAGCGATAGAAATAGGCCTAACCCTACGTTTTTCATACCTTGCGTTACCATACTTACTCCAAAATCAAGTTTTAATAATTATTTTTTAATATCAACTTAAGCTCTTTGGCCAAAGATATTCGCTGTTCTTCATTGATATAACCGCGACCAAACTCTACTTCTTTACCATGCGACCCAATGAAAAGCGCACTCACTCCATTATCCTGCTTACGTAAACTTACCCGTGCCCAATAACGCTGAAATTCAGCCTCACTACTTTCTCTGTAAGCACGTTTTTCAATTATCACTTTGTCGCCTGTGATTGTGATCATCTCAAAATCGTCAGCATGCAATCGTAAGTAATGGAAAGCAGCAGCAAAGGCTAACAGCTCAAGACCAGCAAAAGGCAACACCAGCCAAGCACCTGCATGAACAAAACCTAGCGCAACAACTAACGTCAATGTGGCTAAAACCAATAAAAGTTTGAGGCTATTTAATGACGACAGCGAGTTATTGGGTCTTACGGTAATCTGTGATTCTGCAAATGTTATCGCCATAATTAACCCAACTTATGTACAACTGACACTACAATCAAACGCAAGTGAATCAAACACTGGAAAACTGCGTAGATAGATCAATAACTTGGGGCGTAAATTAACATAGAATTTTGCAATACTCAAGTAGCATAGTCATATTTTGTAACATGTTGTTACAAAAAATTACAAATTTTTTAACTAAGAATTAAGGCTACAGTGGTATGGATAGGCGTGATAGAGCAACCTATGAATATAGGTAATAAAAATGCCTGCCATCAAACTTGCGAGGGGTTGAAACTAAGAATTTCTGAGAAAAAAATCTGAGAAAACAAAACAATATCTGGAAAAACTTGGTGCCCGGGGCCGGAATCGAACCGGCACGTTGTCGCCAACGCGGGATTTTGAGTCCCGTGCGTCTACCAATTCCGCCACCCGGGCTACTTGGAACATACAGTAAAATACATTGCTGTATAATTGCGAGCCGCCATTATAGCAAGCTATGAGAATTATGCGAACAGAAGATTTCGATTTTTATTTACCAACCGAATTAATTGCACAACATCCAACCAATATCAGAACCGCAAGTCGCATGCTGCACCTTGATGGCAGCAATGGTGATTTGCTTGATAAACGGTTTACAGACCTGCCAGATTGCCTGAATGCTGGTGACTTACTGATATTTAACGACACGCGTGTAATTAAAGCGCGCCTATTTGGTCACAAGCATAGTGGCGGCAATGTAGAAGTGCTCATAGAGCGCGTTATCAATCAACATACGGCCTATGCACATGTACGCGCTTCGCGTGCGCCAAAAATCGGTAGCCAAATCAGGTTAGCTGATGCGTTCGATGTAGAAGTAACCGCCCGTCATGACGATTTATTCGAGCTGCGTTTTTTAAGTGAGACCGCTGTACTCGATTTACTTGAGCAACATGGTGCACTGCCTTTACCACCCTACATCACGCACACAGCCACTAGCGAAGATGAGGAGCGTTATCAAACGGTGTATGCCAAACACTTAGGCGCGGTTGCCGCACCTACTGCCGGTTTACACTTCAACGATGAGATGTTAGATAAAATCAGACAAAAAGGCATCGATATTGCCTATGTCACTTTGCATGTAGGCGCGGGAACATTCCAGCCAGTGCGCGTCGATAATATCCATGAGCATAAAATGCACAGTGAGCTTTACAACATCTCGCAAACGACTGTTGATATGATTCAGCAGACCAAGATGCGTGGCGGCAAAGTCACAGCGGTTGGCACCACAGCCATGCGCGCTTTAGAGAGTGCGGCGCAACAAGGTGAGTTGAAAGCTGGCCAAGGCGAAACTAACATCTTCATCACACCCGGCTATCAATTCAAGGTGGTGAATCGTTTATTTACCAACTTTCATTTACCAAAAAGCACACTACTCATGTTAGTGTCGGCATTTGGCGGCATGGTAAATATTAAAAAAGCTTATGCACATGCCATCACACAGCAATATCGTTTTTTCAGTTACGGCGATGCCATGTTGATTGAAAAAGCATAAAGAAATAAACAGAAAATTTGATTGAACAAATTCAATCAATACTTTGACTAAACCTTAGTCTTTAACAATGAGTAAAAGTAACCCTACAAGAATGTCTAAACAAGAAAGAAATGTGATGCGTACCTCAATAGCACTATTCTCACTAGCTCTGGCTTCAATGTTACAAACAGCACAGGCAGAAATTCTACCGGAAGCAAAAGTCGGCATTAAAATCGCACTGGCAAAAAAACCTACCACTCGCCCGATGACGGTTGCGCACATCCCAGCTGTAAAACGTTACTACATTGCAGATGGCGGCTTAGCACCGATGATCAGCGAGTTTGAGGCGGCGATGTCAAAGTCCTTGATCCATGCTTATGATGACGAAGGTAAATACATCAACTCTTCACGCTCAGGATATGACAACCGTTCTATTTATTACAATCCAAACTCCGGAAAACTGGAAACCGTTACGTACAACGTCTCAAGTGACGTTGGTTTCTCGCCAAATACAGGCATATTTTCCATTGACCTTACCGAGACTGGTGACTTAAAAGACACATCCGGCGACGTATTTGGCTTTAACCCAGCTTTTGGCGATGCGGCCACCATGCCTAGCTACAACCCGGAAACCAAACAATATTACGCAAAACAAGAACGCAGCAATAAGGTATGGGTCGTTGATTTAAAATCGCGCGAAAAAGTGAGCGAAATCGCCTTGGATTTTGTAAAAGCAGGTGTTGTACATGACGAAGTCAGTGACCATTTTGTGGCTTACAGCGGTGTTAAAGGCGAAGAGTTTGTGTTGCTGGATATCGACCACAAAGCTGTATTGATATTTGACTTAAGTGGAAAATATGTGGGTAAGAGTGAGTTACCGAAAGACATGAAACTACGCTCACAAAACCACTTCAATGGTACCGGCTATGCCAATGACATGCTGTTTGTCTACCATGAGCCAGAAGGCGAATTTGGTACTTACTACGGCTTTAAGGTATTAAAATAATACGAAGTTAACCAAATAAAAAACCGCCTAGAAGGCGGTTTTTTATTATCAAACAAGTTTAAAAACCAACTACTTTATTTCCCTATCACGCCAGCAAGTTTGCCAGAAGCCATGGCAAAGATAGCGCCTATTACTGTAGAAAGTGCAACGAGCAGAACCGGGTTACTTAAGTCCATTGCAGCGTAGTATCCAGCAGTATCGGTTGAAAGTGCATAACCCGCTGTTGCTGCATAGCCGTACACATTGGCCGGCACGACAGAAAGTAGGTTAATACCCGCGACGATGACCAGGAAGAACACTGTTACACCAATATAAACAGCTGCTGCAATTGCTGCAGGCAAGCCGGCTGGGTTATTCACGACCAAAGCTAAGGCAATACCCGCAATAACGGCGCCATAGACCATTCCAACGATTGTTTTTTGAAGTGCGGCATTGTCACCGCCTGTGTGGAAATAACAGCCCCATGCGATAAATCCAGCCCAGACTAATACAGATCCTGCGAGTGGTCCTAATGCTAAAAATGCCCAGAGACCACCTAATACAGCAATGCTTATAGCTAACGCGGTTAATTTCGACATACTTTTCTCTCCCTCTAATTATTGAATTGAGTAGCAAGTTGATGCGAACTGCAGCGTGATGTGCAAGGCATGTTAAGAATGTAATAAGTCACCTTACAACATCATAAACGCTGGGGGCATACTGAACGATTTTCACAAAAATGTAAACTTTTTTGCACTAAAATGGCGCAAAGATGAAATGGCTGAAATGCCAATTGATTAGAAAGTGAATTAAATACTTTGTGGTGGGCTATCTAAATTTTTAGGTGCGCCTTCGAAATCCCTAGGGCGGTAATCCCAATTCTTACGCCATGCGCCAAGTACTAGATTAGGATATTGGGGCTGACCCAAGCTACCGTTATAGCGCCCTAAAGCACGATACAAATCACCACGCTCTATATCTAAATAGTGCCTTAATATCGTGCAGCCATAGCGCAGATTAAGCCGCAAATGAAACAAATTGTGATCTTTTGCACCAATACTACGCACCCAGAAAGGCATCACCTGCATGAAGCCGCGTGCACCCACTGAAGAGACTGCGTACTTTTTGAAGCCGCTTTCCACTTGTATCAGACCCAAGACCATTTGTGGATCCAGGCCTGCGCGGGTCGCTTCATAATGCACTGTACGTAAAAAATCTTCACGATAAGCTTGGTCCGGAATACGCTTTTTCAGACGCCTGGACATTTCGTTCATCCAGGCAACGCCATCTTCTTTTGTTGAAAAAGTAAGCATAGGCACCGCTTTATCACTGATGCTGCGCTGCATCATTGATTTCACGCTATTCGATAGCGGCTCTTCACGTTGTGAACCAGCAAAACTGGTACTTGAGATCAAAGCCCCAAGCAATGCCACCAAACCGATATGAACGATGTTGAGCATACTTTATTATCGCGCTATTCTTTTTACAAACTCAACTAGGTTGGCTAACGGAATCGATTGCGCTTCACTCGCTAATCTTGCCTTATATTCAACAGTACCTTCATTCAAGCCACGCTCACCAATCACCAAACGGTGCGGAATACCCATTAAATCCGCCTCGGCGAACATCACGCCCGGACGCTCACCTCGGTCGTCTAGCAACACATCCACGCCTGCTTCAGCTAATTCATCATGCAGTTTATTCGCAGCCAATTTAACCGCCTCTGATTTATCGTAACCAATCGCACAGATTGAAACAGAGAAAGGTGCCATGCTAGCGGGGAAAATAATACCGCGCTCATCATTGCCCTGCTCAATGGCAGCGCCAACGATGCGCGATACGCCAATACCGTAACATCCCATTTCCATGACTTGGGTTTGCCCATTCTCATCCAAATAAGTCGCGTTCATGGCTTCAGAATACTTGGTACGTAACTGAAAGATGTGCCCTACTTCAATGCCGCGGCATAATGACAATACACCTTTGCCATCCGGGCTGGCATCTCCATCGACCACATTACGGATATCAGCCACTAATGCTGGCTCTGCCAAATCGCGGCCAAAATTCACATTCGCTAAATGATATTTAGGCTTGTTGGCACCACAAACAAAATCGCTCATAAGTGCTACGGTACGGTCAGCAATCACAGTAACGCCTGAACTCACTTGTACTGGACCGATAAAGCCTGGCGGGCAGTTCAGGTGTGCACGGATTTCTTCTTCAGTTGCTAAACGGAAATCAGCAAAGCCTTCCAGCTTGCCTAATTTCACTTCGTTCAGGTTATGGTCTCCACGCAGCAAGGCCAGGTAAAAAAAGTCGCTTCCGCCCTGCTTAACAATCAAGGCAATCGCCTTAACGGTTTTTTCGATGCCAATATTTAGTAACTTGGCTACATCTTCACAGGCAGTCTGCTTAGGTGTTTCCACTTCATGTATAGCATCGCCAGGAGCCGCTCTGGTATTGGTTTCTGGCAAGGCCTCTGCAAGCTCTACATTGGCTGCAAAGTCAGAAGTATCGCAGTATGCCAAGCCATCTTCACCCGAATCCGCCAACACATGAAACTCATGTGAGCCATCGCCGCCGATAGCGCCGGTGTCTGCTTTTACCGCACGGAATTTCAAGCCCAAGCGATTAAATACATTGCTGTACGCCTGGTACATAGTTTGGTAAGTTTGCTCTAGCGATGCAAAATTCGTGTGGAACGAATACGCATCCTTCATCATAAATTCGCGTGCACGCATCACACCAAAACGTGGGCGAATCTCATCGCGGAACTTGGTTTGAATCTGATAGAAATTGAGTGGCAACTGCTTGTAACTGCGTATCTCTTTGCGCGCGATATCAGTAATCACCTCTTCATGCGTAGGGCCGAAACAAAACTCACGCTCATGCCTATCGGTGATTTTGAGCATCTGTGGACCAAATACTGCCCAACGACCAGTTTCTTCCCACAACTCTTTCGGCTGCACCGCTGGCATCAATAGCTCTAGCGCACCCGCTTTGTTCATCTCGTCGCGCACGATGGCCTCGACCTTACGCAATACGCGCAAACCAAGCGGCATCCAGCTATAAAGGCCTGAGCCTAAACGCTTAATCAGCCCTGCACGCACCATTAAAATATGGCTTTGCAGTTCAGCTTCGTTAGGGGCTTCTTTTTGGGTATTGAAGAAAAATTGGGAGGCGCGCATACAGGCTCTTATCGATGCAAAATCAAAGTGCGAATTTTACAGAAATTTCACGAAAATAGGAGTTTTAGTCCGCAATACTTATTTAGCGGACTGGGTACGCTCGTGCTTAATTGGACTATCTGCTGGGATATAGCCTGATTTCCAGAGTTCAAACGGTACGATAGTCGCCGGCATCGCATTATCATAAAACCAGCTATCCACCGCATAGCGCTGACCAGAAGCAATCTCGTGAATCACCGCAGTACTATGCGGCCAGCCGGTGAAAAAGAAGTTGCGCGTACGCATGTCTTCAATCTCATGCAATTTGATTAAGCCCTGTTGCCGCATCAAGCGCATATAAGTGGTGGTGTTGATGGCTTCGTCATTACAATCAAGTTGACCGGGATAAGCGGCATTGTCAAAGGTGCCAGCGCGATCTGTAAAAGTATTTGTTTTGACACCAACAATCTTTTCCAGCACGCCAATCGCATCTGCAATCTGCTTGCGTTCTTGTACCGCGTTGATTTGTGCGTCTTTCGTAGTTGCAAAAACCGCTACTACTTTTTGCCACTCTTCTAAAGTCAATGCAACATGCTGAATTTCGGCACAGCCGCCGCCGGAACAGATTTCGAAAGCACTTAGATTTGGTGTCTCATGATAGATACGAGTAATGTCAGAAACCGCCGCTTCTGCATTCAATATCGTAAAAAAGAGTACAAAGCTACATAATAACTGGCGCATTTGGTAGCTCGTTTACATTGCTATCATTCGCTGGGTAATGTTGCGCAAGCAACATACCAATTTGGCTGATGCCATACACAATGCCTGATTCAAATTGACCCTGCCTGAATAGCCGCTCCATCTCTTTACTGATGCGCTCCCAGCCTTCTTCGCCTACATGGTGATGAATGCCGCGATCTGCCAAAATCTCAAAATCATGGTCTGCGAGTAGTAAATAAATCAGCACGCCATTGTTTTGCTCGGTATCCCAAACGCGTAATTGCGAAAAAACTTCAATTGCACGTTTCTTAGCCGACTTGTTTTTTAGAAGATCAATCACCTCTAAATTTGACTCTACTGCAAAACGAATCTCACCTGAGTGCAGGCTTTCATTTTCCGCAATCGCCGCCTCTATTCTTCGCATGGTGTCCGCAGGAAAACTTCTATTCACCGCGCCAGGTAGAATAAATAAATGCCTACATAAACGTTTTATCGATTTAAGTGACATGATCAATTTTCTCCATTACCAATCACCGGAAGCACCGCCGCCGCCAAAGTCACCGCCTCCACCACCTGAAAACGTATCGCCACTGCCACCTGATCCGCCACCGCCCAACCCACCGCTGTACCCACCCATTTGACCTAAACCAGATGCGCCCATGAGCGTAATAAAAAAAGCCACAATACCAAAGAAAATTGCAACGAATAGCCCACCGCCTAGCAGCCAAGCTAAGGTACCAAGTGCACCGCCTGTGAGTGCCCCGCCAAAAAAACTACCGAAAATAGCACGCAAAATACCACCAAGCACTAGCCCACCAACCAATAGCATTGGCAACATGCCTTCAAAGTTATTATTTGCAGACGTTGCATTAGATGCAGGCGCAGGCAATTGCTCACCAGCAATCAGACCTATCAGTTTATCGATAGCATTATTAAGGCCGCCATAATAGTCACCCTGCCTGAAACTAGGCGCCATAACTTCGGTGATGACACGTTTTGCTGTTAAGTCTGGAATCGCACCTTCTAAACCATAACCAACTTCGATGCGCATTTTGCGGTCATCTTTAGCAAGCAGAATCAAGATGCCGTCATCCTGCTTCGCGCGCCCCAGCTTCCATGCATCTACTACCCGGATAGAGTATTGAGCAATGTCTTCTGGTTGGGTTGTAGGCACGATTAGAACGGCAATCTGGCTGCCTTTTTCACGCTCAAAGGCAGCCAGTTTTGCTTCAAGCTGGGCTTGCTGGTCAGCGGTGAGGGTTTGCGTTAGATCAGTAACACGCGCCTTGAACGCTGGAACAGCGACAAGCTCTGCGCGCGCACTGCCTGATACAAACAGCAGCAATGCGCAGAGCGCGACTAAACTCGCTTTTAGAGAAGAGATCACGTGATTTACAACTGGTTATTTCTTATCGCCGAACTCTACTTTTGGCGCTACAGAAATCTCTTTCTCGTTATCCACCGCGAAAGTAGGTTTGGTTTTGTAGCCAAACATCATAGCGGTGAGGTTTTGTGGGAAAGAACGCACTTCAACGTTGTAGGCTTTAATAGTTTCAATATAACGATTGCGGGCTACCGTCACACGGTTCTCAGTGCCTTCCAGCTGTGCTTGTAAATCCCTAAAACCTTGGTCAGCCTTTAAGTTAGGATAATTTTCTGAAACGGCTAACAAACGGGAAAGTGCAGAAGTCAGTTGACCTTGAGCCGCCTGGAATTTAGCAAAAGCTGCAGGGTCATTCAATACGTCCGCTGTCACTTGCAAACTGCCAACCTTGGCGCGCGCGTCGGCTACTTCCGTCAACACTTCTTTTTCGTGCTCCGCGTAACCTTTAACTACATTCACCAAGTTAGGAACAAGGTCGGCACGGCGTTGATATTGGTTAAGCACTTCAGACCAACTCGCTTTTGCTTCTTCGTCCAGCGATTGAAAAGTGTTGTAGCCACAACCCGAGAGATTGAGTAACAGCAAGACCGTGAAGAGCTTTAAATATAGTTTTTTCATTGTTGATTCCTTATTTGATAACTAGTAATAGATCAGGCTTATACGTAATGCTAGATGGTGGCTAATTAGGCGTTTTCAAGCACTTTTAAAATTTAAGGTTTTTAATATCTTGCAACGCCTGCATGGCTAAACATAGATCATTCCATGCTTTTGCTTTGTCCGTAGACGTTTGTAATAAATGCGCCGCATCATAAGTAGCGACTAATCTAGCGCCCTGCCAAGCATGGGTTTTGCCGCGTAAGTTTTCTAATGACTCCGTAGTTTGCAACAAACTTTGCACAGCTTTCTCACCCATCGTGATTATTAGCTTAGCGTTGCTTGCTGCAAAAATATCTAAAGTGTTTGCCGAGGCTACTGGCGACTTGGATTTCACTTTCATCGCCATGAAAATATTACGCAATAAACGCTCCTCGTCCGCTTGTGCTGGAGTATCGGTGAGCACAAATAGATAATCACCCTCTTCACTGAGGATATGTCTGAAAACTTGCGACTCGGGTAAAGCTTCTTCTACAACTGTCTCTATTACTGCTTCTATTACCGCAACTGCAGGCGCAGACTCTACTTGCAAAGGCATAGGCAACTCTGGCTCAAGTTGCGCCGGCATAGGGCTGCGCAAGGTCCATACCGGTAGCAATTCAAGCTCACGCAACATATCTTCACGCGTCATCAAACTCATAACGCCAACCCCATTAACACCGCATCTTCACGCCCCGTCTCTGCCGGATAATAACCACGCCGAATCGCCATTTCGTTAAAACCCATATTCTCGTACAAGGCGATGGCAGAAATATTACTTGGTCGCACCTCTAAAAACATATGCGCAGCATGATGATTTTTGGCAATCTGTATCATATGTTCCAGCAGATATCGTCCTAAGCCTTGTTTTTGGTAAGGCTTGGCAATACTCAAGTTCAGCAAATGCGCTTCATCCACCACCATCATTAATAAGGCATAACCAATCATCTCATTGCCTTTTTCCAATACCCAGGCACTGTAGCCGGAATTCAATGAATCACTAAAATTACCACGCGTCCAAGGGTGCGTATAAATGTGCGGCTCAATTGCCATCACGGCATCCAGGTCGGTCATCTTCATTGGGCGGAACTTGCACATTGCAAATTGTGTTTTTAACATCGCGCTCATAATCGCAAACCTTGTTCACGCTCAGCAGTTTTCAGTGCGACGCGATTACGGATATAGATTGGCATAGCATCGTGTGCTGGCTTCGCTTCGCCTCTGGCGAATATAGGCTGTGCAAGCTGCAATATCGCACTGGCAGAAGGTAATAATGCAGGCTGCATTGACGACAATTGTTCAGCATAAATAACTGATAACTGCTCGCCATAAGTCTGCCAGCCACTGCCGGCACCTACCCAAGCAGTACCTTGTATCACTGGCACCGCGTCTGGTTTGTACAAGCCAGGTTCAATCACCGCCTGCCATTCTTCAGCTACCTTTACATAGGCAGCGTGATACACCTCACCCATACGTGCGTCCAAACATGCAATGACTTTGCTTGCGCCACTAGCTTCGGCCAGCGCCATTAGCGTACACACAGCCACTACAGGTAAGTTACCTCCAAAGCCCAAGCCTTGCGCCACCCCAGCGGCAATACGCACCCCTGTAAACGAGCCCGGGCCGGCACCAAACGCAATGCCCTGCAAATCTTTTAATTGCAATCCTGCCGTTTCTAGCAATGCTTGAATCTGCGGCAAAATAATCTGCGAGTGTGTTTGCCCGGCAAGCACATCAAAGGTAAAGGTTTCACTGCCTTTTACAATAGCAAGCGAAAGGTATTCTGTAGAGGTATCAAGTGCTAATAAATTCACGTTGGATTTAAATTCAGTTATTCAGACGCTATTTTGCCACGCATCTGCTTAATTTGCCCGCGTTGTGTTTTGTTTTCTAATCTGCGCTTTTGTGACCCCCATGTCGGACGCGTCGCATAACGCATCGGTTTCACTTGATTTGCCGCATTCACAATGTCATGCAGGCGCTTGATTGCATCTTTTTTATTCACTTCTTGGGTACGAAATTGCTGGGCTTTAATTACTAAAACGCCTTCATCGGTGATGCGATTGTCTTTGGTATTGAGTAACTTTTCTTTTAACCAATCACTTAATGACGAAGCCGGGATATCAAACCGCAGATGAATCGCACTGGAGACTTTATTCACATTCTGCCCACCCGCCCCCTGGGCACGAATGGCAGTGAGTTCATATTCAGCTTCGGGAATCAACAGCATGTGGCTAGTCAGTCACTGACACCTCAAAAAAGGCTTCGACTTCTGCAATATTTCTTGTGCGCTTAAACGGCGGCAAGCTTTGCCAGATTCTCTTACCGTAAGATTTACTAATCAGGCGCGGGTCGCAAATCATAAGCACACCCCTGTCGTTCTCGTCACGTATCAAGCGCCCAGCACCTTGTTTCAAGGTAATCACCGAATACGGCAACTGATATTCCATAAAGGCATTTTTGCCTTCTGCATTGAGTTTATCAACGCGTGCGGACAAAACTGGATCATCTGGTGGCGCAAACGGTAATTTGTCGATAATCACTACCGAAAGTGCTTCACCACGCACATCTACGCCCTCCCAAAAGCTTTGTGAGCCAACTAACACAGCATTACCAAGCTTACGGAAACGGTCTAGCAATTCGGTACGCGAACTTTCACCTTGCAACAACAATGGGCTTTCAATGCCATTTTCTATAAACGCATCTTTTAATAAGGCATGTATCTCACGCATGGCGCGCAAGCTGGTGGAGAGTACGAATGCTCTGCCGCCACTGGCTTGTAGTACAGGCAATGCCGCAGCGACTACGCTGGCGGTATAACTTGGGCTATTCGGGTCTGGCATATCGGGCGGTACAAACAAAAGCGCTTGCTGCTGATAATTGAATGGGCTATCCCAAAAGCCGGTAGTCGCCGCATGCAAACCCATTTGGGCAACATAATGACTAAAATCACTTTTTACGGCTAAAGTAGCTGAAGTGAATATCCATGCGCGCGGCTGCGCGTTGAGCTGCTTGCCAAAACCCTCTGCCACACTCAAAGGCGTTGCATGCAGCTGCACAGAGTGCGTGAACACTTCCACCCAGCGCACCAGATTATTGTTTTCGGCAGATTGCCAACGGCTGAATAATTCTCGTAAAGCCTCACTGCGTTGCCAGCATTTTTCCAGTATCGGGTCACGCGCAGCCTGCGTTTCCAGCACATTCGACAATGCCTTTAATTGCGTTTGCATATGCTCAAAAGCCGCTTCAAAGCCTTTAAGTGCTAAGGCTTTTTGTACCGGGAAACGCGAACCTTCGTAAGCAAATACCAGCCTGAAATCTTTGGCGGCCTTTTCCAAGGCAGGAATGGCCTTACCTAATTCGATACAATCTTTCGCCACCGATAAATGCGCCACAGTGCAATCACGAGCCAATTCGATCAACTGACTGGTTGAAACATCCTCGCCAAAGAACAAACCCGCCACCTCTGGCAATTGATGTGCCTCATCGAATATCACAGTATTGGCGCTAGGTAACAACTCGGCGACACCTTCATCACGCAGCATCACATCGGCAAAGAATAAGTGATGATTCACCACCACCACATCAGCCGCAAGCGCCTGTTTACGCGCTTCCATGACGAAACAGTCTTTGTAATAACTGCAATCAGCACCCAAACAATTGTCACGTGTAGAAGTCACACTCGGCCAAATAGTGGCATTCTCTGGCACAGTATTCAGCTCACTCTTATCACCAGTTTTGCTATTTTCTGCAAAGGTTTTAATCACATGCAGATACTTGGCATCCTCACGCGAAGCGAATCTTCCTTCTTGGTTGGCACGTTCCAAGTGATAGTGACACACATAGTTGGAGCGGCCTTTGAGCATCGCCACCGTGACAGGGACTTTCAGCGCATCACGTATATTCGGTAAATCACGGCTGAATAATTGGTCTTGTAAGTTTTTGGTGCCGGTAGAGATAATGACTTTACCGCCTGTGAGCAGCGCAGGCACAAGGTAGGCAAAGGTTTTACCTGTGCCAGTACCGGCTTCGGCCACTAGCTGGGTATTATTTTCGATAGCATCGGCAATGGCCAATGCCATCTCTAGTTGCTGGCTACGCTCGCTGTAACCTTCGATGTGTGCCGCAAGAATGCCATCTTTCTCAAACACTTGCTGAATAGTATGTGTACTCATAAGAGTCAGATTATCCCACGAGTTGGTGTACTGGAATGATAGTGATATGACATAGTTTTTCGTTAACGTTTGCATATTCCAGTTAATTTCATATAATCGAGCCTTGATTAAATTTACCCAAACCTCCTATTTGTTATGCTTACTGCTGGCTCTCACCAGCACCTCTTGCGCCGCCGTAGAGCCTAAAGCAGAAAAATCAGACGCACAAAATGCAGCACAGAATGAAGCATTAGCAAGCCAATATGAAAATGAAGGCAACTGGTCAGAACGCGCACGCGAGGTATTGGTAAACGCACTCAGTCTCACTGGCGTTCGTTATAAGTACGGCGGTAATTCACCGGAAACTGGTTTCGATTGCAGCGGTTTTGTTCGTTATGTATTCAAGCAAGCAACTACTCTAAGCCTGCCTCGCAGCGCCATAGAAATTAGTCAACTCGGCACCACCATCCCTAAAAACGAGCTACAGCCGGGCGATTTGGTATTTTTTAATACGCTTAAATCCGCTTTTTCTCACGTTGGCATCTATGTCGGCAATAACCGCTTTATCCATTCACCAAGCAGCGGCGGTAAAGTAAGGGTAGAAAGCATGCAAGATGGCTATTGGGCCAAGCGTTTTAATGGCGCACAACGCATAGAAAACTCTAAAGAAGCATCCCAATAAAAAAGCGGCTTTCTAAGCCGCTTTTTCTTACCTACTGTAGTTAACTCAAGAGTAAATTAAGCATGAAATTTAGCAACGTCGCCAGGTTTGCGCAGCATTTTGTCTACTTCACCTAGATGTAACTCTTCTTGATAAATCATCTCGCGTGCATATTCCTCAAGCATCACAGAGTCGCCTTCAACCAGTTTAAGCAAAGCTTTGTAGGCATTGAGTGCGGCAGTTTCGTGTGCCAATGATTCACGCAAGATATCACCAATGTCATGATTGTGCGTTTCAAGCAAAGGGCCAATTGATAAAGACGGATGTCCGCCTAAATGGGTAATAATCTCACCTGCTTTATCGGCATGCGCTAATGACTCAGTGGCTTGACCACGTAACCATGAAACGATAGGAATACGGTTGTAACCAAATACCATCAATGCGTAGTGTGTATAACGAACAACGCCTGCCAGTTCAAATTCTAGAATCGTGTTGAGTGCCTTTACTACCGGGCTATTTGTACCATGATCTGCAGCCATTTTATTCTCCTTCTTTCAGTGTGCGTTATGAGCATAAAAGCTCAATGTGAGAAGTGTAGTCCAAACAAAAAAACTTTGCAGAATTGCAAATAGTTCGCATTGTCAGTATCAACAAGGTTACGTAGATGGTCTGTCGCTATGCCCCAAATCGCGTGTAGGGTCGATATGATCGCGCACCAGTTGCTTTACTTCTTTCGCTTCGGGGAAACGCCCCGCGTCTTTACGTGAAAAAAGCAGCGTGCCGTTGAGCTTAATCTCAAAGATACCATTGCTGCCCGGTTTCAAGGCAACGCTGGTAAGGTCTTGCTCAAATGTGGTCAATAATTCCTGTGCCAGCCATGCCGCCCGCAGCAGCCAACGGCATTGTGTGCAATAAGTAATTTCAATAATGTGCTCGCCCAATTTACATATCCTTGCTGTTATACTTTAGTTCTAATTGTGTATTAAATATTCAGTGTTGAATATAATTTAGTTGAATTTGAAACTATTAAAACTAAGTGTGTCTTATAACACAATGATGTTATCTATTTAGGAACAAAAAATACATGCAAGTTAAGAGAAAATATCGCGGTTTTGCAAAAATTGGACTTGTTGGTGTCGGGTTAGTGCTCGGCCTCATGTTGAGTCTGACCTACTCTGCTGTTGCAGAAAAAATGGTCAAACAACAACTTCCGATTGAAGATTTGCGCGCTTTTGCAGAAGTGTTCGGTAAAGTAAAAAGTGATTATGTAGAGCCAGTTGAAGACAAAAAACTGATCTCTGAAGCGATCAGCGGCATGTTAACCGGCTTGGATCCACACTCCACTTACATGGATGCAGATGCCTTCAAGGACATGCAAGCAACTACTCAAGGTGAGTTTGGCGGCCTGGGTATTGAAGTTGGCATGGAAGACGGTTTGGTCAAAGTCGTCTCACCAATCGAAGACACCCCCGCTTATAAAGCAGGTATCAAAAGCGGCGACCTCATCATGAAATTAGATGACACGCCAGTAAAAGGCATGAGCTTAAACGATGCAGTGAAACGCATGCGCGGCAAACCAGATACATCTATCGTATTGACCGTACTGCGTAAAAGCGAAACCAAGCCACTAAAATTCACACTACAACGCGCTATCATCAAAAACAAAAGCGTTAAATATAAATTGGTTGAGCCAGGCTACGCTTACGTTCGTGTGACTCAGTTCCAAGAACATACCGGTGAAGATCTTGCAAAAGCCATCAAAACTATGGATGCTGAGAACAAAGGGCCTTTCAAAGGCTTTATCTTAGACCTGCGTAACGACCCTGGTGGTTTGTTGAATGGCGCTGTAGGTGTTTCAGCTGCGTTCTTACCAAAAGGTGAGTTAGTGGTTTATACAGAAGGTCGTGCACCAGATGCGAAAATGCAACTGACTGCCAACCCTGAGAACTATGTTCGCGGTGGCGCACGTGAAGATTACTTGCGTGACTTGCCTACCTATTTGAAAACGGTACCAATGGCAGTATTGATCAATAACGGTTCAGCTTCAGCGTCAGAAATCGTCGCAGGCGCATTACAAGACCACAAACGTGCCACCATTTTAGGCACACAAAGTTTTGGTAAAGGCTCTGTGCAAACCATTATGCCAATGAATAACGGTGCGGCTATCAAGCTGACAACCGCACGCTACTTCACTCCTAAAGGTCGTTCAATTCAGGCTAAAGGTATTGTGCCGGACATTATTGTTGAAGATGGTACTGACCAATCAGATAATATTCGCGAGGCAGATTTAACTCGCCATCTTACGAATCCAAAAGAAGCTGAAGAGCTTAAGGTGCTCCAATTAGCTGAGCCGGCAAAAAATGTGGCTAAAGAAAAATTGAATGAGAAGAAATTTGCTGAGCCTACAGGCCCAATTGAGCCAGCCAGCAAAGATGATATTCAGTTCACACAAGCAATGAATCTACTTAAAGGTTTGCCTGTCATCAAATCTGAGCCACCTAAAGTAGAGGCTGCGAAAACGCAACAATAGTAAACGTAGTTCTAAATCAATCCGCCTTGAAGCTAAGGCGGATTTTTTATGCCCGCAAACTTCATAAGGCGCAATTTCAAGTGTGCGAGAGGTTTATAATAATGCCATGTCATTATCCATAGAGTCCTTGGTTATAGAAGCTGACCGCTGCGTAGCTTGCGGTTTGTGCCTACCGCATTGCCCTACTTATAGGAAAACCGGTTCTGAGGCTGATTCACCGCGTGGCCGCATTCAATTGATGCGCGCCGTGGCACAAGATATTTTGCCCAATAATGCACGATTTAAAGAACATATCGACTTATGTTTAAGCTGTCGCAGTTGTGAATCCGCATGCCCCAATAGCGTTAATTATGGCGCTTTGGTAGATACCTCACGCGCATTGCATATTCAAAAACATAATATGTGGTTAACGATTGCAAAACCGTTCATTCGCCATCGTTATTTACGCCAACCTGCCAGCTGGCTACTGTGGTTGCTGCAGCAATGCAAGCTCGCTGGCTTAGCGCAACGCTTATTACCCGCAGCAAAACTATTACCCAAACTTGAACAACCAACGACTTGGAAAACCTTCTATCCGGCAACTTCAAACAAAAAAGCCGCCGTTAGCCTGTTCCTCGGCTGTGCCACTAGTGCGTTTGATAGCCAAACCCTTAAAGCCAGTATCTATGTCCTGAATAAACTTGGTGTGGATGTGCATATTCCTAGCCAGCAAACCTGCTGCGGCAGCATTGCCAGACAAATGGGTGACGCGCAGGAAGCACAGGAATTGGTGGCCATTAATCAATCCAGCTTTGACAAGATGATGCCTGTAATTTCAGTCGCCAGCGGCTGTGGTGCTGGTTTAAACGATTACTTACCTGAGCATAAAATTCAGGATATCAGTGCCTTTCTGATGTCTTGTGATTGGGCAAATGTGAAAATCCAAGCGCTGGACGAACGTATTTATGTGCAAGACCCCTGCACTTTGCGCAATGTGCAAAAAAGTCATCAATCAGTTTACAATTTACTGAAGAAAATACCTGGTGCGGATATTCAACCGCTGGCTGGCAATGGTCAATGCTGCGGTGGTGCAGGTGCTTATATGTTGACGCAAAATACAATGGCAAGCAGCTTACGCGACGATAAATTAAATGCGATTACGTCCAATAACGTCACCGTACTTGTAACGTCTAACATCGGCTGCGGCCTGCATATCGCCAATGGTTTACGTGAGAAAAACTCAACAGTCACGGTCTTGCATCCAATACAAATCATTGCCAAACAAATGGGCTTTGGCGTGTGAGTAATTTGCTCAAGTAAATATACTCCACTGATAAGCCATTTACTGGTTTACTGCCGCCATTTAAGCGTAAAATATATTCATGCTAAACAGATTAAATATAGACACTCTGATTACTGAGTTCGACAAAGGTTTACGCACCTTGCTTGCGCAACCACGTAGTTTGCGTGCGCATCCCGATGCTGACATTGTGGATGCCAACCTAAGCGCCGCCGAAAAGAAACAGGCAAGTGCGTTAATGCGCGTGAACCATACCGGTGAAGTATGTGCACAAGCACTCTATAGCGGCCAAGCACTCACCGCGAACTCGGCCACAACCACCGCGGCTTTAAAGCAAGCGGCGCAAGAAGAAACTGAGCACTTGGCATGGTGCGAAACCCGCATTCAACAACTAGGTGGGCGCACCAGCATACTGAACCCGATATTTTATGCGGGTTCTTTTACGATGGGCGTGGTCGCTGGCGCCCTAGGTGACAAATGGAATTTGGGCTTTTTGGCTGAAACTGAAAAACAGGTGGAAGAGCATTTAGCGAGCCATCTGGATAAATTGCCAGAGTCTGACCAAAAGACGCGTAAGATTATTGAGCAAATGCAGCAGGACGAAGCTAAGCACGCTAATGAAGCCAAGCAACATGGCGCGGCGGAGCTACCGGCCCCTGCAAAGTTTTTCATGAAGAAAATGTCGAAACTCATGACATCTTCTACATACTATTTATAAAGGTTACTGGGTTATGCAAAAATTTAGCGAAGTATTACAAACTTTGGATGATGCCTCGCATGTGCAGCGTATTGAGCTCTACAATAACGATGGCACCCCTGCAGGCGTGATTGAAAACAAACCTGGTAGTCAAGGTTCAATAAAGGTCTATCACCACCTGTGGCGCATGTATGGCGACATCTCTTTAGATGCAGCAGTGGAAGGCTTGAGTCTTTATGCAGAGCACACTGAAGATGCTGAAAACTGTCCGGGCAAACACCCGAATGTGGATAGATTACTGAATATCTTGGAAGATGAGCAACCGCTCAAGGTGAAGGTGATAGAAATCAAGTCTTAACCAATGATATAAATAAGTGCTTTTAGTTTACTTAAAGCACTTATTTATTATTCGCTACCACTAATTTTCAATGCTTCAAATTGCGATACTGGCGGATGGTAAATCAGCTCCAGCAAATGCCCAACCGCATCTAGACAATAAAATCCACGTGCGCCATCACGATGCGTTTTAGGCGCTTCAGTGATACGCACTCCATTTTTCACAAAAAACTCGTACCAACGATCTACGTCATCCGCTGAATTCAGCACAAAACCAATGTGATCCAAGCGCTGTGTCGGCGCTGGATCATAGTCCACTCTATGCAATGCAAACACATCGCCATCATTAGTCAGGTAGACGTTATCAGGATCAGGCTGCCATTCAATACGCATGCCCATGATTTCCACATAAAACTTCACACAAGTTTCCAGCTCTTTTACAAACAGCGCTATATGGCGGATACCTAGCATGCCACCTGGTCTAGAAGTTTGCGATGTAGTCATTACACTACACCCTCTACAAAAGCGCCTGCAGGTGAAACAATTTCAAAGTCATGCGTAATCTCGCAGACTTTCCCCAGCATGATAGAAGCTGAGCAATATTTTTCTGCTGATAACTTCACTGCACGCTCGACTTGGCTTGCATTCAAGCCAGTGCCGGTCACCACAAAATGCACGTGGATTTTAGTAAACACTTTAGGGATTTCATCAGCGCGATCGGCATCAATCTCGGCCACACAATTCACGATTGGCTGGCGAGATTTTTTAAGGATAGTCACCACATCAAACGAAGTGCAAGCACCCATGCCAATAAGCAACATTTCCATTGGTCGCATGCCAATATTACGGCCACCGTTCTCAGGCGCACCATCCAACACTACCGCATGACCGGTTTCCGATTCACCGACGAAACTAACACCGTCTATCCATTTGATTTTTACTTGCACTTAAACTCTCCAAAAAATGTAAATTTCTACCCGTTTAGGGCATCGCCACCAAATCTAAGTAACTAAAGTTACAAGATTGGTGCGATAAACCAGACTAGGCGAGAACAAAAAATAAGGCCGCAGCATATGCGTTATATGTAAGGCATTATTTTTTGTGAGCGACGCCGTATGGTGACGAAAGTTACACTTTTACTTAACGTCTAATAGTTCAACATCAAATATTAGATTGGCATTCGGCGGAATCACGCCACCAGCACCGCGTGCGCCATAACCCATCTCTGAAGGAATGATCAGCGTACGTTTGCCGCCAATTTTCATGCCCTGCACGCCTTCGTCCCAACCTTGAATCACTTGGCCGCCGCCTAAGAAGAAATTGAAAGGTGAGCTTCTGTCTAAGCTGCTATCGAATTTCTTACCTTTACCACCTTCAGCAGCAGCGTCGTATAACCAGCCCGTGTAATGTACGGTGACATTAAAGCCAACTTCGGCTTCGCGGCCTGTGCCTACTTGCGTATCAATTTTTTGTAATTCTGTAATGTTCTGCGTCATTGCTGGTTTTTCCTGTGTAGAGTTTGTTGATTCTGCTTTGCAACCCGCCGTTACGAAACAAGCGAGTACTAGGCTAATTAAAGTGTGATGGTATTTCATTAATGTTCCATATTTTTTAATGATAAATCCCTAATATGATACTAGAAATTTTATGTAGTTCATTGCTAAACGCTTACAGAGTTACTGGCTATACACCCATTCTAAGAGCGCATCTTGCGCGGGTTTAGTCAGCGGCGCCTTGGCATTGTTGGCAATAAAAACCACCACATAGCGCTTACCATTTTGCCCGAGCACGTAGCCAGCCATACTATATACGCCATTGATAGAACCAGTTTTTAAATGTGCCCTGCCTTGTGCACTACTATTTCTCATGCGCTTTAACATGGTGCCATCTACCGCCAGCACCGGAAGTGAACCCATGAGTTCAGGCATCACTGGGCTATAGTAAGCATGCACTAACAAGGCACCTAGATGTTCAGCACTGATGCGTTCTGCCCGCGACAAACCAGAGCCATTTTCAATCACCAATTCATTAAAATTCAGCCCTTGTGACACCAACCAACGATTGATCGCTAATGTGCCATTATCTTCCGTTGCTGGCAGGCCGACTTTTTCTGCCGCAATCGTCAGCAGTAGCTGACGCGCCATCAGATTGTTGCTCCACTTGTTAATATCGATTAGCGTCTGTGCCAGCGTTTCCGAATCTTGTTGCATCAATCTCAATGCATTAATCGGCACATTCTGCACACGTAGCTTGCCGCTAAAACTACCGCCCAAGCCTAGCCACAATTTACGGAATAAAGACAAGTTGTAATTATTTTCATCAAGCACCAGTAACTCGAAGTACTTTTCATTGCAGTTGGCAGGGTAAGCGCCACTAAAAGTCACAGTGGCACTGTCACCTTCTTGCTTGATATCGTAACGCAAAGCACTACGCCAAGCTGCGCAATCCACATTACCAATCTTAAGCAGGTTATTTACCTTAAGCTCTGATAGGTTAGGCTCAAACGTCAGGCTCACTTGACTGGCATTTGAGTCAAAACGAAAACTAGTGGTCTTACCGTTAATTGTCAGCGCACTGGGTATAGCGTTGTAAGCTCGGGTTGCTTCGCCATCAAAACTGCCTGCAGATTGTGCCTGGCTGGTAAAGTAGCTGCTATCTATAATCAGATCGCCCTTAATCTGTTTCACACCCTGCTGACGCAGACTGCTGAGTAGGCGCCAAAAATCGGCTGTGGTCAGATTAGGGTCGCCATACCCCTTAAGATACAGATTACCGTCTAAAACACCATTGGCGAGGTTGCCATCCGCATACACTTCCGTTTTCCATCTATAGGCTGGGCCCAGCAGAGCCAGACCTGCATAGCTTGTAAGCAACTTCATAGTACTTGCAGGATTGAGCGGGGCTGTCGCTTGATGTGTAATTAACGGTTTGTTTAATAATGCGGGTTGCTCTGTCAGAGCCTGCACATAGACCGACACATTGTTTGCCGACAAACCAATCTTTTCCAACTCGACATTCACGCTATTTGGTAATTCTGCATGTGCTAACTGACTCGCCATTAACACAAACATTCCGACAATATTTTTCATTACTTTTTTCATATCAGTTTGTTCATATAGTGGCTTGCAGTACCTGTTGCGTAGCATGCACCATAAAGTCTATTTCAGACTCGCTAATCGTATAAGGTGGCATGAAATATACGGTATTGCCAATCGGGCGTAGCAGCAACCCTTGCTTCAATGCTTCGGCATAACACGTTCTAGAGAATGCTGGATTATTGGTGATGACATCAAATGCAGAAATCATACCTTGATGCCGTAGATGCTGGATTGGCAGGTCAGTAAGCACTTGCATTTTCTGGTTTAAGTAAGCAGCTTTCTCTTTGTTTTTTTCTAACACATTGTCGGACTCAAAGATTGCCAACGTTGCCAATGCAGCACTGCAAGCCAGTGGATTGCCAGTGTAACTGTGACTATGCAAAAAGCCCTTTGCCGTACTGTCATCGTAGAAGGCTTGATAAATTTCATCTGTAGTCAGCACTGCTGATAACGGCAAATAACCACCGGTGATGCCTTTGGAAAGGCAAATGAAATCGGGTAAGACACCGGCGTATTCACAGGCGAACATGGTGCCTGTGCGGCCAAAACCTACGGCGATCTCGTCAGCAATCAAATGCACATCATATTGATTGCAGATCTCGCTGGCACGTCGCAAATACTCTGCATCATACATGCCCATGCCCGCGGCACATTGCACTAGCGGTTCAATGATGAATGCTGCCAATTCCGTATGGTGCGTTTGGATATATTGCTCCAGTGCATCTGCGCAGCGTAATGCATAGTCTTCAGCACTCTCACCAACCTCAGCCAACCTAAAATCCGGACTCGGCATCTGTGCGGACTGCATCAGCAGTGGTGCGTAAGTGTCTTTGAAGATCGCTACATCGGTAACACTCAGCGCGCCTAAGGTTTCACCGTGGTAACTGTTCTGCAAGCTAATGAACTTGGTTTTCTTGGGTTTGTCAGTATTGCGCCAATAATGGAAACTCATCTTGAGCGCGATTTCAGTAGCGCTTGCACCGTCGCTGGCATAGAACGCATGGCCTAAGCCTGTGAGCTGGGCCAGTTTTTCTGACAGTTCAACCACCGGCTCATGCGTAAACCCTGCCAACATTACATGCTCTAGCGTATCCAGTTGCTGCTTGATTGCATCTTTAATACGTGGGTTATTGTGCCCGAACAGATTGACCCACCATGAGCTTACCGCATCCAGATAGCGCTTGCCTTCAACATCGTAAAGCCAAACGCCATCACCGCTTTTAATGGGGATGAGCGGGTAAGTTTCATGTTGTTTCATCTGTGTGCATGGGTGCCACACAGCATGCAGACTACGATTGAGTATTGATTGATTATTCATATTGCACGACATTACTTATCATTACTCGCCCAGCGAGAGCCCAAAACCAAAAATATTTTGTGAATGATTATAATCCAGCAAGCTTTCGCCATAGCCACTAGAAAGCATCAAGTGCAGTTTGATGTAAGGGTTATTAAAGACGCGCTGTTGTAAATCAATCTGCGCAAAACCCTTATTATCACTGCGTAAGTTATTACGTAACAAAACTGATACAGCCGTTTTACGTGAAGGTGTTTCCCATCTCAATGTTAGATCCCCGTAACCAAGATATTTCTCTATATCTGGATTATCGTCTTTCTTATCACTCTCTGGAATACGCCACCATGGACGCACCATCAAAGATAATCGATCCGTGAGCTCCCAGCCGCCTTCCACATAAAAACGATTCCAACTTCTAGAAACCGGATTAGAGCGACCATTCGATTGATGCACCACACCAAGATTCAGCATTCTAGGGATGTAATTGTTCTTCACCCCGTTCACTTCGTTATCAATGCCTAAAGATAGAATAAGCTCCGGCTCATAATCGTTCTCACGCAGAGGCCTGGAAGCACCGCTATCAAAAATCTGCCAGTAAGATTGCTGTGTATAAGCAGCCCAAACTCTAGAGCTGGTGACATAAGGCAAACTATTAATTAAGGGGATGTTATGGAGCAGCTCTGTTTTTAAACTCAGCTGAAACTTCAAATCCTGTGTATCCAAATTACGATCTGCCACATTGATTTGATTCGGACTGTAAGGCGTGTCATTGGTATTATCGGTTTGCATAATTAAAAGATAATTGGATTTGTATGTCTCAAAATCACTGATATCCCAGTCACCCTCTGAAGTAAGACGCCATTTCCGCTCTATATAACTGAGGTCATTATTGGTTTTCTTAACGGCAACCGTAGTGCCCTTTTTAGGCAAATTCTCACTAGGTTTCTCAGCATCCTCTGTGAGTGCATTTTCTGCGGTCGTTTCAATAGCTGGAGTACTGATACTATCGAAACACGCTAATCTTTTTTTTGATTCAAACTGGGAGGGGTAAGTAGTTTTGCATTTAAGCAACGCTTGTTCAACCGTGATAACTTCATTAGCTCGGGTAGATAAGGAAAATAATACTAATCCAGACATACATACCAAATAGCTCAATAGACCATGTGTGCTTCGATACATATTATTCCTTATTGTTAGCAACTTTATGGTGCTGGGTTCATATACTTTAAATGCATCATTTCTATCTCATTCAACACTTCTGCTGGCAAATGACATTGCCATGCGTCTATATTTTCTTTTAACTGCTGCATGGAAGTGGCACCAATAATGGTACTGGTGACAAACCAGCGGTGATAAACAAATGAAAGTGCCATTTGGGTAGGCGTCATGCCATGTTGACGGGCTAGCGCAGTATAAACAGCACTCGCAGTTGGCACATTCGGTTTCTTGTAGCGTTGCGCATAGCCTAAAAACATAGTAACACGGCCTTTTGCTGCAGGGTCATCAATATACTTGCCGGTTAAGTGCCCGAACGCCAGTGGTGAATACGCAAGCAAACTCACGTTTTCACGGTAAAGTATTTCCGTCATGCCAAATTCCATACCGCGGTTGATGAGGTTGTAGCAGTTTTGTAGGCTGGCCACCTGCGGTAGATCATATTCCCTGGCAATACGTAAAAACTCCATCAATCCCCAGGGCTGTTCGTTAGACAGGCCAATAGCCCGCACTTTGCCTTCTTTAACAAGCTCAGCCAATGTTTCTAACTGGTTATGGATACTCACCCACTGTTTTTGCTGTCCTTGGTGATGCGGCTTGGTTTCAAATTCATTCGCCGGATCAAACTGGTATTGGCCGAACATTGGCACGTTACGCTCCGGCCAATGCAACTGGTAAACATCGATGTAATCCGTTTGCAGGCGTTTTAATGAGGCCTCAATCGCCTCGCGGATATTAGCCCGGTCCAACGAGGGCGGCCCGCCGCGTATCCAATCCATGCCACGACGTGGCCCGGCGACTTTACCGCCTAAGATAATCTTGTCACGTGGCTGATTTTTCAACCAGTTACCCACAATGGTTTCAGTGCGCGTGTAGGTCTCGGCCTTTGGTGGTACTGGGTACATTTCGGCAGTATCAATAAAGTTGATACCTTGCGCCATTGCGTAATCTAGCTGTGCGTGTGCCTCTGCTTCGGTATTTTGGTCACCATAAGTCATGGTGCCTAAGCAGAGAGCAGAAACCTGTATGTCGGTATTACCTAATGGGCGATATTGCATATGGATATAGTATTTTTAGTGTAAAACTTGTTGGATAGGATTAAGACCGACTTGCGTTTTATCTCCCGTCATTAACAAATCCCACCCAGCTTCACGCGTTGCCAACTGCATCATATTGGTGACGGCATGGATAAGCTCATTACTCAATGCCATTTTGACTGTTTGCCCATTTGTACATTCCAGCGCCAACGCTGGTGGCTTAGGTTTGCCTGATGGCAGCATGTCTTCATAAGTGATGATTGCACACTGCGCAGCCAGCATGGGTTCGTCCGTCCGTGTTTGACGATCAGTGAGATATTCAGATTTGAAATCCATATTTTCTATAGACTTTTGCTCAGCGACCTCGCGAGCAAAGTTCTCTATTGCTTGATCTTTATGACTAGGTGCGGCGGCCTTAGGGCTGATTTCTTGTACCACTGGTGGTAGAAGGTTGCTGCTTGAATTTTGCAACAAGCCCCACATTAATTTACACAAGCGCCGCGTAATCCAAACAGCAATCTCAGTTTTATCAACCAAGCCTAGCTTCAGCAATAAGCGATCCTCTTGCTCATTGTAGCCAAGGTTGATTTGCTCGATCGCTGATTCATTTTTTGTCATTTGCATACTTAATTAGAGATTAGAACTGTGTATAGCATAAGGTGTTTAGCCAATCTTTTCCAGCACACGGCTGAGCGACAATGTTTAGACTTTGCCAGTCTGACATTTAAAAGACCATAGAAATCAATTAAATATCCGTCCATGCAACTAATCTTGCCAATTTGACCTTGAAATCCAGTCAATTGACCCAATACTAGCACTCGAGGGGTTTGAGTGCTAAAATTGCACCTGCCCTGAATGGTTAGAACTCAACCATTTGCAATACAACAACTCAAGTCTTAACCACTTGAGTTTACTAATTTTAGTTTTAGATAATTGAATCGTTTGATTATCGTCATTTAATTTTTGGAGAAATCGTATGAAAATTCGTCCTTTACACGACCGCGTAA
>DATHXI010000041.1:0-6172 GCA_035459705.1 Methylotenera sp. | reverse complement strand
CAGATGCTAGGTTCAACATCTAAAGAGGTATGGCGTACTAAAGTGATTTTCATATTGAGCGCTTATTGACTAACGAACAAGGTGGCACTCGCTAACAAACCCACATAGAACGCAATCTCGGTGAGTTGTTGCATGGCCCCCAAACAATCACCCGTGTAGCCGCCGATTCGTGTTTTAATTTTTGTACTGAACCATAGCCAGACGATCACTACAGGCACTAGCGCGGCTAAAAACTTCATGTCAAGCAACATCATGGGTAACAAACCAAAGAAGGTAGCGATGACAAGCTCATGCAGGCTCAATTGTGTTGCTAACGGCTTGGACTTGCCTTCGGTCTTCACATAGCTTTGTGTGAACATCACCAACACTGCACATAAGCGACTAAGTGCATGCCCAGCCACAATTGATACCGGTATAAATGCCGCCATTTGATAACTTAAAGCCTGATATTTGGTAAGCAATGCAAGTACCAGTCCTATCGCGCCATAACTACCAAGGCGCGAATCCACCATAATAGTAAGCACTTGCTCTTTACTCCAGCCGCCGCCCAAGCCATCAATCGCGTCTGCCAACCCATCTTCATGGAATGCTCCTGTCAATAAGATGGTAGCAACCATGCTGAGTAAAACAGCCACCTCCAATGGCAACAACATATCACTCAGCCAGAACACCAGCGCGCCAACAGCCCCCACCAGAATACCGACCAACGGAAAAAAGCGTGTTGATTTATTGAGATCTGACTCTGCAAAATCACCTAAAGTGATAGGCACACGTGTGAAGAACATGACAGCGGTTAAAAAGTAACGCCAATTATGTTTAATTAAGTCATTCATCCTATTTAATCTTTAGTTTTAAGTCTTTGGTTTAAGTCTTTTGTGAAACACTGGCTGATTCAAAAGAGGCCATTTCGTTTAAGAAGTTAATAGCAGCCAACACCAATGGGTATGCCAAAGCGGCACCTGTGCCCTCGCCCAAACGTAGATTAATATTCAGCAAAGGTTTCACTTTCAAACAGTCCAACATCGCTTTGTGACCAGACTCATCAGAACAATGCGTGAACACGCAATAATGCAGAATATTCGGCTGTAATTTCACGGCCACCAATAACGCGGCTGTCGTAATGAATCCATCGATCAACAGCGTGCATTGTTGCTCAGCAGCTTGCAGCATTGCGCCTACCATCATCGCAATCTCAAAACCACCGAAAGTCGCTAATACCTGCATGGCGTCTGTGCCATCCAATTGATGCAAATTAATCGCTTTGGCTAAAACTTGTTTCTTCTCATCTAACCCTGTATCACTCAAACCTGTACCACGACCCACGCATTGTTCAATTGGTAATTCACACAAAAGGCTCATCAAACAACTTGCCGATGACGTATTGGCAATACCCATTTCACCGAAACCAAACACATTACAACCCTCGGCGATTTGAGCATCCACGATTGCTGCACCGCGCTCCATTGCCTGATTGCATTGCTCAGTGGTCATTGCTGGTTCATGTAAAAAATTACGTGTACCCATGCCAACTTTGGCATCGATCAAATCTGAATTTTTAGAGAAATGATGATTCACACCGCTATCAATCACCCGTAATCGTATGTTGTTCTGTGCTGTAAAAACATTGATAGCCGCACCACCTTGCAGAAAATTCATGACCATTTGCGCAGTAACGGCTTGCGGGTAAGGGCTGACCCCAGACTCGGCAATACCGTGATCGCCCGCAAACACCAACATAGTAGGATGACTGAACTGCGGGCTCAGCGTTTGTTGTATCAAACCAAGCTGCAAGGCAACAGTTTCCAAAGAACCTAACGCACCTAATGGTTTGGTTTTATTGTTTATTTTTTCTAACAGTTGATTTTTAAGTGCCTGATCAGGCTGAATGATATTAAATTCCATAAGTTTGATTTTACATGAGTAGAAATCTTCAAACTTATATCACCATTAAATATTACTTAATCTTAGTAATTTTCCTTTGTAGAATCTGCGCGAAGTTTGCTATAATGCGCGGCTTGCAAACATTTTACCGAAGTTTGCATGAGGGCCGGGTAGCTCAGTCGGTAGAGCAGCGGATTGAAAATCCGCGTGTCGGCAGTTCGATTCTGCCCCCGGCCACCAATTAAATTAAGCTCACAGGAATGTGGGCTTTTTTTATTTTCTGAATTAATTAAATCAAATTAGCTGCGATAGTTTTTTAAGCCAATTTCCTGTAGCTGCTTTATTTCATCTATCAATGGCTTAACAATGGCATCCACTTCAGATTGACTATACCTCGGAGTAATATGCTGCGGACAGTTCCATTCAATCGCTTCAATGTGAATAATAATACCCCGCTCTACACGTGCCCTGTAGCTTGATATTTCTAAACGTGCAATTATTTCTGGTTCTTCTGACTCATGCACGATGCGTACAGTCCCCCACAATTTAAGGCGACGACGATTTGGGTAATCCATAAGAATAAGTGATACTCTTGGGTTAGCATTTAGGTTACCCACGCTTAGGTATTGCCTATTACCTCTAAAATCAGCATAGCCTATCGTACGTGAGTCCAGTACCCGCAGGAAGCCAGCGGGGCCGCCACGATGTTGAACGTACGGCCAGTTATTTTCAGAAATAGTTGCCTGATAGAAGCTGTCACGAGCTTCAATAAACTCCTTCTCAAATTCATTTAACTCATTACGGGGGTCTTCTGATAACTCAAAGGATTGATTTCGTTCGCGGCTACCGTAAAGACTTTGAGCTGCTTTTACACTTTCAGTAAAACTAATCGTTGCAAATGCATTAGGCATGATAGAACTCCTTACAATTTATAGTGCTGGTTATGTGCCAACCTTTAAAGCAACCTTGGGAAAATCAATTTCGACGCGACTTGCCTTTCCAATCATGTTAGTAATAATGTTAAGACCGACATGGGTGATGATTTCAACAATATCTGCATCCGTATAGCCAGCATTCCTTGCTTCTACTAGTTCAGCGGTAGTAATTTCACCCGTATTTTCAGCCAAAGAGCGAGCTAACTTCACAGCTAATGCAGCTTTAGCATCCTGACTCGTTCCTGTACGGTTCGCAGTAATTTCATCACCGCTCAAACCCGCGTTATGACCAAAAGTGGTATGGGCTGATACACAATATTCACAGGAATTTTGTTGTGCAATGGCTAGAGCGATGCGTTCGCGAGTTTGAGGTTCTAAACTACCTTCATTTGCAATCCCATAAAGACCTAAAAAGGCGCGTAGTGCAGCTGGTGAATTCGCAAATATCTTCAAAAAATTTGGCACCATTCCCAGTTGCAATTGGATGGCATCCAGCAATATTTTTTGTTCTGAGTTTGCAGTTTCATTAGTAATTGTCGTAATGCGGCTCATGATATATGTCCTTTAAATTAAGTGATTTACACCTATGAATCTATTGATTCAGCGGATGTATGTATTCTTTCACTTTACATTTACAATAAGAATACTCAAAAAATGCAATAAACTATTTCATTTAAAGGAACAATAAATGGATCGCTTGAACTTAATGACCATTTTTGTGGCGGTGGCGGAACAAGAAGGATTTGCTGGAGCAGCGCGTCTTTTGCACATATCACCCCCAGCTGTAACACGAGCTATAGCTACTTTAGAAGAGCATTTGGGAGTGAAACTATTTAACCGTACAACACGTTATGTCAGATTGACGGAAGCTGGTCACCGTTATCTTGAAGATTCTCGGCATATCATTGCCGCTGCGGATGAAGCAGATGAGGCCGCTATAGGCATAAATGCCGAGCCTAAAGGTCATTTAGTAGTCACCGCTCCAGTCTTGTTTGGTCGCTTATACGTAATACCAGGCATCGCAGAGTATCTTCAACGCCATAATGATACGGAAGTCACTGCGCTGTTTCTCGATCGTGTTGTGAATCTACTGGAGGAAGGTGTAGATGTTGCAATTCGAATAGGAGAACTACCAGACTCCAGCTATAAAGCGTTAAAAGTGGGTCAAGTCAGACGCGTCTTGTGTGCATCGCCCTCCTATCTCGCTAAGCATGGGGCTCCTCATTCACTACAAGAACTGGTTAAGCATCAACTCATAAGTGCGGTTGCAATTAGTCCCACTATTGATTGGCGGTTCGAGGTGGACGGTTCCCCTATGACTATTCGGATTAAGCCGCGCCTCAGAGTAACCAGCAATGACTCAGCGATTGAGGCTGCTATATTGGGATTAGGAATTACGCAACTGCTCTCATATCAGGTAGCACCTCAACTAGCATCCGGAGAGTTAAATATTATACTCAGTGAATTTGAGCCCAAACCCTTGCCTATTAATGTAATCCATCGGGAAGGTCGATATGCCCCTGCAAAAATTCGGTCTTTTGTGGACTTAATTACAATGCAGTTAAGAGCCAATGTTTCCTTAGAATACCCAAAACGCCCCAAGGCAATCATTTAATTGACCTATTTATTTGGCTAATCTTTTTATTTTTAAATTACATAGCCAAGCAACCATAATGGCATTTATATAACCCGCACAAGCCCCTAATACAACACAAAAGCCTATTGCCAGAATTGCATTTTGGAACGAGAGCGATAGCAGTATCTCCTGACTGAATAACCCCGGTACGCTTAAAAATGCCCAAATAGAGGCATAGCCATAAATCATCGCTGGGGTAACTGAGAACTGGGTAAAGACACTTAGTCTCATTAACATGGCAATTACAGCGGCAATCAATATTGGCGCCCATAGCTGGTTTACTATTTCGCCAGACAATGGGTTGTTAATCACCAGTAATGCAGAAACCCAGGAAGCAAAAACGCCTAAACCTATGTGGCGAAGCGTTGCGAAAAAGGCTTGATTCTTATTGATGCCACCATCCATGTGAAAGAAGCATGCCCAAGTGATGAACACTGGCCACGCAGGAATAAACGGAAAGTAACCCAAAAGATAGACCGCTATGGCGGTAAGTGTGAATCCGGAAAGCGTGATTGCGTTGATAGGTTTCATATGAACTCCTAAGACAATTGTTGCAAATGATAGGTAAAAGTACTTCTAAACTTGGTGGTTAAACTATGCACTAAGCTATGCCAATACTGAGCTAACACCATGAGCATGGCACACAAGATCAATAGCCAATCTATAGCAAAGCGAGTGGTGTCATAGCCTGCTGGTTTTTGTGTTTTTAAGGCATCTAATAACTGCTCTGCATTGCTTGCTGTTAAATATCTAGCGCCAATCTCAGTGGATAACTCTTGCAAATAGGCGCCTTCAAGCTTGGAGAGGTAGCGGTTGTAGTCATCCGTGGCAATCGAGTCATCACGTGTGCCAACAGAGTCTTCCGAGATCACTTGCGATGGCGCCATGATGGAGTTCGAGTAAGCCCAATAGCCGAGTACTTTGTTGTCACTATCTAGCTTGGGGATTGGAAACGGTTCGTCTCCACCAACGCCGACTATTAGCCAGTCTTTACCGCCCTGCCATGCTGATAAGTCAGTTTTATTGGTGGCGTTTAACTTGGGCGCTTCATCGCCATCTGTAAAAAAAGCTACTTGTGCAGGCGCAGGTAGCGAGCTCAGTATGGCAGTTACGGATTGCATGGCAAACCGTAGGCGACTATTGCCACGCCATGCCATGCGCCATTCCAGATGCGCCACACTATCTTGAATAGCATCGTAGTTCTTGCAGACTTCAATCGGCGTAAATAGCAGCGCGACGCTCTCGGCCGAGAACACGCTCAGGCTCACCTTGCTACCGCAGGGTAATTTGGCAATCGTGTCTTTAAGCAAATGACGTGTATAGGCCAATCTGCTCATAGGCTCACCATTGATGCGCATATCAGCGGTGTTCATGCTCTGCGTCACATCCACCACAAATAGATAATTGTGCAAATCACGCTTGAGTGGAATGGCCGGATGAAACAATGCCGCAATGAGCAGAATAAAAGCTGCCAGTAATAGCGCCGTGTCTTGATTTTTAATCAGCAGCTTCATGGCAAACCACTTGGAATATTACCCATCACGATGCCTAGCTCATCCTGGTCGTCTTTAGCTATTGGGTTCTCGGGTAAAAGTCTTAATACGCGATCTAGGTTATATTTTGCGTCGATGAAATGGTTATCCAGCCTTAAAGATTGCTGATACGCCATCTTTGCCTGATTGATTAAGTACTCTGCCTCATCCTTCACCTCGCCGTTTCC
>DATHXI010000040.1:0-38209 GCA_035459705.1 Methylotenera sp. | reverse complement strand
TTGAATATTCGCCCATTTACTATGTCCTGCCATTACTCGTCCTTTTTTACACTGTTACATATACAATTATTCTAGCATAGGCTTGCGACTAGTCTCACTCTTTACGCGGGGCATTACTCTTGGCCTTGCGCAACATCTACAGGCTGATGCTTGCGCATGGTAATGATAGATATCTGCACCAATGCCAATGCAATCAACACCATGCCGATTAATTCAACTGTATTGGGCACTTCATTTAACTGTATCCAAGCCGCAATTACGCCTATCACAGGCGCAAGCATAGACGCCATACTCGCCACCCCTGCTGGCAAGCGCTGCAGCGCGTACAACCACAACAACCAAGCCAGTGCACCACTCAAGAATACGTTGAACAGCACCGAGCCAATAAAGTAGCCAGACCATTCAATTGGCCCTGCAGGCACTATAAACGCTATCGCCACCATAGGAATTGAGCCCAACAGCATAGGCCACGCTGTTAGATTCAGTAAATCCAGATACGGACTGCGATGATGTAGCTTTTTGGAAATAATGGCTGAGAGCGCCCAAGATACACCCGAGCATATCGCCAAAAACATGCTGAAGCCATCAGCCTTGATATGTAGCGGGTCAAAAATCAACACCATGCCGAATATGGCTGAAACCACTGCTAGCCATTGCCAGCCCTGTACGCGCTCACCCAGCATTGGCCAGGCAAATAGCATCACCCAGAACGGCATGGTGTAAGTCAATATTGCAGTTTTACCTGCGCCACCCTCAACCAAGGCCCAAATCAATAGTCCCGTAAAGCCAATAGTTTGCAATAAGCCCAGCACTAGCATGGTTGGAAACTCTTTTAAACCTAGTGGTCTTTTTGTGAAATACATCACCACAAACAACACCGCGGCACCAAAAAAAGTACGCAAAGCGGCAAATTGAAAAGGGCCGGCGTATTGCAATGCGCTTTTCATCACCACCCAGTTATAGCCCCAGATAATCGTTAATATCACCAGTGCGGTAAAAGCGCGTATGGTATTTTTGGTTTTATTTTCCATTAAATGTTAGTTCCAGATGTGGGTCACTGCTTTCCAACCGCCATCTGCCTGTTTACGATACACAAGGTGCACGTTACCGCCGAAGGTTTGTCTCGTACCTTCTGCGTCTATCATTGCGCCTGCCCAGTTGCCGCGCTGGTACGCCAAACTGCCATCTGCGACCGCTTCAGTAAGAGTTAGTTTGTGATCAATGACACCGGCCTCAATTAAACCAGCAAAGAACGCTTGAATAGCTTCTGCGCCTTGCACAGGTGCGCCGGCCGGAGCAGGCATGACAGTAGCGTTAGCTTCATATAGTTGACCGATTGCTACAGCGTTTTTTGTATTAAACGCCTGGTCAAATTTTGCATTGATAGCGCCGATTTCTGTTTGAATTGTAGACATTGATACTCTTTCTTAATAAAAATAATTGATGGCATTTATGCGAGCGCAGGAATGCCTGAGTTAATGAGGTCTAAAATCAAGTGTAGCTCCTCCCGTTTTTTTTCATCCAGCACCTGCATGCACTGACGCAAACGGCGATAATAGTCCGGCATCACCACATCTAACTTCGCCTGACCTGCTTCAGTTAAATGAATGACGACGCTACGCCTATCATCTTTTGCAAACACACGCTCAACTAGGCCAACTTGCTCCAAGCCATCTATCAGGCCTGTCATGGTGGCGCGTGTCACACCAGCTTTATCAGCGAGCATTGAAGGTGTAGAAGTTCTCGATTCTTCACGCATGAGCAAAATCAACACCCACCACCGACCCTGAAGTAGGCCATGTTTGCTTAAGCAGGTATCCAACGCTATAGATAAATCCGTAGCGACGCGTAACAAATGCAAGAAACTGGAAATAGCCGTGATATCCGCATCTGGATAGCGTTCGGCAAATTTCTCAAGCACTGCAGTGGTAGGTAGGTCTCGTAGTTGCAACATAGTTAGGTACATTATAGTTAGCTGACTAACTATGTCAATAGTTTGGATTTAATTTACTGAGGGATATTGGCTAAATTATTTATAGGAGTATATTTAAATAAAATATAAAAATCTTGCACGCCCCTCAATACTGAGGCGTAGCAATAAAATGATAAAAATGATGGGCTAATTGTTTGGAGAAAATGATGAAAACATTACAAGAAGTACTCGATAGCAAAAAACATAAAGAGGTGATTTCAATTTCACCAAATCGCCCAGTATTCGATGCTTTAGTGATATTGGCCGAATACGAAATCGGTGCGCTAGTGGTGCTGGATCATGATGAACTAGTAGGTATTTTTTCTGAACGCGATTACGCACGCGAAGTGATATTAAAAGGCAGATCGTCAAAGACGACGCTAATAAACGAAGTGATGACAGCCAAAGTACTATCCGGGAAACTTGATGACAGCGTAGAACATGCCATGAATCTTATGTCTGATAAGCATATCCGTCATCTACCTGTAGTGGTTAACAATAAGGTAGTGGGCATGCTCTCAATTGGTGACTTGGTAAAAGAAACGATTGCTTATCAAAAAGAGTTGATCAGGCAATTACAAAGCTATATCAATAGTTAACATTTAAATGAGTAGCTACTGTTGAATAAATCAATCTTTCGAACAGTAGCTACCGAACGGCATGGTAACTATTCAATGGTTACATCATTGCAGCTGTTGCCCAGATTGTCAGAACTGTAGAACCGCCAATCAAGGTAACCATCGCTATGCGAGAGCCACGCATTTTAGTCCACAATAATACGCCAGTAATTGACAGCACCAATAACGCGCCAGCAATGGTGTCCGCAATCAATACCCAAGCGGTATTCGCACCTACGCCTTTATGCATGCGAGTGATAAAACTCCAAACATTGGCATCTTCACGTTTCACTGTAGCGAATTGATTACCTGCAACATACTCGGCCTGGATACGCGCTTGTGGCATTTGGAAATCCACCTTAAATGTTTCTGGCTGCTTGACTGATTTATCCATAAACTTGGCGTCACGTGCAGGCTTGCCGCCACGATCACCTTTCGGTTTAACGGGGTCATGGTTGATATTAAGTTCAGATTGAATAAATCTGGTAAATTCTTTGGCATTACTTGGTGCTGGCGTAGGCATTGCGAGTTGGATTTCACTCTCCTCCATCTTGGAAGCTGGGATTTTCATGACACTACGATGGTTCAGCAGAAAGCCGCTAACACCAAACAACAAGCCCAATAAAGCGCCCCACAAACCTAACCAGCCATGAATTTTTCTTAACAGGCGTATCGTATTAGCCCGTTGCGTGTGTTTAACTGGATCCGTTTTTTTCATTTATATTAATTTCTATTCGATAATATTTAAAGTTATAAAGTTGTATGTAATATTTCTGGCTTTATATCATCCAATGTTTTACATCCACTTAGCGCCATTGCTATCTCTAACTCTTCACGCAGCAAACGAATAAGATGCGCGACGCCTAATGCACCGGCAGTGGCTAACGCATGAATATAAGGCCGCCCTATCATGACCGCTGTCGCACCAAGCGCACGCGCTTTGATAATGTCAGTACCTCGACGTATACCACCATCGACTAATATTGGTAGCGCCCCATTCACAACCTTCACAATTGATGAAAGTACTGCCAATGTAGAAGGCACAGTATCCAGCACACGCCCACCATGATTAGAAACAACGATACCCGCAGCGCCGACAGTCACTGCTCTCATTGCATCATCTGGGTGAAGAATCCCCTTGAGCAATACCGGTAGCTGCGTCTGTGAGATCAGCCATTCGACATCACGCCATACAGGTGCCAAGTGCATGAAGCCATCAAATACTGGACTCATGCCTTCATCTAATAATAACGGGATTGAAGGCGGTTGGACGTTAACTTTTGTAAAGTTTTCAGGCACTTTAAAGCCGGCACGTTGTTCACGATTACGTACACCAGAAATTGGCGCATCAACTGTGATGACTAGTGCCCGATAACTTGCTGCTTCGGCCCGCTTTACTAAGGCCAATGTGGCCTCACGGCTGCCTTGCCAATACAGTTGAAACCAAAGCGGACCTTGTGCCTGACTGGCAATCTCTTCTAATGAAATGGATGCCTGGGTAGATACAACGGCGACACCGCCCATGACACTGGCTGCTAACACACTTGCCGATTCGCCTTCCGGATGAAATAAGCATTGCGTAGCTACAGGCGCAAGGATAATGGGATGCGCCAAGCTATCGCCAAAAAGCGTACAGCCCGTATGCCCGCCTCGCACATCAGATAAGGCTCGTGGCAATAGATTAAGATTTCGCCAAGCTTCTGAATTTGCTACAACCGTCAATTCATCTGCTGCACCACCTTGCAGATATGCCCAGGCCGCATCCTCAATATGCTCGCGCGCATGCCGCTCATAATCTGCAGCACATACAATATCCGGCGGAATAGCAGTCAGTGCAGGGCGCGTCATTTAGACAGTCCACTGCCTTAACAAATTATGATAATGCCCAGTTAAAGCAATCACTTCTTCTGTGTTACCTACTTGTCCACGGAGTTTTAACAAAGTCATATCAAGCTCAAACAACATACTGCGTTGCCATGCATCTTTAACTAAACTGCGCACCCATAGAAACGAAGCAACACGCGCTCCTGAGGTTACGGGCTCTACTCTGTGCAAACTAGTTGCAGGATAGATAATGGCGTCCCCTGCCGGTAATTTCACTTCATGGCTACCGTATGTATCTTCAATGATGAGCTCACCACCTTCGTAGTCATCTGGTTCAGACAAGAACACGGTCACTGATATATCAGTACGAGTTCGCTCACCTGTAGCAGCGTCTCTATGTATGGCACTATCAATGTGATTGCCGTAGGTATCACCACCTGCGTAGCGATTAAACATCGGTGACAGAATATGTTGCGGCAAAGCTGCCGATACAAATAACGGATGACGCTCTAGTGCAGCCATAATGGCTTGCGAGAGCGTTTGATACTGAGACGATTCTGTTGAGAGCTGCAAATTATGCTTCACTTCAGCAGCCAGTGAGCCGGCGCTAGTAGCGCCGTTAATCCAGGCGCCAGCATCTAGCACTTGGCGTAGTTGTACCACTTCGTTTTTAGCTAACACTTCCGGAATATGTAATAGCATATTGCAAGCCTATAAAATGAAAAAACCCGCCAGCGTCAAACTGGCGGGCGACTAACCATACTTTATCAGAACATGAACTCTGCTGTCAGTAAGGCTGAACGTGGCAGACCTAGACGTACACGGTTACCATTATTGTTCATGGTTTCAATGTATTCCTTATCAAAGATATTGTATACATTCAAACGTAGGTTCAATTGTTTACTGAACTTGTAAGCCACCATTGCATCGGCTGCTACGTAAGATGGAATCTCAGGCATATTTTGTGTAGAGGCGTCTTGTGTTGTCACTAAACGCTTTTGATCACCTAAGTAACGGGCACCGCCACCAAACGTCCAATCGCCTATATTATATTGTGTCCATAAAGTTGCACTTAGCTCAGGCGTCCAGCGAACGCCGTCTGTATAAGTCACGACATTGGTACTGCTTACATTTACCTGATCAAGTGCTTTAGCATTTAAAGCTGTAATACCACCAGATAATTGCCAAGCGCGTGTTAATTGGCCTACCGCTAATAATTCAATACCATTTATGCGGGTTTTGCCTGATTGACTAGGTACAGTACCTGTGTCATCAAATGATGTTTGATTTTCATTTTCAATGCTGAAAACAGCCGCGGAAAAATTTAATTGATTATTTAATAAATCCCATTTAGTGCCCAACTCCAAACTCTTTGTTTTCTGTGGGTCCAAGGCCGGGTTGCTTTGGTTATTTGCAGTGCTTGATAAGGCAAAGTTCGCAGAACCAGAACCTGTTTGAATGCCAGGTGGCGTATATGATGTTGCATAAGCTGCATAAATGCTGCCATTCTGTGCTGGCTTAAACAAAACACCCACCTTACCACTTAAGAGATTATCCGCAGTGTCAAGATGCGAAGTGCCGGTGTCTGTATCTGCTTTATAACGTTCATAACGTAAGCCACCATTTACCTGCCATTGATCATTAAGATCAATGGTGTCGAATGCATACAAAGCCGCCGTATTGGTTTTACCATCGGTATCGGCAGCTGCATTTCGAGTAGGGTCAGCTAGTACATCATTGGGGTTTGGATTATATAAACTTGTGGTTGAATCAATGGTGGTGAAGCCCTTATTTTTTTGGCGCTCATAAGAAAGCTCTAGACCACCGGTAAAGGAATTTTTGAATCCACCTACATCAAAAGTAGTGTTTACACTTGTTTGATTGATCAAAATTTCATCATCACGATCAATCCCTTGACGTCTGCGCTGTACCGTAGCTGGCGCAGTTAAAGTGTTAACACTCGTCAGTATCCTATCCAATGTACTACGTCCATATCGAGAAATATTGCGGATTGTAGTTTTATCACTTAAATCATATTCAAATTTTGCAGTAATCATATCTGCATCGACGTTTTCGTAATCTTTTTTACTACCGTAGAAATTATCACGATCAACTTCACCAGCCGCATTTAAAGTTGCATTACTATTAAAGAAACCACTCATACCAACGGATGGAATACCACCATCTGGCGTATTATCTTGACGCACATGTTGCGAGTAAATGTAGGCACGCGCATCAGTACCTAGGCCGAATGCAATCGATGGGGCAATTGAGAAGTTTTGATTATCGACTTCGTCGCGCTTATCTACATTGCCATCAAAACCCAGCACATTCAAACGCACGGCTGTAGTTTCACCAATCTTTTGGTTAAGGTCTAATGTGCCACGTTTTTTCTCTGCTGTACCATAGCTAAGTGTCGCATAATTCTGTGCATCTAAACTTGGTAACTTACTGATTAAGTTAACATAACCTGCAGCAGCTGCACGACCAACATCAGCGCCAGCCGGGCCTTTAATCACTTCGATTTGCTCAATATTGAATACATCACGCGACACAGCACCCAAATCACGAATACCGTCTAGGAAAAGTGAGTTCTGTGAAGAAAAGCCACGCATAGAGAAAGTGTCACCTGCAGATGTATTACCGTTTTCACCTAATTGCATCGTAATACCCGGTGTATTACGCAATGCATCAGTCAAGGACATAACACCCTGCTCACGCAATAGCTCTTTTTTAATCACTTGTACAGTTTGCGGAGTGTCTAGCAATGGTTTAGTAAATTTATTATTTGCTGACTCATTGGCTTTAAATGGGACATCAGGGGTAGAAGTGACTTGTACTTCTGGTAACTGATCAGCAGCCTGCTCAACAGCATTGGCACCAAATGAGAAGGTAGCAGCCACCATTGCCGCGATACGTGCGGAATTGTGTTTTCGACTACGGATATAATTCATGAACTTTCCTCTATTAAATTATTATCTGGCTGGCTATTAGGATTGACCGTTGGCTGGCTTGATCTATGTTTGTTAAATTATTTACGATTGCTTATTTTTTAATACTTAGCGTACTTACGTGGCGAATAGCGTCATATTTTTCACCTTCAAACTCGCCTTTTACAGGCTCCACATATGAAGCTTCGATCACATATAAGCCATCCCAAGGTCTATCAAAACTTACTTCACCTGCATCATTCGTTTTGAATTCGCGTTGCCACTGATTGGGTGCCGTAACAACCATGGCTGTCTTTGCCAGCGGCTTTCCATTCAGGTTTAACCTAAATGTATTTTTAGCAACAGGCTGAATATCCAAAGCTAAGGTAGAAGCCGGCTCAATATCGGCAATTGCAAAGCGCGCATATTGCATCGGCTTCACCATACCAATCTTGGCGTCTTTTGAATCGCGTACTTTAGATTTAGTAGCCTGCACCGTAACGGCTTGCTTGTCTTTTATTGGCTGGTCGTTATTGGTCAACAACAAAAAGTCTGCTTGGCGGGTAAAATTCAGTTTATCTGTAGCCTTAGCATCCAAGAATGACACTTCAAGCGCCGTGACTTTATCTAAACTTCCGCCGGTCTTTTCACGTAAATTGGCGTCATATTCACCAAAACATACGTGCGTAGCTCCTGCTACAGACTCAATCCATATGGCATGAGCCCCCGCATTTGCGGACAATGTTAAAAGTACTATGGCAAATAATTGATGCAGTTTCATAATAAATATAAACTCCTCTGAGTATTGGTGCTGGCTAGAGGGCGTTTACCGTTGGCTGGCTAGTAATGAAAAACCTACACGAGCTCATGTAAACTGGTGTAAATCTTGTTAAGTTTTGTAAAATTACAATGTAATGATAACCGTTCTCATTTACTATTGCAACAAATATGTATGATGCGACTCATACAATTCAATTACACATTACTAACAGGCAAAAACTGTTGAAAAACCATAAATACAAAACGATAGTTACCTTGAAATTAAAGTCATGCTTAGTATTGATTGCATCAGTATTATTGGCAGGGCAAGCCTACGCAGAGAGTTCTATCTGGTACAAAAATGGCGATCCTCTGGGCACAGGCTTTGAAAGCCTGCCCAAATTACCAACGGGGTATAGAGAACCCGATTCTCCATGCCGTAATATTGATCTAAACAAACCGATTACGTTGGCTGAAGTCGCTGATGCAAGCTTATGCAATAACCCGCAAACAAGTGAAGTATGGGCGAGCGCTCGTGTGCAAGCCGCACAATTAGGCATTGCTAAGTCAGCATACCTGCCGTCATTATCAGACAATGTTTCTGGCAATTTGAATATCTCGCATCCAGAATCGAGCTCGCGTAGCAACCCCTACACAAACTTAAGCAATAGCTTGGTTGCCAGTTATCTTTTATATGATTTTGGTAACCGCGATGCCACACTGGAAAACGCACGCCAATTGCTACTCTCAGCTAGCGCTACCCAGAGCAGTACGGTGCAAAGCGTATTATTATCAGCCACGGTAGCGTACTACCAAACGCAGGCAAATATTGCCGCTTTGGAAGCCGCACTAGAAGCAGAACGTGCCAGTAGCGAAAGCTTCCGCGCTGCTGAAGCACGCTACAAAGCAGGTGTTTCAACACCTGCTGACAAACTGCAGGCACAAACCGCTTATGCACAACTCACCCTGACCCGCATCACTAGCGAAGGGAATTTGCAAACTGCTTATGGTAATTTAGCCAATGTGATGGGCTTACCTGCCAACCAGAAAATTACACTGGCGACGAGCTCAATCAATACGCCCTCCAATATTTTGGATAATGTGAATGTATTAATTGAACAAGCCGGCGCCCGGCGCCCAGACCTGATTGCCAGTGAGGCGCAACTTAAGGCTGCCCAGGCTAATATCGACGCAAGCAAGGCAGCTGCCAAACCGACTATTTCTGTCTCAGTATCTAATAATTTACAAGATGGCAGCAGCCTGACCTCTAGCAACAACTCAGCGTTGGGCATCACAGTGGCGATTCCCTTATTCAGCGGCTATGCACCCACTTATCGCATACGTGCAGCAGAAGCTACAGCTGACCTAAGGGCTGCGCAACGAGATCGTTTACGTTTGCAAATATCATTAGACGTATGGAGCGCTTATCAAAATCTGCGCACCGCGCTTGAATCTGTGACAGCGACAGACGCATTGGTCAAAAGTGCAGAAGAGTCATATCGCGTGGCGCTAGGTCGCTATAAAGCAGGTGTGGGGAATATCATCGACACGCTCAACGCGCAAAGCGCTTTGGCCAGTGCACGTCAGCAGAAAATTCAGGCCGCCTTGAACTCGAACATCGCACGCGCCACCTTAGCACAATCGATGGGGTCGCTTGATAACGCCATGATTCAATCGCTACCCGATGCCAATAGCATGCCGAAAAACGCCTCAAATTAATTGAACATATTAAGAATTGCACCCATTAAGAATTGAACCCAGGTCTAACATGAAATCACTTAAAAAAATCATCATCGTTTTAATTCTGATCGCACTAGCGGGTGCCGCCTATTACTACTACCGCGTATTGAATCAATCCAAACCTGAAGATTTATACCGTTTGGATGAAGTGACCCAAGGCGACGTCGAACAGTCGGTTTCGGCTAACGGTACGCTAAATCCTGTAAGCCTGATTAGCGTGGGTACACAGGTGTCGGGCATCGTTAGAAAGCTATACGTCGACTTTAATGACGAAGTGAAGAAAGACCAGATTCTGCTCGAACTGGATAACGCCCTGTTCATGGCGCAGATTGCGCAATCTCAAGGCAGCGTACGCAACAATCAAGCCTCGGTTGAATTGGCACAGGCCAATGAGCGACGCATGCGCGAATTGTATGCGCAAGAGTTTGTATCTAAACAAGAGTTGGATACTGCAGTACAAGCATTGAAATCCGCCAAAGCACAGTTAGATACTGCACGCGGCCTGTTAACCCGCGACCAAACCAATTTGAATTTCACGATCATTCGTTCTCCTGTGTCTGGCATTGTAGTGAATCGTGTTGTAGATGTTGGGCAAACCGTTGCAGCAAGTTTCCAAACACCAACCTTGATTCAAATTGCACAAGATTTATCAAAAATGCAAATTGATACCAGTTTTGCAGAAGCGGATATTGGCAACATCAAAGTAGGTCAAAAAGTTAAATTCAATGTGGATGCGTTTCCAAATCGTAATTTTGAAGGTGTAGTGAAGCAATTGCGATTGAATTCCACCAATACAACAAATGTGGTCACTTACAATGTGGTGGTGTCGGTAGATAATAGTGATCAGGTATTACTGCCTGGCATGACAGCGTACGTAAATATCGCTGTAGCACACCGCGAACAAGCTTTACTGGTACCCAATGCAGCCTTACGTTACAAACCCAAGCTAGAAGATAACGGCAATACCAATGGCGGCCAGAATAGAGATAAAAATAAGAACAGGGACAGAAAGAAATACAGGAGTGAAAACTTAGCCACTGGTAAGGTTTATGTACTCAAGGATGGTAAACCATCTTTAGTAAGAGTACGTGTTGGCATTACAGATGGTCGCAACACTGAAGTCATGTCACAAGACTTGAGTGTTGGCACCCAAATCATTGTCGGTGAGACACAGGCTAATGGGCAGTCTCAAGGTGGCGGCAATATGCGCGCGCCAAGAATGTTCTAGGTTGGATATTGCCATCATGCAAAACAGCGTTATCGAAGTCACCCATCTGTTTAAAGACTACCAAACTGCGGCAGGTCCATTTCCTGTGCTTAAAGATGTGAACTTACGCATAGACAATGGCGACTATGTTGCCATCATGGGCCCTTCCGGTTCAGGTAAATCGACCTTTATGAATATCTTAGGTTGTCTAGACAAGCCGACGAAAGGGCAATATGTATTAGATGGCCATGCAGTCGCGACCATGGAAGAAAATGCGGTTGCGAAAGTTCGTAACCAAACGATTGGTTTCGTGTTTCAAGGTTTTAATCTATTGGCACGCTCTAGCTTATTAGATAACGTGGCGCTACCCTTAGTCTATGCCAAAGTCGCAAAATCAGAGCGCCAAGCTCGTGCCAAACTACTTTTAGAAAAAGTAGGCTTAGGTAAATACCTGGACTCGCGTCCTAATCAAATATCCGGCGGTCAGCAACAACGTGTTGCCATCGCCCGCGCCTTAATTAACAAACCGCGACTAATCCTTGCCGATGAACCTACAGGGAACTTGGATAGCACCACCGGTGAAGAGATCATGAAGCTATTCGGCGAACTGAATAACGACGGCATCACCATTGTATTGGTCACGCATGAAAACGATATTGCTGCTCACGCCAGCCGCCAAGTGCGATTTTTGGATGGCAAGATCGTAGAAGACCACCGCACGCGACCTAATATTTTGCATACACCAGCCATTATGTTAAGTGAGGCAATCTGATGTTCACTGCAATGTTAGGAGAAGCCTGGCACGCCATGGGTGCTAATCGTTTACGTACTTTCCTCACTATGCTGGGCATGGTCATCGGCGTAGGCGCGGTGGTACTGATGATGGCCATCGGCCAAGGTGCAGAAGCTTCCGTAAAACGCTCCATCAATGCCATGGGCAGCAACCTGTTCGTGGTATTGTCCGGCCCGCCAAATATGGGAGGCGCCCGTTCGGCCACCGGTAATGCGCCATCGCTCAATGTGAAGGATGCTGATGCGATTACCAACCTGGATGGCGTAGCAGGTGTCGCGCCCGTGACCATGGGTAAAGCACAGGTGGTATACGGTAGCAATAACTGGAATACCGATGTCATTGGCACCACGCCGGGTTATTTCGACGTGCGCTCATGGGAATTATCTGAGGGCTATGTATTTTCTGATTCCGATATCCGTTCCGCTACACGGGTCGCCTTGATTGGCAAAACCGTCGCCGATAATATTTTTGGCGAAGATATCGATCCCGTTGGCAAGACTTTACGTTTGAAACAAAGCCCGTTCGTCATCTTGGGTGTGTTGGGCAGTAAAGGCCAGACGCTGGATGGCCGCGATCAGGATGACGTCATCATCGTGCCACTTACTACGGCACAGCGTAAATTATTCGGTAACCAGCTGCCTGGCAGCGTACGACAAATTCTCGTACAGGCTGAATCAGATAAAGTCATGGCGATGGTGGAAGAAGGCCTCAATAGCCTGCTGAACCAGCGCCACAATATTCGTGAGGGCGCAGATAGCGATTTCTCAGTGCGTAACCTCACTGCGATTGCCAACTCTGCGGCAGAAACCACGCGCACCATGTCATTGCTATTAGGCGCTATTGCCTCGGTTTCTTTACTGGTAGGCGGTATCGGTATCATGAACATCATGCTGGTATCGGTCACCGAGCGTACCCGTGAGATTGGCATCCGCATGGCGATTGGTGCCCGCCAACGCGACATCCTCATGCAGTTCCTACTGGAAGCCATCATGATTTCCATCGTCGGCTGCTTGATTGGCATCGGTATCGGTGTCAGTGGTGCGGCTGCCGTGAGCATATTCACTCAGGCAGAAGTCATCGTCTCCAGTGACTCAGTAGCGATTGCGTTTGGTGTGGCCGCCAGCATTGGCGTGTTCTTCGGCTATTACCCGGCACATAAAGCAGCGTTACTGAACCCAATTGAGGCGTTGCGTTATCAATAATAGTTTTACACAACGCCCAAGTGGCATTCCGTTATGCGGAACAAGGACCTGAAGGGCTACTCAAACATAAAAAGGTATATGTAATATTTCGAGAAGGTCGTATTGTTAATGCTATCTCGTCGGGAAACCCGTTATGAACCAAGCCTCGCAGCGATACACCTGGACTGCAATCAGTTTGCACTGGTTGATTGCGATATTAATTTTCATTGCTTTCCCGCTGGGTTTGTATATGCATGATTTGCCGCTATCACCTTACAAACTCAAGCTTTATAGCTGGCACAAGTGGGTTGGCGTCACCGTGTTTATGTTGGTGATCTTGCGTGTATTTTGGCGCACCACTCATACCCCGCCAGCGCTTCCTGACAGCTTGCCACAATGGCAAAAGCTCGCCAGCCAAATTACGCATTTCTTGCTGTATGTGTTAATCGTTGCAGTACCTATATCCGGCTGGCTAATGAGTTCAGCCAAAGGGGTTCAGACAGTCTGGTTTGGTGTGCTACCTATACCCGACTTGTTAGGCAAAGATAAAAACCTCGGCAATTTACTGATGGTCGTGCACGAAAGCCTGAACTACGGCCTATTGGCTTTGGTGGCTATACATACTCTGGCGGCAATCAAACATCATTTCATCGACAAGGATAATATTTTGCGCCGCATGTTGCCGTTTCATTTTGGAGAAAAATCATGAGCAGGATGCATGTTAAGTACTTAGCCCTGATGGGGCTGTTCATTATCACAAGTAGTGCTAACGCCATCGAATTCAATCAGGTACTGAGCGATAAAAGCAGCATCGGCTTCGTATACAAGCAGATGGAGGTACCATTGAACGGCAAGTTCAAGAAATTTGTCGCACAGATCAATTTTGACCCCGCTAAGCCAGAAGCCGCACAAGCCAAGTTTGATATTGATCTTGCCAGCATTGATACCGGTTTCAGCGAGAGCGATGAAGAGGTGGTCGGTAAGGAATGGTTTAACGCCAAGGCATTCCCGACTGCCAAATTTGTCTCCACAGGCGTTAAATCATTGGGAGCCAACCGTTTTGAGGTGCAGGGCAAGCTCACCATCAAAGGTAAAACATTGCCTGTTTCAGCGCCATTCACATTCAAGCCTAATGCCGCAGTTGCCTTATTTGACGGCAATTTAACCATCAAACGCCTGGATTATGCAATTGGTGAAGGTGAATGGGCTGATGTCGACACAGTTGCCAATGAGATCCAAATCAAATTTCACATTGTGGGCGCTAGCGCACCTGCCAAAAAGTAGCTGTAGATTTAAACCCCAGCATATTGAGCTAACCTTAATTACCATGAAAAAATTAGCTCTAGCCACACTTGTTGCAGCCTCACTATTACCAGCCGTGGTATTTGCAGCTACAGATAGTTACATCATTGATGGCAACCACAGCATGCCTCGTTTTGAATATAGTCTTTTGGGCTATTTCACTCAGTTAAGCCGATTTGATAAGGCTACCGGAAAAATCACTCTAGATCGTGACGCCAAAACCGGTAGTGTTGATGTGGTGATAGATGCAACTTCTATCAATACAGGTTACCCTTTGCTTAACACGAACCTTCAAGACGTAGATTTTTTTGATACTGCCACATACCCAACCATCACTTTCAAATCCAGCAGTGTGAAATTCGATGGTGATAAGGTCGTAGCAGTTGACGGAGATTTGACAGTGAAAGGTGTTACTAAACCAGTCACATTGATTATCGTTTCCTTTCTTTGCACGCCACATCCTATGCCGAAGAAAGAGACTTGTGGGGCGACTGCGACGACTAAGATCAAGCGCACGGAATTTAACGCAGGTAAATATGCACCTTATGTTAGTGATGATGTGACACTGATTATTCCTATAGAAGCTGTTAAAGAATAAGAGGTTTTAGTTTATTGGGCTGCAAATCACGATAAGCGACCCTGAATCCACTTAACAATCTCTAACATCAAGTGAACCGCATTTACATGCGGTTCACTTATTTGGTATTACTAATAAACTGGACTACTAATGAGCTGGCTCACTCACAAAACCTAATTTGGTAACACCTGAGTTCTGTGCATCTGCCATTACCTCAGCCAAAATTTGGTAGCGTGTTTCTCTATCAGCACGAATATGCAGCTCAGGCTGTGGCTCTTGTTTCGCAATCTGTTGCAACTTAGTCTTCAACTCACCCTGTACCATAGGCACATCGTTCCAATACATTTTGCCTGTGCCATCGATTGATACCGAAATCACTTCTGGCTTCTCAGGCGAAGGTTGGCTAGTCGCTTGTGGCAAATCAATCTTCACTGCGTGCGTTAACAACGGTGCCGTGATAATAAAAATCACCAACAGCACCAACATCACATCTACCAATGGCGTAGTGTTAATCTCTGACATTGGCGCCGTATGATTAGCGGAGCCTACACCGTGGCCTGAACCTATCATGCTGGCACCTCAACAATATGCACACTATCTTTTACCGATGGCCGCGTTCTTGATGCGGCTTCAGCAACTTGTTCACCAGTGCTAATAACAGCACCAGTCGTCAACAAAGTATGCAGTTCATCTGCAAAATGTTCGATTTGACTGACTGCCATACGATTACTACGCACCAAGGCGTTATAAGCTAGCACAGCAGGAATCGCCACCGCCAAACCAAACGCGGTCATGATGAGCGCCTCACCGACCGGGCCAGCGACTTTATCTAAAGTCGCCTGACCACTTTGACTGATGCTGGCAAGCGCATGGTAAATACCCCACACCGTACCAAATAAGCCTACAAATGGTGAAACGCTACCAACCGAAGCCAACACGGTGAGGCCTTTTTCCATTTCTGCATTTTCTTCAGCAATGCTGCGATTCATAGCACGCGCGATAAATTCATCACGGCTCACAGCGCCTTCTTTATTGGCATGTTGCTGATGATGCTCTGCCGCTGCGATTGCACGTACTGCTAACCGTGACACTGCGCTTTTGCTGTCTTGCTTAATAGCTGCCGCCAAACTAGGTGCACTCCAGAACTGCTTGATATAGGCCTTGATGACATTACGCGCACGCCAAGCCTGCACACTTTTTGTCACCATTAAGTACCAACTTGCAACCGACATTACCAGCAAAATAATCGCTACTGCGATTGATACTGGTCCGCCTGCTGAAATAAATTCTAAACTGTTAAATTCATAGCCGTTTTGCATTTCTATCATTCCTCTAATATTTCTATACGTACTTTTACTCGCTCTAGCTTTCCAGTGAGAACTTCACAGGCACTAACACGTAGGCACTGATAGGCTGGTTACTGCGTTTTGCTGGAATAAAGCGCCATTTTTTCACTGCCTGTATCGCAGCCTGGTCTAATTTGCTAAAACCACTACTATCTTCAAGATCTACCGTATCTGCATCGCCATTGCTAGAAACCAGCACACGCAGCAATACACGACCTTGCTCACCCAAACGCCTCGACAATGGCGGGTAACTCGGTGCAGGGTTATGTAAGTACGCAGCGCCAAACTTAGGTGGCTCTATCACAGGCTCTGGTTCAGGCTTAGCTTGTGCAACTTCTGTAACTACTGGCGCTTTTGCCTCTACTGTCGGCGTAGCCGGGGTTGGTGGCGCTTCAGATACAGCAACGGGTTCTGCCACTGGTTCAGACGCTACTGGTTCTGGCATCAACGGCTTCTCTTTGACGATTGGCTTTTGTTTTTTAATGACAGGTTGTGGTTGCGGCGGAGTAGGTACCAAAGGCACCACTTCAGGCTCAGGTGCCGGGCTGCTTACCAAGCTCACCATCATTGGCGGCAATGATGGCTTTAGAGCTGGCGGTGTAGTTTGTGCATTTGCCAACCATACCATGCCGAATATATGCGCTAGCACTACCGCAGCTAACCACATATGAGATGTTTTCTGTCTAACTGTGACCTCGGAAACCTGATGGCAATTTGGCACCAAATCACGTATTTCGACCTCAGTTTTTTTATTAACGACCTTGGTATCTAACTCAGTCACTTCACGCGTATTTACTACCAATTTTAAATTGGTTTTCATGGTTTGCTCCAATACGGTATTGATTGCATACACATCATATTTACTTGGTTAAGATCAACTTGCCTTGGTTGGTTAGGCGTAAGCGATATTCATCCCCTGCATGCGCAATGACTAGTTCTCTAGCCCCTGCAAACAACACCTCACTGGTGGTAAATTTATTTGCAACAACGCGTTTAACATCTTCATCAGGCAGACGTGATGCCGCCAAATTCGGTGTTTTTGTATCGCGATGGTTTGCAGGATTATTCATTTGTGTAAATGATAACAATTATCATTCATAAAGTCAATCGCATCCAATAATGTGAATATTTTGAAGTAATCGCCGTTATTTACTTGAGGCAAAGCTCATGATTAGCACTACGCTTCATTCATGAAAGGTGATAGGGGTAGTACTTAACTTGGGGCACATAATGCAGTCATACAAACAACAAGGTAATAATTCAGAAGTAAGTTGTTTGTAGCAACTTATATTATTAACGAATAGGAGATTTATCATGTGGACAACACCATCAGCGACTGAAATGCGTTTTGGCTTTGAAGTTACCATGTACGTGATGAATAAATAAGCCAAAGCTATTCAGTCATAAAATAAAAAAGGGCGCGTTGCGCCCTTTTTTATTAACCTTTAAATATAACAGCTAACTTTATTCACCAATAATTTTAACCAGTACGCGCTTTTTGCGTCTACCGTCGAACTCACCATAAAAAATCTGTTCCCACGGCCCAAAGTCTAGCCTGCCTTCAGTAATCGCTACCACTACTTCACGTCCCATTACTTGGCGTTTCATGTGTGCATCGGCATTGTCTTCACCAGTATCGTTATGACGATAACTGCTGACTGGCTCATGCGGCGCTAAGCGCTCCAACCATTGCGTGTAGTCATGATGCAGGCCACGTTCATCATCATTAATGAATACACTGGCAGTAATATGCATGGCATTCACCAGAACAAAACCTTCTTTCACACCACTTTCACGCAGACATTCATTCACTTGCTCGGTAATACGGATAAATGCAACGCGGGTAGGCGGGTTAAACCATAATTCTTTACGATAACTTTTCATTGATTCCTCCTCACTTGATTGAGGCCATTTTAGCATTACACAAAATAAAGCCAATAAAAAAGCCTCCCAGTTGGAGGCTTTGCAGAATAAGACCAATATTAACTTTTTACTTCAACTTCCTGTGTAAAGGTTTTACCTTCATTGTCAGTGGCCAGTACTTCTAGCTTGCCTGCTGCATCAGGAATGAAGTTAAATTTCATGTATGGATCTTCACTTGTACCCACACCCACATCTACCGTCATCACTGTTTTACCGTTGTAAGTGAATGTCGCTTTATTGATATAGAAAGCAGGTACGAAACCTTGCGATACTAAATCGCGTTGCAACCCAGTCCGCATTGGATGTTTGATATTAAATACTGTAGCCGCAGTACTACCGATTTTCACTGGCTCTTCTACTTTTAATTTGATTTTACCGGCTGAGGCGCGAATCGCAGCATCATCACCATCCACCGTACCGCCGCAACCGCCAGCCGCGCGAATCTCACGCTTCACCATATACAGCTTGCCGTCGGCAGATTCACCCACTAAACGTACAAATGAGTCTGTTTCAAAGCGAACACGTGTCGCTAACTGAAAATCACCTAGCATCTCTGTCAGATGATATGTTGAAGCTAATTGAATCGGGTTGGCATCTATCAATACATAGATTTTTTTAATATCCACGCCATTGGCAGCAGCTTTGTCGTAACTAAAGGTCACCGGCACTTGGGCACCGCTTTCGGCGCGGCGCGGTGCATCTATTTTCAGAAACTCTACTTCTTGAATATCGCGCTTCGCAAAGAACGCTTCTTTGACCACAGGCCAAAGTTTAGTGTCCGCTTCAGCTTGCGCGGTAAAAGGTACACCCATCAGCAAACTTACTGCTAACAAGCGATTGATTAGACTGTGCTTAAGATAAGAGTGCTTTAGATAGTGCTTTGTATTCATCACGCCCCCGATTGCAATATTCATTATGATAATTAGATAACGCTTTAAGTTTCAAACAGACTACTGGGCGCTATTTTAGCCCCTGCCCGAAGCATGTATGTGATGCGAGTCACACAAGGTTATGTATTTCTGAATTCCTCAAAATTCAGCTCGATACCATTACCCGCAGGATCTTTGAAATTGATTTGCTTTACGCCATTCATTAAGGTGCGTGTGGTGTAAGGGATTTGGTGCTTGGCGAGATGCGCTTCCATGCCTGGCATATCGGTACAGGTGAACGACACATGATCATAGGTACCATTCACATGCAAATCTGGTGCACCAACACCTTTGTTGTATTCAGCGATATGCACCACATCGTTATCACCAATGTACAGCCAAAAACCATAGCTGGTGGTTGCGGTACGTGGCCCCACTTTTAAGCCGACGATATCGCAATAGAAGTCACGCAGCACATGCATCATGTCGCGATTGGCGCGGAGGTTGATATGGTTGATTTCGGTGACTGGCATGATGTTAATTGATATTGTCGATCAAGAATTTAGCTTAGCATACTCTTAAACGTTAATCGCCTTCAAATTCACAAAGTGCAAACATCTTGTGACCCTTGGCTTCCAGGCGCTGACGACCGCCTAGGCTGATCAGGTCAATAATAAATGCGCACTCCACTAGCTCGCCGTCCAGCTTATTGATGAGTGCCGCAGCCGCAAGTGCCGTACCGCCAGTGGCAATAAGATCATCTACCAATAGGATACGTTCACCCTTCGCGATAGCATCGATATGGATCTCAACACGGTCGCTGCCGTACTCCAAGTCGTAATCGTGACCCAAAGTCTCGGCAGGTAACTTGCCACCTTTACGCACTGGTACAAAGCCTACCCCTAGCTTATAAGCCAGCGGTGTGCCGACCATAAAACCGCGCGACTCAATGCCTACCACTTTGTCGATGCGCTGGTTCTCGTAACGCTTGAACAACTCATCCACCGTCACCTTCAGACCTAACGGGTCTTTCAGCAAGGTCGTAATGTCGCGGAACTGCACGCCCTGTTTAGGGTAGTGTGGAATCGTTCGAATTAAGGATTTGATTGTCATTGATTCGAAACCTAATTTTTGCTTTTAAAAAATGAAATTTGCACCGCGCTGACAAGGCGCAAGCTCGTAGACAGTACATTTTGGTACGGCAAGAGCTTGCAACAACGTCAGCGCAAGCGAGTTCATTTTAAGCTACTGGATTTGGCGTACGAACGCGTATATGCAGTTCGCGCAATTGTTTCTCATCCACTCCGTTTGGCGCATTGGTCATCAAGCACTGTGCACGTTGCGTTTTCGGGAAGGCAATTACGTCACGGATTGATTCAGCACCTGCCATCAATGTCACTAGACGGTCTAAACCGAAGGCCAAACCACCGTGTGGAGGTGCGCCGTATTGCAAGGCATCCAGCAAGAAGCCGAATTTCTCTTGTGCTTCTTCTTTGCTGATTTTTAGCGCATCAAACACTTTAGACTGCACGTCTTGTTTATGGATACGCACTGAACCGCCGCCTACCTCCCAGCCGTTTAAGACCATGTCGTAAGCTTTAGACAAGCACGCGCCAGGGTTAGAAACCAGCATTTCTTCATGGCCATCTTTTGGCGCAGTGAACGGATGGTGTAATGCCGCCCAACGGTCATTTTCTTCGTCATGTTCAAACATTGGGAAATCTACCACCCACAATGGCGCCCAAGCACGGCCATCCACGTGACCTTTGTCGTGACCAACTTTAAGGCGTAATGCGCCTAAAGCTTCGTTCACTACTTTCAATTTATCTGCACCGAAGAACACGATGTCACCATTTTGCGCACCGGTACGGTCGATAATCGCTTGTAAAGCTGTCACATGAATGTTTTTAACAATAGGGCTTTGCAGGCCTTCTTCATTCAATTTAGTGATGTCGTTAATTTTGATGTACGCCAAACCTTTAGCGCCGTAGATCTTAACGAACTCAGTGTAAGCATCAATCTCGGAACGTGAGATTGCCGCACCATTTGGTACGCGCAATGCAGCCACACGGCCGCCTGCCATATTGGCTGCACCGGCGAACACTTTAAAGTCTACGTCTTTCATCACGTCTGAAAGCTCAGTGATTTCTAAGGTCACGCGCATATCCGGTTTGTCTGAACCATAACGGTTCATCGCCTCAGCAAAACTCATGCGTGGGAACGCAGCTGGCAAATCTACATTTTGAACAGACTTCAACATTTGTCGAATCATCTCTTCAACGATGTCCATGATTTGGTTTTCAGTCATGAATGATGTTTCGATATCCACTTGCGTGAATTCCGGCTGACGGTCAGCACGCAAATCTTCATCACGGAAACATTTAGTGATTTGGAAGTAGCGGTCAAAACCAGACACCATGAGCAACTGTTTAAAGAGCTGCGGTGATTGTGGCAAAGCGAAGAACTGACCAGCATGCACACGGCTTGGTACCAAGTAGTCACGCGCACCTTCAGGCGTTGAGCGCGTCAACATCGGCGTTTCCACTTCAATGAAGCCGTTGGTGTCTAGATAGTCGCGCAATGTTTTTGCAACGCGGTAACGCAACATCAGGTTCTTTTGCATCGCAGGGCGGCGCAAATCGATGTAACGATGTTGCAAACGTACAGTTTCAGTCAGGGTTTCATCATCCAACATGAACGGTGGCGTGAGCGATGGATTCAAAATCTCAATCTCAGTCGCTAACATCTCAACTTCCCCAGTTGGAATGTTCGCGTTCACAGTACCTTCAGGACGGGCGCGTACTTTACATACCACTTTCAATACGAATTCATTACGCACGGTTTCAGCATTGGCAAATGCTTCTGGCGTATCTGGGTCAATCACGATTTGCGCCATGCCTTCACGGTCGCGCAAGTCTATAAAAATCACGCCTCCATGGTCGCGGCGGCGATGTGCCCAGCCGCATAAAGTAACTGTTTGGCCGATATGTTCACGGTTTAAATGACCGCAGTAATGTGTACGCATAATATGTAAAGTCTTGTTATATAGTCAGTGAGTAAATGGTTTATTTTTATAGTGCTTAGTACATGTGAGGCAGTTTTTCTTTTGCAGATATTTTTGATTTATCCACGGGTGCTACCACACCCATCGAAATAATATATTTGAGTGCTTCATCCACGCTCATATCAAGTGCAATCACATCCTCGCGCGGTAGCATCAAAAAGTAGCCACCCGTAGGGTTTGGTGTAGTCGGCACATACACGCTGACATACTCACCCAGCAAATGATTAGCGACATCTCCGCCAGGCATACCAGTGATAAAGGCAATTGTCCAAGCACCTTCCCGCGGGAACTGCACCAACACCGCTTGGCGAAATGCATTCCCTGAGTCTGAAAATAGCGTATCAGACACTTGCTTGACGCTGGAATAAATAGACTTTACTACCGGTACACGTGCCAGCAATGCTTCCCACAGCAGAATCACTTGCATGCCAAAGAAGTTAGTTGCTATCAACCCGGTTACAAAGATGATGAGCAGGGTAAGCAGCGCACCAACACCCGGAATCTCTAAACCTAGCTGCGCTTTTGGCCGCCAACTCTCGGGTAGCAAGAGTAAACTTTGGTCCATCATTCCGATTAAACTTGTTAACACCCATAGCGTGATAAACAAGGGAACCAATACAAGCAAACCGGTAATAAAGTATTTTTTCATTTGATTATTTTTAGATACTTAGTGACAGGCACAGCCAGTAGCACAGGCCGCTGCTACTGATTCAGACTTTTTTTCTGAAGCACTTTCGATTTTGCCTGATGTGGGTTTACCAGTCGCTTCTTTATCAGACGGCTTGCTACCACCATTTTTAAAGTCCGTGGCGTACCAGCCGCTACCATTTAGCTGAAAACTAGGCGCTGATAATTGTTTGCTAAACGTTTCCGCAGCACATTGTGGGCAAGGCTCTACATTCGCCGCGCTGATTTTGCGCATGACCTCGGCTTTATAACCGCAACTGCTACATTGATAATCATAAATTGGCATGTGTAAATTACCGCTAAATTCTAAAAACGAGATTATACCTCACACTGAAAGCCAATGAATTATAAGAATAAAACTCTTAAAAAATTTTAAACTGCTTAAATTAATCGTTGGAGTTTTAACACTTAAGTTTATAAAATGAGTTTCCTAACAATGAGTCGGATAAAATTTAGAACTGTGTAATTAACCAGTTGTAATTCAACAGCTTATGTATTAGTCTTTTACACGAACAAGAAACCTGAAAATTTGCCGCTATCAATGAGTAAGAAATACTTTTACTTTTTGGCTGAATGACTATTTCGTAAGGTTCGGAACAAGTAGAACAGTCAAACGGGCTGCACCTTTTCACTAGCTAACAATAAGTTACAAGAAGCGCGTCCTGCCACAGGAACCTTTCTGCATGTTGTGGCAGGGCCTCTTAATAAAGAGGAGCTGAAATGGACGAACACCCGCACTCCCCAGCAGCCAAAAAAAATATTATTGGCAGATTCTTTTTCGAGCATGCCGTACTGTTATTAACAGTACTCGTTGTCGCAACGACGGCGGCGGCATACTGGCATTTAAACCAAATGCAACAAAACCTGGTTACCGCAATGGCAGTGCAAGGCACACGCCTGCAGGCTGAAACATTAGAGGAGTTACGCTCAGTCTATACCTCAGAGGTAGTCGAGAAAGTGCGTGGACGTGGTTTCAGTGTGGGCCACAACTTTCATGGAATAGACAATACGATACCGCTACCGGCCAGCCTGACCATGGAACTAGGCAGGCGCATGACTGAGCGTGGCTCAGGCCTACGCTGGCGGCTCTACAGCGAGTATCCCTTTCCCTGGCGCAAGGATGGCGGGCCTCATGACGCCTTCGAACGCGATGCCCTTACCGCATTAAAAACCAATCCCGAGCAGCCATTTTACCGTATGGATAAATTCCAGGGGCAGACGGTACTTCGCTACGCAGTGGCTGATGTCATGCGCCCTCAGTGCATTGCCTGCCATAACACCAGCCCGTCAAGTCCGAAGACTGACTGGAAGGTAGGCGACGTGCGCGGCGTACTGACACTTACCCGTTCCCTAAATCCTACCGTCGTAGTGGCACAGTCAGGCTTGCAAGGGGCGCTTGGCTTAATGGCGCTCGTCGCGGCATTGGCTTTGACTAGCGTTGGTGTGGTATTAGGCAAACAGCGCCACCACGCTAAAGGATTAGCTGCTGAAGTCGCAGAACGCAGAAAAGTCGAAAAAGAACTCATGGCAAGCATTGCTCATACTGCTGCGATGGACGAAGCCTCCCCTTTAGGCACTTTCGTTACGGATTTGGATGGACGTTGCCAACACGTTAACCAGATGTACCAAAAGATCACAGGCTATTCTGCCGAAACCATGACTGGGGCAGAGTGGAGTACCGGTATCCATCCCGACGACTTGGATGAGGCGCTGACTAAGTGGCAAGATGCGATAGAACACGACCACACCTTTGTCACCGAATGCCAGTTCGTGCGCAGCGACGGGTCAACAACCTGGATGAGCTATAAAGCCGCCGCCATGCAGAATGACGGTCATTTACTCGGCTACGTAGGCACCCTCGAGGACATCAGTGCGCGTAAAAACGTAGAACAGATGAAGAATGAATTTGTCTCTACCGTAAGCCACGAGCTACGCACCCCCTTAACCTCTATCATGGGCTCGCTAGGGCTGCTAGCTGGCGGGGTAAGCGGCGAAATCTCCAGTCAGGCTAAGACATTGATAGACATCGCTCGCAAGAACAGTGAACGGTTGGTGCGCCTCATCAACGATATTCTAGATATTGAAAAGATCGAGTCTGGCCGCATGCGCTTTGACCTGCAGCCAAGCGAATTGCAACCGTTAGTGGAACAAGCCATTGCCGCCAACCATGCCTATGGTGAGCAGCTAGGCGTGTCATTTGTAATCTCTGAGCCACTTGTTGGTGTCTGGGCTCGTGTGGATAACGATGGCTTCATGCAAGTGATGGCTAACCTGCTATCCAATGCAGCCAAGTACTCGCCTACCGGAGGCACCGTGGAAATACGACTGGCGCGGGAAAATAACATGATCCGCCTCTCAGTCACAGACCACGGACCAGGCATGCCCGCATCGTTCCACGACAAGGTATTCGAGAAGTTCTCCCAAGCTGACGCCTCTGATAGTCGTCAAAAAGGCGGCACCGGGCTCGGGCTATCCATCACCAAGGCAATCGTAGAGGCAATGGGCGGCCAGATCGGATTCGTTACTAGTGAGGGCGTGGGTACAACCTTCTATTTCGATCTACCTGAGTGGACAAAAGCAGCCGCCATTGCCGTCTCTGAAACTCCGCAATTGATATCCTCCACACGGCCCAAAGTGCTGGTTTGCGAAGATGACCGGGACGTTGCCGCATTGCTTTGTATGATGCTAGGCAACGCGGGCTATGAAGCAATGCCCGCCTATGACGCTTCCTCTGCCCGGCGATTACTTGCTACTGTCAACTTCGCCGCCATGACTCTGGACATTGGTCTGCCGGACATCGATGGTAGGGCATTCCTACAAGAGTTGAGAACCAATCCTGCCACCCGAGACCTGTGTATCGTAGTGGTGTCTGGTCATTTACGCGCAAGCCCGCGACCCGACACTGGCGATGGATTGGGTGTGGTGGACTGGATTACCAAGCCGATTGACCCGAATCGCTTGCTCAACGCCGTGCAAAATGGAACCCGCGGCACCACAAACAACAAGAGCCGTGTGCTACACGTTGAGGACGATCAGGATCTGTGCCAGGTCGTAGCCTCACTGTGTGATGAGGTGGCCGAATTCGACAATGCCGCCAGTTTTGAGGCAGCAGCACACCTGTTATCAACCCAGCACTACGATCTGGTGATTCTTGATATCAAGCTACCCGATCGTCCCGGCTGGGATCTGTTACCACTTATTGATCAATTGGTTCCTCGGCCACCGGTGCTAGTATTCGCCGGGCACGACCTGTCCGCCGAAGAGTCCAGCCGCGTAACGGCAGCTTTAGTGAAATCTCACGTTTCTAACCCTGAGCTGTTGAATGTGATACGAACCCTCACTAGCAAGACCTAGGAAAGAGAGACTTAAATGACAACAAAAGACTTACAGCGGATTCTATATGTGGAAGATGAGCCCGACATTCAGGCGGTAGCCCGCATCGCGCTAGAGGCAGTGGGCGGCTTCCAGCTTCTGGTATGCAGTTCAGGACAAGAAGCAGTTGCCGCAGCTTCGGCATTTGCTCCAGATCTGATTCTCCTGGACGTGATGATGCCAGACATGGACGGCCCATCTACTCTGGTCGCGCTACGCACCCTACCGGAATTTAAGGCGACCCCCATCGTATTCATGACCGCAAAGGTGCAGACCAGTGAGGTAGCTCGCTACCGACAAATTGGTGCGGTGGATGTGATAGCTAAGCCGTTTGACCCCATGACGCTTTCGGATACTGTGCGTAGCATCTGGATAACACACAATGGAATACCATCATGAGCTCCGGCTTGGATATTGTTGAGCAGTTACGTCTACAGGAAGAGGGTTACGCAAAGCAACTCCCAAGCAAAGTCGCGCAATTGGATCAGGCTTTCAGCCAGCGCCATGACAAGGATGCATTACGGACTTTGCGCTTTCTGGCCCACGGACTAGCAGGGTCTGGAGCCTCATTCGGCTACCCGGAACTATCTGAGGTGGCACGACAACTGGAAATAAAATTAGATGCCGCTGTTGAGGCCGACCGGCTCCTGAGTGGGTTAGAAAGCGAAGCTGTCGGCGATTTGCTTGAAATGCTTTACTATGCAACGCAGCGACGATCCAGGCAAATGCCCTCTTCAGCGGCGCCATTTACCATTCCAATTAACGTTGAAAAAAAGCTCATCTATCTGGTCGACGATGACATTGAATTGGCTGCCAACCTGGCATTGCAGCTTGGCCACTTCGGCTATCAGGCCAAAACTTTCGACTCCCCGGAACAACTCTACGAAGCCATAGCCGACCCTGCACTAGCCGCTATCCTCATGGACATTATATTCCCTCAGGGCGACCTAGCCGGAGCTGAAGTGATCATGGAGCTTGCGATGACAAAGCACCTTGACGCGCCCGTCGTCTTTACGTCTGTCCGCAATGACCTGCCTGCCAGGCTCGCTGCTATTCGGGCAGGCGCTGCCGCCTACATCAAGAAACCAGTAGACATCGGCGCGCTGGTGAGCACCCTAGACGAACTGACCTCTAACACGCCACCAGAGCCCTATCGAGTCTTGATCATGGACGATACCGAAGCGCTGGCTGAGCATTATGCTTACACCCTAAAATTAGCGGGGATGCTCACTGAAGTCGTTACCGATCCGATGAGCATTCTCTCCCATTTGGCCGATTTCAGACCTGACCTCGTGCTCATGGACATGTATATGCCCGGCTGCACCGGCTCAGAACTTGCCGCCGTGATCCGCCAGCTGGATAACTACACCATGGTGCCTATTGTGTTCCTATCCACTGAAAATGATACCAACAAACAATTAACAGCGATGAAACTGGGTGGCGATGACTTCCTCACCAAACCCATCACGCCAGTGCATCTGGTTTCCGCAGTATCCACCCGACTGCGGCGCTATCGCACATTACGCTCTTTTATCGAGCGAGATGGCCTCACAGGCTTACTCAACCACGCTGCTATCAAACAGCGATTAGCGCTAGAAACAGCACGTACCGTGCGACTGAAACACGCATTTTGCTTAATTATGCTCGACTTAGACCACTTCAAGACGATCAATGACACTTACGGCCATTTGGTCGGCGATCGCGCGCTGAAGAACCTTGCCGAATTACTTAAGCGACGCCTACGCCCAACCGATATCATTGGTCGTGTTGGGGGCGAAGAATTCGCCATCATTCTGCTGGACACTGAGAGCGAGAGCGCAGCAAAACTACTAGACGAACTGCGGAATGCTTTCTCCAAGGTGCGGCAATATGCCGATGATCATCGTGAGTTCAACATCACCTTTAGCTGCGGAGTTGCCGAATACCGGACAGGGGACAGTGCTGATGACCTCTATAAGAAGGCAGATCAAGCGCTATATCACGCCAAAGAGGCGGGCCGCAATCAGGTCGTGATTGCAAGCTGATGTGCTGCTACCGCCGGCGTCAAACTGCACCATCTAGGCTCTTGTAAAAAATCCTCTAAAAAGGGGCTTAAATTCACACTTTTTAATCTCACTCAATGACCGCAATCGGCGGTGGATTCAACTGATCAGCGCAACATCTAAATCTGCTGCTCCCTGAACGTGCCAACACAAAAATCTAAGAAACTGCGTAGCTTGGGAGTGATACGACGATCAGGTGCATAGAGCAGGTTTATAGGAGGCGAAGGAACCTTGTAATCAGGAAGCAGCAAGACAAGCGTACCCTCTTTCAACGCGTCCCTTACCAACTCTAAAGGCTGCAACATGACACCAAGTCCGGCCAAGGCGGCGCCTAGCAATGGCTCGCTCTGATTAACTCTCAATCTACTTGTAATCGGGATAGAGATGCGTCCTTCCTCCCCTTCGAATGTCCAGTCTGTTCGACCATCTGAATACGCAAAGCCTAAACACTCATGCTGTTGCAGATCCCACGGTGTCAGAATCGATGGGTGTTTCGCTAAATATGAGGGAGCTGCACAAAGGACGAGATGGTAGATGCCGAGGACGCATGCAATCAGCCCACTATCAGGCAAGTTGCCAATCCGAAAGACAGCATCGTAACCATCCTCAACTAGATCAATGACTTGATTGGAGAGTGTTAGGTCCACCTTCACCTCGGGATATCTCGCCATGTACTCCAGTAACCGCGGCGATAGGGTATGCACACCAAATGTCACCGGCGCGTTGATGCGCAGACGACCGCTGGGAATAGCGCGCGTCTCGGCTGCCAGACCTTCAGCTATCTCAACCTCAGCAAGGATGGTCTTTGCACGTTCGTAGAAGGTTCTGCCAAAATCCGTAAGGCTTTGTTTTCGCGTCGTCCGGTTCAGTAAGCGCACATCCAGATGATGCTCAAGTGACTTCACTTGTTTGCCAACGAGTTGAGCTGACATTTTTAGGTGATCCGCAGCTGCGCTTAAGGAGCCAAGCTCTACAACTTTCACGAACGTTGCCATGGTGGTTAAACGGTCCATTGCAAACTTTTTGTTTGGAGTGAAGCGCCATTCTAATCCTTTATCCCTAGCGCTCCAACCCTTATATTGTGGAGTGTCCTGCCCACCACGCAATATCCTATGCAGGGGACTATCATTTATTACCATTAGTATTGGAGCAAATCATGGCCGCACTTAAACCTGAAGATTGCGATCTTCTGATTTTTGAAGCAATTAAGAATAAAGACTTAGAAGCGGCTGTTGCGCTTTATGAACCCAATGCCTCGTTCGTACTTGACTCGGGTGAAGTTGTAACAGGCCTAGCAGCCATCCGTGAGACGCTCCGTGGCTTTATGGAGCTGGAAAATGCCCAATTCACTACGGAACTGAAGGCGTTTATCAACACTGAAGAAAGTCTCGCGTTAGTGCGTGGAACTTGGTCTGCAATCGCTAAAGGTCCTGACGGTAAACCTGTCCCAATCACTGGCAACAACGCCGAAGTTGTCCGCCGCCAGCCAGATGGGACTTGGCGTTTTGTGATCGACCACCCAGGAGTGGGCATGGATGACGTACCTGCTTAACAAAGCCGCTTGTGCAATAAAGGGGTGCTAAAATCATAAGGGGCTAACTGCAAAGCACCCTTGAAGACCATGTGCGCGCATTGTAACCCCTCAAAAATCACCTGAATTAATAGCTACGGAATTGCCCAGCCACTACGCCATAAATACTAAATTGCTCTCTAGGTCTAATAATTTCAAAGTTTTTGTTAGCTGGGATCAGCACAAACATATCCTCTTCTTTACCTAGTGTCTTGATGGTAAATTTGTCATCAATAATAGCGACGACAATATCTCCTAAATTTGCAAAAGGTCGCCGTTCTACAATGACTGTATCTCCGTCAAGAATTCCCAAATCTTTCATAGAGTCACCGGCTACAGGAATCAATTCTGTTATTGATGGCTTTTTAACAAGATGTTCGTCAATGGTGATGTAATCGCCGCCCTCATTATAAGAAGCAGTAAATGCGCCAGCCTGTACAGTACTATTTGACAGTGGACGCTCAAAGAAGCGTTTACCAGGACTCAATTTTTTATCTGGGGCAGTATCCAAAAACCCCATTAATTTCAGTCTAGAAATAAGTTTGGAAATGGTTTCCTTAGATTTCATATTCAACAACTGCTGCATATAGCTGTAGCTTGGCAATGAACGGTGATGCGCAAAGTAATCACGTAATTGACCCAATTTTTCTATATCCGATTCGTGCACTTGATTGAAATCAGTCATATGTAGATATCCTGTTTTTTTATATATCATGAAAACAAACGTTCGTTTGCATTATCACGCGAAATTTGCTTAATGACAATATCCATTTGTTTCAAATAAAAAAAGACCCCAATTACGGGGCCTTATCTTTACGTTCTAATCTTTATCCTTTTCAGAACGGAATGTCATCCTCGAAATCATCAAACCCTGAACCGCCAGCCGCTGGCTTAGCTGTAGACTGTGCCGGTGCATTTGATTGTTTTACTTGGCTTTGATTAGAAGGTGCTTGGCTGTAGCTACTATCGTCACCACCACTGCTTTGATCCATGCCGCCATCGTAACTAGCATTTGAGCCGCCCTCGCGACCACCCAACATTTGCATTTGGTCGGCAATGATTTCTGTGGTGTAACGATCCTGGCCTTCTTTCGTTTGCCATTTGCGTGTTTGCAAACGACCTTCTACATACACCGGACGACCTTTTTTAAGGTACTCGCCTGCAATCTCTGCCAACTTACGGTACATGACGATGTTATGCCATTCTGTACGCTCTTGCTTGGCGCCAGCTTTGTCTTTCCAACTATCGGTAGTGGCGATACTAAAATTACATACCGCTTCACCATTTGGCATGTAGCGCACCTCAGGATCACGTCCCAGATTACCTACTAATATCACTTTATTGACTGATGCCATTTTTATCCTCTCAACAATTTAAGCACTTTGGTTTCATCCCAATCATGCTGTTTATCTATCTTCAATATCACGGTGTACTCTTGTGGCAACACTACGGCCTCAATTACACCTTCTAGTTTCGCAAGCTTATTTCTGAGTGTGGTCGCCGCTTTGCCTGTGAGTTCTCCAGCTGCCTCATCCATGCTGTACATTTTGGTTTTAACAGCAGGTGGCGCTTGCATTGAATATGCCAATAATAGCCATAAAAACATCATAATGCTACAGAAGATGAATACGCTTGAAAAACCATAAACATGCGATAAATAACCACCAAAGGCACCACCGACAAAAATGCCTAGTGACTGCGATGTGTTATAAACACCAATCGCCGTGCCCTTGGCCGCTGCGGGTGCGATTTTACTAATAATCGAAGGTAATGAAGCTTCAAGCACATTGAATGCGATGAAGTACATAGTGAGTGAGACCACAATGCCCCAGAAATGTTGAATCGATGCGGCAAACATCAATTGTGCGGCAAACATCACTGCAATCGCACTCACAAATATCAGCTTAATTTTTGACTGCTTTTCTGCATAAATAATGGCTGGCACCATCAAAATAAAAGAGGCAATGAGAACAGGCAAATAAATCTGCCAGTGTTGGTTCTCATGCATACCGCTAGACTTGACGATTGCAAACGGCACCACGACAAACATCGCCATTTGCGCCGCATGCAAGGCAAAGATTCCGTAATTCAAGCGCAGTAATTGCACATTCTTCAGCACATCTTTTAGCTTGGCTGGTGCTGCGCTGGCATCAGAATGGTAATGGCTATGCACAGGGTCTGGCACCACAAATTTCACCACGGCAATCGCCGCCAGCGTTAATAATGCGGTCATCGCAAAGATACCCGGCACGCCTATCCATTGATTCAATATTGGTCCACCGATCAAAGACAGTGCGAACGCGATACCAATGGTGCCGCCTATGGTCGCCATGGCTTTGGTGCGGTTCTCATCGCGTGTTAAGTCTGCAACTAAAGCTGTCACCACCGCTGACACCGCCCCCGCGCCTTGAATAGCACGGCCGATAATAATCGTTTCGATATTAATCGCCAAAGCTGCCACCATGCTGCCGATTGCGAAGATGGCAAGCCCGATATAAATCATCGGTTTGCGTCCAAACCTATCTGAGGCCATACCGAACGGTAGTTGAAACAAGGCTTGTGTCAGTCCATAAGCACCGAGTGCCAAACCTATCATCAAGCTACTAGGTTTTTCTGGCAGCGTTGAGGCGTAAATCGCAAAGATTGGCAGAATCAAGAACATACCGAGCATGCGCAAGCCATAGATAGACGCCAAACTCACGGTGGCGCGTATTTCTGATGGGGTCATTTTATCCAGTGCTGCCATTTCTGAAGCTGACTTTGAGCTAATTGAAATTTCAGTGGTAGGGTGACTTGACTGGTGATTCGATGCTGACATGAAAATTGTTTTAGCTAAAATCTTAAAAGTAGGTATATTAGCAGGTTGCCTTAATTTTCGTAAAAGCATTATGGAATTCATCAAAATACGCGGTGCACGTACGCACAATCTCAAAAACGTATCGCTAGATTTGCCACGCAATCAACTGATTGTGATTACAGGCTTATCTGGCTCAGGTAAGTCGTCACTCGCCTTTGATACTTTATATGCAGAGGGCCAGCGGCGTTATGTTGAATCACTTTCTGCCTATGCTCGCCAGTTTTTAGCGCGCATGGATAAACCAGATGTCGATTTGATTGAAGGTTTATCACCCGCTATTTCAATCGAGCAAAAATCTACCTCGCATAACCCGCGCAGTACCGTGGGTACCGTTACTGAGATTCACGATTACCTACGTCTTTTATACGCACGTGCTGGCGACCCAGAGTGCCCGGAGCACGGTATCCAATTGCAAGCGCAGACCGTCAGCCAAATGGTGGATAGCGTGCTATCGCTGCCAGAAGACACCAAATTGATGATACTGGCACCGGTAGTGAGCAATCGTAAAGGCGAGCAGCTAGACCTATTCGACGAATTAAAAGCGCAAGGCTTCGTACGCTTACGTATCGACGGCAAGATTTACGAAGTGGATGCTTTGCCACAGTTAGCCAAAACTACCAAGCACAGCGTGGACGTAGTGGTTGACCGCTTGAGGGTTAAAGACGATATGAAACAACGTATCGCAGAATCATTTGAAACTGCACTGCGTCTAGCCGAAGGCAAAGCGATTGCGGTAGAGATGGATACCGAGAAAGAACATCTGTTCTCTGCCAAGTTCTCATGCCCTATGTGTGACTACTCACTTGCAGAACTAGAGCCGCGCCTATTCTCATTCAACAATCCGATGGGTGCTTGCCCAAGCTGTGACGGTTTAGGCAATATTAACTTTTTTGACCCGAAACGCGTGGTGGCATTCCCGCATTTGTCACTTGCGGCTGGTGCCATTAAGGGCTGGGATAGACGTAACCAGTTCTATTTCCAAATGCTATCGAGCTTAAGCCAACATTACAATTTTGACTTGGATACACCGTTCGAGAAGTTATCCGAACATGTTCAACATATCTTGCTGCAAGGTAGCGGACGTGAAGAAATCGGCTTCAAATACTTGAATGAGCGCGGTACCTTCTTCCAAAAAACGCATACATTCGAAGGTATTCTGAACAACCTCAAACGTCGCTATCACGAGACTGATTCGCAAACGGTGCGTGAAGAATTGGCAAAATACTTAAATTCACAAAGCTGCCCTGAATGTGCTGGTACACGCTTACGTAAAGAAGCGCGCCATGTAAAAGTGGGTAATAAGAACATTCATGAAGTATGTGAAGTGCCACTTAAGTTGGCGCTTATTTTCTTCGATACGCTGGAACTGACTGGCGCGAAACTCGCCATTGCCGACAAGATCGTGAAAGAGATTAGCAATCGCCTTAAGTTCTTAACCAATGTAGGTTTGGAATATCTATCACTTTCCCGCTCTGCCGAAACACTGTCTGGTGGGGAAGCACAGCGTATTCGCCTAGCCTCACAAATCGGTAGTGGCTTGACCGGCGTGATGTATGTACTGGATGAACCTTCTATCGGTTTGCATCAACGCGATAACGATAGACTACTAGATACGCTCAAACGCCTGCGCGACATCGGTAATAGCGTAATTGTGGTTGAGCATGACCAAGACGCCATCATGGCGGCTGACTATGTGGTAGATATCGGCCCCGGCGCTGGTGAGCATGGCGGCCAGATTGTAGCTGAAGGCACGCCTGCACAGATTCAAGCCAATGTGAACTCACTGACTGGTGAGTATCTAAGCGGCAAAAGACAAATTATCTACAATAAAAAACGTACCGCGCCAGATCCAACTCGTTGGCTGAAAATGAGCAATGCCACAGGTAACAACTTGAAAGATGTCACACTCAAATTACCAGTTGGTTTACTCAGTTGCATCACCGGCGTCTCCGGCAGCGGTAAATCCACCCTGATTAACGACACTCTGTACCGTGTTGTAGCTCAACACTTATACGGTAGCAGCACCGAACCAGCAGCGTTTGGTGAAGTTGATGGTTTGGCGTTCTTCGATAAAGTGGTCGATGTAGACCAAAGCCCGATTGGGCGTACACCACGCTCTAACCCTGCCACTTATACTGGCTTATTTACACCAATCCGTGATTTATTCGCGGGTGTGCCAGAAAGCCGCGTGCGTGGTTACGGCCCAGGCAGGTATTCATTCAACGTCAAAGGTGGTCGCTGCGAAGCCTGCCAAGGCGATGGTGTACTGCGCGTTGAGATGCACTTCTTACCTGACGTCTATGTACCATGCGACGTATGCAAAGGGCATCGTTACAATCGCGAAACTCTAGAGATTCAATTTAAAGGCAAAAATATCCGCGAAGTACTGGAAATGACTGTAGAACAAGCGCATAACTTCTTCAGCGCGCAGCCTGTAATTGCACGGAAACTCAAAACCTTGCTCGATGTAGGTTTAGGCTACATCACACTGGGTCAGAGCGCGACCACCTTATCTGGCGGTGAGGCGCAACGCGTTAAGCTGGCATTAGAGTTAAGCAAACGCGATACAGGTCGCACGCTGTACATTTTGGATGAACCAACCACTGGTCTACATTTCGCAGATATTCAATTGCTACTTGATGTGATTCACCGTTTACGTGATGCAGGCAACACTATTGTGATTATTGAACACAATCTGGACGTGATAAAAACGGCAGACTGGATTGTGGACATGGGCCCAGAAGGTGGCGATGGCGGCGGTACTATTATTGCTGAAGGCACGCCTGAACAAGTGGCACTAAGTGATGAAAGTTATACAGCCAAATACTTAAAAGCGATGCTTTAGAAGTACAGGAAATCTATGAAAATCCCTAAAAAATATGAAGGCATTTTATTTGCCTTGGTCATGTCGCTGTTAATGGCTTTGCTGATGTCTGCCATCTTGACTGCAGTATTTACTGGGCTCGATAAACAATTTGTTGCACATTGGATGAATGGTTTTGTACATGCATGGCCAATCGCATTTCCTTCTATCTTTGTAATTGCGCCATTGGTTAAAAAGATTGTTGTCGCACTAATCGAATAACCTCAGTTATTCGGGCATCTCCACTTAAGTACTTCTACTTAGGTACTTCCGCGTAGTGCATCCTTGCTTGAATCGTCGCCGTACGTCGATTTAAGTAACGTGTGGATTTATGCTTATCGTAGAAACGTGGGTTAGGAATCATCGCAGCGAGTCTGGCAGACTGACCGCGACTTAATTTCGATGCCCCAGTTCTGTAATAATGCCGTGCAGCCGCTTCTGCCCCAAATACACCGTCTCCCCACTCAATCACATTCAGATAGATTTCAAGAATGCGGCGCTTGGTCATTAGGTTTTCCAACATTAACGTAATAACAACTTCTTCCGCTTTGCGCCATGGTGTGCGTTTGGTAGATAAAAATAGATTCTTCGCCAATTGCTGACTGATGGTTGAGCCGCCCGCCACAATACGACCTTTTTTCAGATTTTTCTCGTAAGCCTTCTGAATGCCCTCCCAATCAAAACCTTCATGGTCTAAAAACTTAGAATCTTCAGAAGCAATAACAGCACGCTTCAAGTTCATGGAGATTTTTGGATAATCGACCCATTTGTAGCGAAGCTCCACGTCTGGATTTTTCTCTTGCAACACTTCAAGTCGATCTTCCATAAAAGCGCTAGAGGAGGGATTAAATTTTATCCACCAACAGATATGCAGGAATATCCATAGCTGATACAAAAAAAGCACCGTAATAAATAATACGATGCCGCGTGCTACATAGCCGCCAAAACTCACCGGCTTTGCACCTTGCTTACTGTTCAATATCCAACTAACCATTATTTACGCTTATTACTCACTATCGTTATCTGGGCAGACTCTTATAAAGACCTGATTTGTTGCATGACACTTTGTGTTTCTGGCCGCACACCGCGCCACACGTAGAAGGCTTCAGCAGCTTGTTCTACTAACATCCCTAGGCCATCAGCCACTTGCGCACCTTGTTGTCGCGCAAACGCCATAAAAGGCGTCTCACGTCCGTACATCATGTCATATGCCAGCGCTTGTGATGAAAAAATACCGACGGGCAATGGCAATAGCGTATCCGTCAATCCGGTTGAGGTCGCATTAATCACGATATCAAACTCCTGCCCATGCAAATCATCAAATGCATAGGCATTCACTGAAATAAAACGATACTCGCCTTGTTCTTCAACCTTTTTCACCATGGTCAAGGCTTTATCCAAGGTGCGATTTGTAATCACCAACAGCGCAGGGGAGCGTGCCAATATTGGATGTAACACACCTTCTGCCGCGCCACCTGCACCTATCAATAAAACGCGTTTACCCGCAATTGGTATTTGCAAATTCTGCTCAATGTCACGCACGATACCAGCGCCATCGGTATTGTCTCCTGTGATACCTTGATCACTAAAAATCAAGGTATTCACCGCGCCTGCATCATGCGCGCGCTCTGTGAGTTGATTCGCGAGCTGAAAAGCTTCAAGCTTAAACGGCACTGTCACGTTGGCGCCCTTAAAACCATTTAAGCGCATCGCTTCTACTGTATCTGCAAAGGCATCCAACGGCGCTAAGACGCGACCGTACTCTAGCTGTTGCCCAGTATTTTTGGCAAAAGCCTCATGAATCATAGGGGATTTGCTGTGCGCGATAGGATTACCAATCACCGCATAGCGGTCGAGGCCCAAATTAAGCTGATGGTGTTTCATTAACTAATGCTTAATTCTTAGCATGTGTCCAAGGCAGGCCTGCATGTTTCCAGCCATTGATCATTGTACGTTGCTGTAGACTATTCGCCTCACCCTCAAAGCCTTCCAGCATATTATAAGCATTGGCAAAACCTAAGGCTGCAGCAACCGCAGCAGCATTGTGTGAGCGCCCGCCTGTACGACACATAAAGATCACCGTTTGGTCTTTATCCACTCGCTCGCTAAGCTGTTTAGCAAAATCAGGATTCGGCACCATGCCTGGATAGTAAGCCCACTCTATATTCAGGACAGTTGGAATACGCCCCACCAGATCTAACTCTGCCTGGCTACGTACATCAACCAATAGCGCCTGTGGGTTTTCTTGCACAATATCAAATGCTTCATGTGGAGTCATCGCGCCAGCGTAAGGCAGATTATTTTCTGCGCCACGCTTTTGTGCAGACTTCAAAATTTCCTGTTGCTTACTCATAACGCTATTCCTTTAATTAGCCTAATTAATGAGTAATGACTTCATTTGAAACTAGGCTTTAATTAATTATTTAATATGTAAAAGTATAGCCTTAAAACTATAAAAATATTCATGCACCAAGCACGCACATAATATGCATTATGCATATCTTAACGAGCGCACTATAAAAGTGCGCTTATCATAGCTATTGCACTTGTTTGGTGCTCAATATTTGATGGGTTTTTTACACATCGCTAAAAAAGCGGCTATTTGACCTTTTCAGGATGGCACATTTCCTGCTAATCTATCGTGTTGAATTTTTTCATTTTTTAACTTTAAATTTTATCCTAAACCCACTCAATAATAGGAGATTCTGATGTCA
>DATHXI010000039.1:0-4554 GCA_035459705.1 Methylotenera sp. | reverse complement strand
ACTTGGCAAAGCCGGCAAACGCCCCATTTCCATGTAGCTAATGCCTTTGCCATGATAATCCGACCCTTGCGAGGCTTTGAGGCCGAACTGATGTGCATATTTTGCGAACTCAACGTACTGGTCTACGGTATGGCTACCAGTGACCACCTCGATTGCTGTACCGCCTAAAGCTCTAAACTCTTCTAATAGGAGCAGCATATTGGTACGGCCCAGATCATAACGGCCAGGGTGCGCAATGACGGCTACGCCACCACTGCCTACTATCCAGCTCACCGCATCTTCCAGGCTCGCCCACTCATGTTCGAAGTAGCCAGGCTTACCTTTCACCAGGTAATTTTTAAATACTGCTTTATTGTCTTTGGCAACGTCAGTATTCACTAAAAAGCGTGCAAAATGCGTGCGGCTGATGATGCCTTCTTGTGCATAGTGGTAAGCACCTTCCAGACTGCCAGTAATGCCCACTTTATCTAGCCCTGCAGCCATACCTGCCGCGCGAACATGGCGGCCCGCACGAATGGCGGCTAAACCTGTTTTTAGTGGTGGATATTCAGGGTCAATCTTCAGCCCGACGATATGTAGCGTACGTTTTTTCCAAGTGACAGAAATCTCGACGCCTTTAATCAACTGCATGTTCCAGCGTTTAGCCTCATTTTCAGCCACTTCCAAGCCACTGGTATCGTCATGGTCGGTCAACGCCAGCACATCCACCCTATGCATCGCGGCGTGTTCTACTAACTCAGTAGGCGTTAATAGGCCATCTGAGATATTAGAGTGGGCATGCAAATCGATACTAAGTGACATTAGTTGAAGCCTAAGAAATCCACATAGAAAAAATTAAAATAAGTAAAATACTTAAAGGAATTGCTTGAAAATTAAACCTTGTAGCACAACATCAATCATAGCAAAATACTACCTTAGTCTAAAGCATTGTTATTAATTGATCTTTTTTGAGAGCGTATATGAAGTTTTTGTTTGATTTGTTTCCAGTAATTTTATTCTTTATCGCTTTCAAGTTTTTTGGCATCTTTACAGCAACTGCAGTGGCTATTGTCGCCACAATTGCCCAAATCATTTACTGCAAAATCCGTCATGGTGTGGTTGAAAAAATGTTACTTGTCAGTGGCGTGATTATCACCGTTTTTGGCGGTGCCACTCTCCTGCTTAAAGACCCTAGTTTTATACAATGGAAACCTACTATTTTGTACTGGCTATTTGCAGCAAGCTTAGTAGGTGCACAATTGCTATTCAAGAAGAATCCGATTCGTAGCCTGATGGAAAAACAAATCAGCCTTCCAGATAATGTATGGGGCAAACTCAACCTCGCTTGGGCGATATTATTCATAGCGCTAGGTTTCTTAAATCTTTATGTTGCTTTCAATTACTCACAAGATACCTGGGTGAATTTCAAACTGTTTGGCATCACAGGCATCATGTTCGTTTTTATCATCTTACAGACCTTGGTACTGAGTAAATACCTGAGCAATGAGGATGCAAAATAATGTGGTACGCAATCATGGCAGAAGATACGCCCAATAGCCTGGAAAAACGCTTGGCTGCAAGGCCTCAACACTTAAGCCGACTTCAAGCATTACAAGACGCTGGCCGTTTATTACTTGCCGGTCCTTTCCCGTCGATTGATAGCATTGACCCCGGCCCGGCTGGGTTTACAGGCAGCCTGATTGTTGCAGAATTTGCCAATTTGGAAGAAGCAAAAACATGGGCAAATGATGATCCATTTGTTAGTGCCGGTGTTTATCAGCAAGTTATTGTGAAACCTTTTAGAAAAACACTACCCTAAGCAATCATGACTTTGCACCAAGAAATTACTACCCGCTTGCAGATTATGGACCCCGTGTCACTAGAACTCATAGATGAAAGTGCGCTACATGCAGGGCATACAGGTAATACAGGGGGCGGTCATTTTAAGCTCAAAATGACAAGCTCGCATTTTTGCGGAAAATCACAGATAATGCGTCATCGTCTTATATATCAACTACTTTCCGACCTTATTCCCAACAAGATTCACGCATTGAGCATACAAGCACTTGCTACCGATGAATCAAGTACCGAATACTAAATACAAAAAATCCATTAACTTAATTATTAAAACTTGAGGATATTTGCATGAAATTTACCCAGACCTTAATCGCCGTTGCTATTTTATCGTTAGCACCGTCAGCTTTTGCAGCTGAATCAGTTGCAACCGTCAATGGCAAACAAATCAAACAATCTGTTTACGATTACATTGCAAAGGATGCAACTTCACGTGGTCAAAAAATTGATGCGCCAGTTAAAGAGGCGATCATCAATAAACTAGTCGATTCTGAATTGGTATATCAAGAAGCTCAAAAACTTGGTCTAGATAAACAAGCTGATTACGTAGCACGTGAAGAACTTGCGCGCCGTGAACTGTTAACCAGCGCTTTCTTACAAGACTATGTGAAGAAAAACCCAATCTCAGATGCAGACACTAAAGCTGCTTACGAGCAATACAAAAAAGCATACGGCGAAAAAGAATTCAGTGCGCGCCATATCCTGGTAAAAACAGAAGCTGAAGCAAAAGAGATTATCGGTCAGCTTAATAAAGGCGGCGATTTTGCAAAAATTGCTAAAGAAAAATCATTAGACCCAGGTTCTAAAGAAAAAGGCGGCGATTTAGGCTGGTTCTCTCCAGCAACGATGGTAAAACCGTTTAGCGATGCTGTTGCGGTACTGCCAAAAGGCGCTGTGTCTGCTAACCCAGTTCAAACGCAATTTGGCTGGCACGTTATCAAGCTGGTTGATACTCGAGCTTCACAACCCCTCGCTTACGACAAAGTAAAAGAAGGTCTGCAAAAAAACCTGCAACAACGTAATTTAGAGAAAATGATGGCTGATCTACGCAGCAAAGCTAAGATCGACATCTCAAAATAATCGTTTGATTACATTGTAGTTTATGTTTAAAAGGCCTGAATTTCAGGCCTTTTTTATATCTCAACAATAGATTTATTTTTCAATTCATTAAGTTTTATTAATGAACTTACTTATATGGTGAGCATCTATTTTATGTAATAATGAGAACTAATCTCATTTACCAAATGAATCATTTTTATCTAAATAAAAGGTTATGTCATGTTTGAAATCCTGATGATCACTTTTAGAGAAGGTCTTGAAGCTTTCCTAATCGTCGCAATCGCACTCACCTACTTAGCAAAAACTGGCGGCGAAAAACTAATTCCAACCGTACATCGCGCATGTGTCGTAGCCGTCATAGCTTGTGCAGGTTTAGGTATCATGATGGCGCGTATTGGCGCATTAACGCCATTTTGGGAAGGAACGTTAGCCTTAACAGCTGCGGTGCTAGTGATTACTTGCACCGTGCATATGCTGAAACTAGGCAAACATATAAAAGGTGAGATCACTGGCGCTATTGATCGTGCGGTGCAAAACCCCAAAGGTGGTGCAAAAGTCGCTATCTTTTTATTCATCTTATTGATGATTGGTCGTGAAGGATTAGAAGCTGCAACCATGATTGCCTCATTGGCACAAAGTAATGATAGCCTTATGCTTGTGATAGGTGGCGTGTTAGGTTTAATGATTGCAGGATTAGTTGCATGGGGGTGGAGTAAATTTGGACATCGCGTCAATCTTGGTCTATTTTTCCAAGTGACAGCGGTATTCATGGTGATATTTTCAATTCAATTGCTCATCTACGCATTCCATGAATATACGGAGTCTGCCGAAGTTGCAAGTTTAGGTATTATTGATAATGCTTACTGGCATGCAGCGACCGAAGCGTATGGTCCAGAAGGTCATATTGGCGCATGGATTTCATACAGCCTGGTGCTGGTACCTATCGCTTTTCTTATATTTGGTTTTATAAAAAATGATCAGCCAGTAAAGGTCCAAGCATCCAACAACTAAAGTAAAGTTAGGTGCTTGAATTAATCCAGTAGAGTAATTTTCTAATAATTACCTACTGGGTTAGTTAAAGGTTAGTCGAGTTCTAAGCAAATAAAATTAGGCCCTAAACATAAAATAAACAGCACCCATTAAACATAAACCTGCCCACAAGAAATCCAACTTAAGCGGCTGTTGCATATAAATCACTGCAAATGGCACAAACACCGCCAAGGTAATCACTTCTTGCAGAATCTTAAGTTGTGCCAAAGACATGACGGTAAAGCCTGTGCGATTCGCAGGCACTTGAAACATATACTCCACTAAAGCAATACCCCAACTAATCAGCGCGGCAATAATCCAGGGTTTTTGACTTAACTCTTTAAGATGTGCATACCACGCAAATGACATGAAAACATTTGCGCAGGTAAGTAATAGGATGGTTTTTAAGATGGCTGGCGGCATACAAAAAATTTGACACTAAGTTACAAGTAACACGAAAGCAAGCCACAGACAGTACGATTAGTACGGTAAGGTGAAGCTGACAAAGTTAATTGTGATTTAGTGTCAAAATTTAGACGGCGGATTCGCCTGTTTCGCCCGTGCGGATGCGAATTACTTGCTCTACAGAGCTCACAAAAATCTTACCATCGCCGATTTTTCCTGTGTGCGCCG
>DATHXI010000038.1:0-3399 GCA_035459705.1 Methylotenera sp. | reverse complement strand
CGTAGTGTCGTTGCTAGCAATCACTTTAAAACCAGCAGGTAATTCTGTCACCTTATCACCGTGACTCATCCAAACTTCCAATAAGCCATGCCCGTCTGCATTGCTGCGGTCTTGAATATCTTTGAAGAATGCAGAGTGTCCACGTGCACGAACCTCGGCAAAACCAAATTCACGCTTAGTTCCAGCCTCAACCTTGCCGCCAAGTTGTTGTGCCATGGTTTGCATGCCATAGCAGATGCCTAATACTGGGACTCCCAATTCAAACACTGCCTGAGGTGCTTTATCCGTTTCTTCTTCATACACACTCGCATGGCTGCCAGAGAGGACAATGCCGTCAGCACCGAAATTACGTACGAACTCATCTGATACATCACAAGGATGAATCTCACAGTACACATGGGCTTCGCGCACGCGGCGTGCGATGAGTTGAGTGACTTGAGAGCCAAAATCGAGAATAAGGATTTTTGAATGGGACATGGCGTAAATTTCGTTAGCTATAAAAAGCAAAATACGGCGTTAGCCGTATTTTGCAGACATCATAAATTGTATTAATTATCAATACGGTAGTTTGGTGCTTCTTTAGTGATTTGCACATCATGCACGTGTGATTCACGCATACCGGCAGAAGTGATCTGTACAAATTCAGCACGTTCACGCATCTCAGTAATGGTACTTGCGCCTACATAACCCATAGAAGCGCGTAAACCGCCCATCAGCTGGTGAATCACAGCAAGTACGCTACCTTTGTACGGTACTCGACCTTCGATGCCTTCCGGTACTAATTTGTCAGCATTGCCGTTATTGTCCTGGAAATAGCGGTCACTAGAGCCTTTTTGCATCGCGCCAATAGAACCCATGCCGCGATAAGATTTGTATGAACGGCCTTGGTATAGTTCGATTTCACCGGGTGCTTCTTCGGTGCCGGCGAACATACCGCCTAACATCACGCTGTAGGCACCTGCGGCGATGGCTTTAGAGATATCACCAGAGAAGCGTATGCCACCGTCGGCAATGAATGGTACGCCTGAGCCAGCCAGCGCTTTTTCAACGTTAGCAATGGCTGAAATTTGTGGCACGCCCACACCCGCAACGATACGTGTAGTACAAATAGAACCAGGGCCAATACCTACTTTAACGCCGTCAGCGCCTGCATCTACCAAGGCCAGTGCAGCACCAGCAGTAGCAATATTGCCGCCAATCACTTCAATGTGTGGGAAATTCTTTTTAACCCAAGTCACACGGTCTAAAACACCTTGTGAATGGCCGTGTGCAGTATCAACCACAATCACGTCTACGCCAGCTTCTGCAAGTGCAGCAACGCGTTCTTCAGTGCCATCACCCACACCAACCGCAGCGCCTACGCGCAATCTGCCATGAGCATCTTTACATGCATATGGGTGGTCAGTTGATTTTTGAATATCTTTAACAGTAATCAGGCCTTTGAGGGTATCTGCGTCATCTATCACCAGCACACGTTCAAGACGGTGTTGATGTAGCAAGCGAATCACATCTTCTTTGGCTGCGCCTTCACGCACAGTGACTAAGCGCTCACGCGGCGTCATGATGTTTTTAATCGGTTGGTCTAGATTGGTTTCAAAACGCAAATCACGATTGGTCACAATGCCAACCACCTTGCCGTTATCCACTACAGGCAAACCAGAAATCTTATGCATTTGTGTCAGTTCAAGCACGTTACGAACTGTCATATGGCTTTGAATCGTAATCGGGTCGTTCACAACACCAGATTCAAAACGTTTAACACGAGCGACATGGGCGGCTTGCTTGATTGCCGTCATGTTTTTATGGATGAAACCCAAGCCGCCTTCTTGCGCAAGCGCAATGGCTAAAGGCGCTTCAGTTACGGTATCCATAGCGGCGGACAGAAGCGGAATGTTCAATTGGATGTTGCGAGTGAGTTGTGTTGCGAGAGAAACCTCGCGTGGCAGCACATTAGAGTAGGCTGGCACTAATAAAACATCGTCAAAAGTGAGAGCTTGTTGCAATAAACGCATGCGTAAATCCTTGTACCCAAAACAGAATTATACAGATTTAAGGTTTAAGGCGCGAGAGCCATCACCATAAAAATATTAATAATATGGAATTTTTATTTGTTTTAAGTAACTAAGCAGGGTAATTTGTATTGAAAATCAATTAAGCAAATATATAAAGCTTGCTCGAAAATTTAACTAGCAATACTATTTAACTAAATATAGTTTTGGGGTTTGAATGATGAAAATACGTATTTTGTTGCTATGCCTAGTTATGTTGCCTACATTGGCAAATGCGGAGATTTATAAGTGGAAAGATAAAGATGGCAAAGTGCGCTACAGTGACGTGCCGCCGCCATCCAATGTTAAACAAGAGGCACTATATGGGAAAAAAATACCCAGGCCTACTGGTCAACCACCTTTAGCACCAGTCGAAGGTGATGCAACAGCTGCTATTAATAGAGAAAAGGCCGCAGTAAAAGATGCTGCAGATAAAGCGCCTGTAAGCAAAGAAGACGCAGCAGCTAAACGCGCTAAGGATGCGGAGCAGCAAAAGAAAGAGGATGAAACAAAACAAGCTGAATTGAAACTCAAGCAAGAGAATTGTAAAACAGCGCAGGCAAGTCTGAAAGCTTACTCTGATGGCGGTAGGTTGGTGAAAGCGAATGAAAAAGGTGAGCGTGAATACCTGGGTGATGCTGATATAGAAAAAGGTAAAGTAGACGCGCAGAAAGACGTAGAGAAATACTGCGATAGCTGATTACAGATTGTCGTAATTACATTTAATTTTCAGGCGGTACATCTCCACCGCCTTTTTTGCGAGCATGCGCCAAATGGCGCATTGCCTGTGTGAAGCTATTTCATGACCTTTCCATCAGCTGCACGTTGCTTACGTACTTCTTTAGGGTCTGCAATAAGCGGTCGATATATTTCCACACGGTCTAAATGACGTAAGGTTGCATCAAGCTTAGACAGTTTACCAAAAATACCGATTTTATTGATGGCCAAATCAATTTCTGGAAACTTATTCAGGATACCAGAGGCTTTGATCGCTTGTTCAGCGGTGATGCCTGCCTTAACTTTGATAGGTACGATTAATTGCTCAGTAGGTAATGCATAGGCGACTTCTACAATAATCTCAGTTTGATTATTTGCTTCCATCTTGAACCCTAAATTTCTTTATATACAACATCTGCGCGTGCGACAAAACCATCTACAAAGGTGTTGGCGATATGACTGAATACCGGCGCGATGATTTTTTCTAAAAAGCTATTTGCAAATTCATAATTGAGTTCAAATTCAATTCTACAAGCTTGCTCATTCAGTTCTATAAAGCGCCATACGCCTTCTAGATGCTTGAAAGGACCGTCAATCAGATTGATATCCATTAAGTTCGGGTAGGTTTTATTAT
>DATHXI010000037.1:0-24364 GCA_035459705.1 Methylotenera sp. | reverse complement strand
GTAGTAGAGAAAGAGAAGATTCAAGATAGTCAGTTAAAAATGACACTCTCGGAAAGCCTGATCCGGGTGCCAGGCATCACCGCGCAAAACCGCAGTCAGATGGCACAAGACCCGCAGATTTCGACACGCGGATTCGGTGCACGTTCATCATTTGGTGTACGTGGGCTGCGTGTATATGTAGATGGCATCCCACTAACAATGCCCGATGGCATAGGCCAGCCGGGTAATATTGATCTGGATGTAGTAAGAAGTATTGAAGTATTGCGTGGTCCATTTTCTGCGCTTTATGGAAATTCATCAGGTGGCGTTATCCAGCTATTTACTGAGAATGCGCCCAAAACTCCCGAATTATCTGCAGGCATTCTTTTTGGTAGCTACGATACAAAAAGACAAAATGTGAAAGCAGCTGGAACATCTGAAGGTATAGAGTATCTGGTTAATTATTCTAACTTTGAGTCCAATGGCTATCGCGACCATAGCGCAAGCCAAAAAGAGCAAGGCACGGCTAAGTTCAAGATTAATATCAGCGAAGATACCAAACTCACCACCTTGGTAAATTGGTTTGATCAGGATGCCCAAGATCCACTTGGCTTAAACCGTGTGCAGGCATTTTCTAATCCCAAAAGCTCTATTCCTCAATCATCAATTTCAAACACTCGCGTAAGCAGAAGTAACACGCAAGCAGGCTTCAATTTACAACACAGGATTGATGAAAACAATTCGTTAAATATCATGACCTACGTTGGTACTCGTAGGAACCTGCAATATTTGGCCATTCCTTCTAGCGTTCCAGTTAATGCAAATGGCCGAGCCAGCGAAATATCACGCGAGTATTATGGAACTGACGTTCGTTGGGATAATCAGGGAGCTCTTCTCAACAAAGCCTACAACCTTAGTCTTGGCTTAACTTATGGAAAAATGAATGATGATCGTCTGGATGTGAATGCTGACAATGGTGTCATGAGGGCAGAAGGACAAACTCGACGCCTTAACAGAGACGAAAAAAATATCGCCAGTAACTTTGACCAGTATGCTCAAGCAAAATGGTCTGTGTTGAACAACCTGGATATTCATGCTGGAGTCAGACAAACCAAGGTCAGACTGGAAATTGAAGATAACTTTACGAGTGGTCTAGGCAACAATGGCGACAACAGCGGCCATGTAAGCTACAAAAAAACCACACCAGTCATTGGCGCAGTATGGAAGGCTACAAATACGCTCAACTTCTATACCAACTATGGTAAAGGTTTTGAAACTCCTACTTTTGTGGAAACCGCATTCGCCACAACTGCACCCAATAGCGGGCCTAATCTTGGACTTAAGCCAAGCACTAGTCGCAACCTGGAAATAGGTGCAAAGGCATTTATTGGCAGCAGCACCTTGGCTAATCTATCAATTTTCAAGACACTTACTGACGACGAAATCGTTATCCAGGATAACAATCTTGGCCGAACTTCATATACCAATGCCGATAAAACTAAACGCAATGGTGCAGAGCTTTCCATTGATTCGCGCTTCTCAAATAATATCTCTTTATACGGCGCCTATACTCTACTCAACGCCAAATTCGATTCAGACTATAGCTATACAAGCAACGGCAACACCAATTCAGTGAGCTCAGGAAATATCATTCCTGGCACTTACCATAACCAGATCTATGCAGAAATTGCCTGGAAGCATGAGGCAAGTGGCTTCAAGACGGCATTTGAAGCCAGACACAACAGTAAATCCTACGTTGATGATTTGAATTCGGATATTGCGCCTTCATACACCATATACAACGTGCGAGCTAGCTTCGAGCAAAGATTGCATCAATGGCGCTTCACTGAATTTGCACGAGTTGAGAACATTTTTGACAAAGAATATATAGGCTCCGTGCGGGTGAATGAAAGCAGCAGTCGCTTCTATGAGCCAGCCGCTGGTAGTAATTATCTAGTCGGGTTGAATGCCAATTACAGCTTCTAACTAGTGAGATTCACTCCGGCATATTGCAGTTTTATATTGTGATGTACTATGGTGACTTAGGTCACAGACAATGGCATAAAATCATTTAGAATCATATGCACTAAGGCTATTGCTGGTATGAGGTTGCGATAGCCATTAGTGTCTTAAATGATACGCATAATAAAATAGTCAGCCCTTGAGGAGTGCAGCATTGTGAACAGGATATTAGGTGCAAAATTAGTATTGGCTGGGGCGACATTACTGGTCTTTAGCAACGCGGTATGGGCTGAGGCATCTGAACAGCTATGGCCCGTGGTTAAAGAGGCGTTTTTTGCTAATCGTACGATTGAGAATGCCGACTTCATCAAGATTTCTGGTCCTCGACGTGCGGAAAGTGGTGCACAAGTGCCCATCACCCTTTCGGTGGATCAATCAAGCGGCGCTGCTCTGATCAAGAATGTATACATCATTGTGGATGCTAACCCCATTCAGCTTGCTGCGACTTATCACCTGACAGAGTCGCTGGGAAATCTGCAACTCTCCACGCGAATCCGCATGGAAACTGACTCCTATGTGCGCGCTATCGGTGAAACTGCGGATGGCAAGCTTTATATGTCTGCAGTGGCTATCCGTGCTGCTGGCGGCTGTGGTGGTACCGTGGATAATAATGAGGCTGAGATACGTGCAACAGCAGGCAAGATCAAAATGAATGTGGAGTCTCCAGTAAAAATCGGCGTTGCCACACCGGCTACATTCATCATCAAGCACCCTATGCGTACTGGGCTGCAACGCGACTTGGTATCACAGGGTTTTGTACCTGCCTTTTATATCCAGAAAGCTGCCTTTACCTTTAATGGCAAGCCATTGATGAATGTTGATTTTGGTGTAGGAACCAGCGAAGACCCTTACCTAAGATTTGATATTGTGCCGAATGCGCCTGGTAAGCTGGATGTGCAGGCAGTAGATAATGAAGGCACATCCTTCAAGCATGAGATCGAAGTTAAAAGCTAAGAGATGGTACTGAATAAAAAGGGCGCTAATTGCGCCCTTTTTATTTTGCTCTAGCGAGTATAGATTTTAGTGTAGTGACATCCGCTTTAATGTCTCATCACGGTCTATGAATTTATGCTTTAGTGCCGCGAGTACATGCAGAATAATAACGCTGATCAGGATGACACCTATGAGTTCATGCGCCTCAACAAATATCTCGCGCATACTCTTGTTATCCAGTCCTGAAATCAGCGGAATACCGAACCATTTAACACCGTACTTGCTATACACCGCCATAATCAAGCCACTTACCGGCATAGCAACCATCAGTAAATAAAGCAGGTGATGACCACCGGTAGCCAATTTTTTCTCCCAGTCCTTCATGCTGGCAAGCAATGCAGGCGGCCGATGGGTCAAGCGCCACAATACGCGGAATGCGATCAACACCAGCAAGGTCACGCCTATGGATTTATGTAGATTGTAATAGAAGGTTCTAGGAGAGATTTCTTCTGATAGTTGCCAGGTGTAAATACCCCAGTCAAAAAGATCGTAGGCGGCCGATTTTGGTGCTTCTTTCGGCAAATCACTCATATACCAACCCAAGGCAAACATACCGAGGATGGCAAAGCCGATTAGCCAATGCAGGATAACGGCTGTTTTGGTGTAACGTGAATTAGATCTACTCATGCGATAACCCTATCGTAAATTATTCAAAGCTAGTTTATGTAACGTAGTGTGTTTTCGGTAAATTTCTTTGACGAATATACACTTTTTTGATGTTCTTGTTTGGTGTACTTACTACGATCAAAGCGCTTCATAATCTTAAGTGATACAGCTTGTAGACGCAGACAGCCAGTCACAGTTCCATGCAACTTCAGCAGTGAAGTCGCATCCTACTTTATACTCTGATCAGGCTTCAATAAAAAACCATAAGATGCAAAACAGGAGAACCATGCCGTGCACCGTTTAATTTGTATTTCATCACTGTTGCTGCTTGCCAGCTACGTCCATGCAGCACCCTTAACCATGGAAAAGGTAGCCGATAACATTTATGTGCATCATGGTGCGCATGAAGATTTATCTGAAGGCTATCACGGTGATATCTGCAATCTAAGCTTCATAGTTGGCAGCAAAGGGGTTGCAGTCATTGATACTGGCGGCAGCTTTAAGGTAGGGCAGGAATTGCATGAGGCTATCCGCAAAATCACACCGTTGCCGATCCTCTATGTCATCAATACGCACGTGCACCCAGACCATATTTTCGGCAATGCCGCATTCACACATGACAAAGCCACTTTTGTCGGCCATAGCAAACTGGCCGATGCGATGGAGCGTCGTAAAGAGAATTACATGCGCATCAACAATATCTGGCTGGGTACAGATTTTGCAGGCAGTGAAATAATAAAACCTGACCTGACTGTGCAAAATACGCTGGAACTGGACCTAGGTGAGCGAACACTCACCCTCACGGCTTACCCCACAGCGCATACCAATACTGATATCACCGTACTGGATAATCAATCAGCGACACTATGGACTGGTGATTTATTATTTGTTGAAAGAACACCTTCCATCGATGGCGATATCAAGGGTTGGCTAACCGTTATTAATCAACTTAAGGCTATTAAGGCACAGCAAGTAATACCAGGGCATGGCCCAGCAGTAAAAGAATGGAAAACAGCGCTTAGTAATGAGGAGCGTTATTTGACAACGCTATTAAATGACATTCGCGCCAGCATTAAAAAAGGGGAAGTGATGGAAAAATCCATGGATACAGCAGCAGCGTCAGAGAAAGATAAGTGGGTATTATTTGACATTGTGAACCGTCGTAACGTCAACAACATCTACCCGGTATTGGAGTGGGAATAATCGGCTGAAAACAGCCATTAATGGTCGTATATAGCCACAAGCCAAATAGCTGAAAAACACCATGGCAAGGCGCTTTCAAAGCCGCTTACTGCGATGGCTTGTTGTATAATCAAACGTATAAACTATATAAATATATGTAACCCTAACATTCACTCAGACAGACCAATCATCAGCAGCTAGCCTTGGCAACTTATTCCCAACCACTTCCCAACCACGATAACGGTTTATTCTGGGCGATTACGCTTTCAATAGCATTGCACACACTCGCGGCATTCATACTACCCAATATTGAGTTTGATACAAAAAAGCCCCCGGAAACCCTGATTGTTGAAATTGCTCGACCGAAACAGGCAGAACCAGCACCAGTAGCCACACCTGAGCCTGTACAGAATGAGTCCACACCGCCACAACCTGTAATTAAACCACCACCAGTAATCAAACAAAAACCAATACCTCAACCTTCGCCTATCGCTGAACCGCCTTCAAATCCAGCACCTGAAATTACGACACCATCCCCTAGCCCTGCGGTTATTACGGCAGCACCCAAGGCTGATAGCCCACCAGTAATTACTGCTCCTGTTGCTGCACCGCTGCCCCCACCCGAACCAGCTAAACCTGTTGGGCCCAGTCAGCAGGATATTGATGCCGCCCGTAACCAATATGGCAGTTTGCTGGCACGTGAAATAGCAAAATATAAACAATATCCAAAAGTAGCCCAAATGCGCGGCTGGCAGGGCGACGTCATGTTAGAGCTGCACCTTGATAGCAATGGCAATGTGTTGTCAGCAAAAGTGCATGACTCCAGCAGTTACGAGGTGCTCGATAAACAAACGCTGGAAATGGTCAAAAAGGCATCCCCTTTTCCATTGCCACCAGAAGCGTTGCGAGGACGCTCATTTACCATCCTTGTACCCGTGTCGTTCCGTCTGGAGCAGTGATTAGTGCGCCCACAAAAATCACTCAATGACTTACTGCTGATCCATGAATTGGCGTTTATTCTATTGGTGGTTCTTGCTGGTGCTGCAGGTGCCATCGGCATCCAGCTTGGCGATAAGTCCTCGCTAGAATCTCAGCGTATTAACTCCTTGGTTCAAGAAATTCAGCAAACCCGTGGTGACCTGTATCGCCAGATGAAAGAGTTATTTGATGCTTACTTTCTGGCCGATCCAGAAGCAGAGGGTGAATATCATGCCTACACGGTTTCCGTGCAAAAGCATTTCACCAAGCTCAAAGAGTTAACGGTAGGGACAGAAGAAAAAGCGGCCATCAAAGAGCTTAATGACAGCTATGACGCCTTTGTGACCGAGACCAGCGTTGTCTTTAGCATGCGTCATAAATTTACCAATGAATCCATAGAAAAAACGCTCAATAGTGACCTGGAATCGACCATCTTCAAACGTTATGAAGTGGTATCGACACGCACAGAGGGGCTGTTGGCAGTCAAGCAGAAGGAGTTGCAACAGCGCCTGGAAGAAGCGAAACGCATATCCATTGCACTGCTTGCCATTCCTATCATCCTGGCGACTATCCTGCTTTTGTTTTCACGCGTCTTTCTCAAGCGGGCGATTGTAAAACCGATAGGTGAGTTGCTGCATGCGACCACAGAGATCAGCGCAGGCAGGCTTGAACATAAGGCCCCGGAAGAAGGGGCAGCAGAGCTTGCTACACTGTCACAAGCCATCAATCATATGGCCGAAGAGCTGGCACGTAGCCAGGAAGCATTAATTAAGACCGAGAAACAGGCTGCTCAAGGGCTTTTGGTGCCTATGCTGGCACATAACATCCGCAATCCTTTGGCTAGCATCCGCGCGACTGCACAGGTAGCTGATAACAACCAGCTGGATGAGGAAACGCGTGAGTCTTTCCTCAACATCATCAGCTCAGTGGATAGGCTGGAGCGCTGGACTGGGTCATTATTGGCCTATTTGCATCCATTAAAACCACAACCTAACGCTACGTCACTCAGACAAATTATTGATGGATCATTAGTCCCTTTACAGCAGAAATTACGCGAAAAATCGATCGAGCTGGAGTTGCCGGCATGGGAAAAACACGATGACAGCATGCATACAGATGAACATTTGCTGGAGCAGGCACTCTACAACTTACTACTGAATGCTATTGAGGCTATCCCCAGTCACTCCAAGCTGGAGATTCATGCCGATATCGCTCAAGATTCCTTGCGCATACTGATTGCAGACAGGGGGCCAGGTATGCCGTTTACGCCGGACCCTCATGCTGTGAGCCCTGGGCCGACTACCAAGCGTTTTGGCACCGGGCTCGGCATTCCATTTGCATTTAAAGTGTGCGAGGCATTAGCTGGCAGTATTCAGTTCAGGGCGCGTGAAGGTGGCGGGACGCTTATTGAAATAGAGTTACCGCGCAAGCACTTAGAAATTTAGGAAGTTTAATTTGGAAATTTAATTTCATTTTGGGTGTTTATGGGCTTGCCTTAAGCGTTTTTTTTCACAACAATGCTATTGTCTAAGGCTAAATCCAAACTATGTTGAATCAAGTCATTCCTGCATTTGAACTTCCCTCCACTGGTGGCAAGGTATTTAAACTTTCTGAGTTTCTAGGTAAAAATCTGATTATCTATTTTTATCCCAAAGACAACACTCCCGGCTGTACCAATCAAGGCAAGGACTTTCGCGACAATTACGCAGCGTTCCAGCAAGCGGGTTGCGAAATTGTAGGTATCTCACGTGATAGCCTTAAGTCTCATGAAAACTTCAAAACCAAATTTAGTTTCCCATTCGAGTTGCTTGCCGATATTGAAGAGTTGGCATGCGGTATTTTTGGTGTAATGAAGATGAAAAAGATGTACGGTAAGGAAGTCCGTGGTGTAGAACGTAGTACGTTTGTCATTGATAAAAAAGGCGTACTGATACAAGAGTGGCGTGGCGTTAAAGTGGATGGCCATGTACCGGCTGTCCTCAATTTTGTGCAGTCTCTAACATAGGGGAAATATCAATTCATGGCTAAAAAGCGTTCTTCAGATACCAAGTTTTTTGTACTCGATACCAACGTATTGATGCATGATCCCTCCAGTTTATTCCGCTTTGAAGAACATGATATCTACCTGCCAATGGTCACATTGGAGGAGTTGGACAATAACAAAAAAGGCATGACCGAAGTCGCTAGAAACGCGCGACAGGCCAGCCGCAATCTGGAAGAGATCGTCGGCACCAACCTGAGTAATCTTGATGATGGTTGCCCGCTCTCCATCAATGGTAATAACAAACACATCACCGGCCGGCTGTTCCTGCAGACTGGCGCCGTTACCGTTGAGCTGCCGATGCTGGCTGGCAGCAAGGCAGATAACGAGATATTAAGCGTTGTGCTGGAGCTGAAGAAAAACAACCCGGAACGCCAGGTCATCCTCGTCAGCAAAGACATCAATATCCGCATCAAGGCACGTGCTATTGGTGTCCCTGCTGAAGATTACTTCAACGACAAAGTACTGGAAGATACGGATCTTCTGTACAGCGGCATGAAAGAGTTACCAGCCGACTTCTGGGAAAAGCACAGCAAGGCCATGGAGTCGTGGCAAGATGCAGGACGCATGTACTACCGCATCACAGGGCCATTATGCAAAAGCTTCCTGGTCAACGAGTTTGTGTTCTATGAATATGAAAAGCCATTTCATGCCATCGTGCGTAGCCTGGATGGCAATACTGCCGTACTGGAAATCGTCAAAGACTACACTCAGCCCAAGCATGGGGTTTGGGGAATCACCGCGCGCAATCGTGAGCAGAATTTTGCGCTTAATTTGCTGATGGATCCTGATGTGGACTTCATTACACTTCTAGGCCAGGCAGGCACTGGCAAAACCTTGCTCACACTGGCTTCTGCATTAACCCAGACGCTGGACAAGAAGATTTACAGTGAAATCATCATGACCCGTGTTACTGTGCCCGTGGGCGAAGACATTGGTTTCCTGCCAGGTACAGAAGAAGAAAAAATGGCGCCATGGATGGGCGCATTGGAAGACAACCTGGATGTCTTGAATAAGACTGATGAGGATGCAGGGGAATGGGGGCGTGCTGCGACGCAAGATTTGATACGTACCCGGATTAAGATTAAATCGCTCAACTTCATGAGGGGTCGTACCTTCCTGCACAAATTCCTCATTATCGATGAAGCCCAAAACCTGACGCCCAAACAAATGAAAACACTGATTACCCGTGCGGGCCCTGGCACTAAAGTGGTTTGCCTGGGAAATATTGCGCAGATTGATACGCCTTATTTAACCGAAGGCAGCTCTGGTTTAACTTATGTGGTCGATAGATTTAAAGGCTGGGAGCATAATGGTCATGTCACGCTAGTGCGTGGTGAGCGTTCGCGCTTGGCTGACTTTGCTGCAGAGGCGCTTTAAGATTTTTCATATAAAGCCGATTCAGATAATAAATCTGGCAATTTAAACGGGACGAGATAAGCATCACTTAGTGGTGTAACAAAGCAATGAATTCAGGTTTCTACATCATCCTGCTAGCGCAGTTCATCTCTGCGCTAGCTGATAATGCGCTGCTATTTGCAGCTATTGCATTGCTACAGGAAATGAACTCTCCAGATTGGTTCACGCCTCTGCTTAAGTGGTTTTTCGTCCTGTCTTATATTGTACTTGCCCCTTTCGTAGGCTCTTTAGCGGATGCATATCCCAAGGGCCGCGTCATGTTCGTTTCTAATGCCATCAAGTTTGCCGGCAGCATCGCCATGATGGCAGGAGCACCGCCTTTACTGGCATATGGCATAGTAGGTATTGGCGCAGCAGCCTACTCCCCTGCCAAATATGGCATCCTCACCGAATATCTTCCACACCATATGTTGGTAAAAGCCAATGGCTGGATGGAAGGCTCTACGGTGATGGCGATTATCCTTGGCGCTTTTCTTGGCGGCAAAATGGCCAGCTATGACCCACACTTGGCGATGATAGTGATTACGGTGCTTTACATGGCGGCTGCAGGGTTCAATATGTACATCCCCACACTGCCAATTGATCACAAGCTAAAGAGGCGAAACCCCGTATTTATGCTGCGTGATTTCTGGCACTCATTCAAAGTGTTATGGAAAGATGGCAGTGGGCAGGTCTCTCTGGCGGTGACCACCCTATTCTGGGGAGCAGGCGCTACCTTGCAGTTTATTGTTATAGATTGGTCCAAAGTGACATTAGGTTATCAGCTAGACCAGGCAAACCTACTGATTATGATTGTCGCTGTAGGTATTGCTGTAGGTTCTATCGTTGCGGCTAAATATATCAAGCTGGAAGACTCACTTAAAGTATTGCCGGCGGGTATCTTAATGGGCTTTCTGGTGGTTGCTATGGTGCTTGTGCATAACTGGCAGATAGCATGTGCCCTGCTGTTTATCATTGGTGTACTGAGCGGGTTTTTTGTTGTTCCGCTCAACGCATTATTACAGCACCGTGGCCATATATTAATTGGTGCAGGCCATTCCATTGCTGTACAAAATTTTAATGAAAACCTAGGTATTCTGGTGCTTATAGGTACTTATACGATGATGGTAAAGTCAGAACTTTCTATCAATATCATTATTATAGCCTTCGGAATTTTCGTCAGCATGAGCATGAGTGGCATATATAAAATGTACCGAACTCAGCGTTGAGTCTATATAAATCATATCCAAATAAAAAGCCTGGCAGTTGCCAGGCTTTTTATTTTCAGTCACATAAACGTCGCTTTACTACTAATGTAATTTTACTTGCGGTTCAGTACGTCTTGTAATTAAGCGCGCCAATGTTTGTAAAAACACTGTAAAAAAGCCATGTAAAGACATCAAATGCATTTGATACAAGGATTGATACATAAACCTAGCAAACATACCTTCAATAAACAGGCTGCCACCAGCAATAGCGCCCATTAAACTGCCCACTGTCGAGTAACGGCCAAGATTCACGAGCGAGCCGTAATCGCGGTAGGTATATTCTGGCAATGGCTTACCTGCAAGCCTGCTCTTGACGGTTTTGATGAGCATTGAGGCCTGCTGATGCGCAGCCTGCGCTCTTGGCGGTACATTGCCATCATGACCAGGCCAAGGGCATGCAGCACAATCACCAAATGCAAAAACATCTTCATCCAATGTCGTTTGCAATGTGCGATTAACGACTAGCTGATTAATGCGATTCGCTTCCAGCCCATCCAGATTGCTCAGGAAATCCGGGGCTTTAATCCCAGCGGCCCAAACTACCAGTGCGGACGGAATAAAGCGTCCACTGTGCGTGTATATGCCTTTTTCTGTTACCTCAGTTACACGTTCCCCTGTATAAACATGGACACGCAACTTCCTTAACTCAAGATCCACGGCATGCGATAGCGCAAGCGGCAGTGCAGGCAGCACACGGTCTGTGGCCTCAATCAGTGATATTTTCACATCGCGATCTGCATCTATTTTATCGAGACCATAAGCTGCCAGTTCGCGAGTAGTATTATGCAATTCAGCTGCCAGCTCCACCCCTGTAGCACCTGCACCGACGATCACCACTTCCAGTTGGCCTGCTTGCACTGGCTCAACCTGGGTTTGCGCACGCACCAAAGCGTTATGCAACCGGCGATGGAAACGTTCCGCTTGGTCCTGTGTATCCAGGGCAATTGAATACTCTCGGGCACCTTTGATACCAAAATCATTAGTGGTACTGCCGATAGCGATGATTAAGGTATCGTATACAAACGTCCTGCGTGGGATAACTTCAACCCCATCCTCATCATGGTAGGGCGCTACATAGACCTCTTTCTTTGCACGGTCTATCCCATCCATACTGCCCAGACGAAATTTAAAGTGATGCCAGTGCGCCTGTGCCAGATACTCCAGTTCGTGCTTGTCTGGATTCATGCTACCTGCAGCAATTTCATGCAACAAAGGTTTCCAGACATGCGTGCGTGTACGGTCAATCAGGGTGATTTCCGCCTTACCCTTACGGCCCAATGTGTTGCCTAGACGGGTAGCAAGCTCAAGCCCACCTGCCCCACCACCGACGATCACTACGCGATGCATGTCAGACCCATCTTTAGATTGCAATTGCATAACTTACCTTTTCTGATTTTAATACTTATTCATTACCTGTTACGCCGCCATGGCTGCGAATCCATGCAATGACCTTTAATGTTTCATCTGGTGTAATACCATTGCTAGGATCTGTTGGATCCATCAAACCTTTGCCTTTTGCACCCATACCACCATTCGTGCCATGCCAGATAGTTTCAAACATGCCTTTATTGGTTGCATCTTTAGGATAACGGTAATCAGGGCCGGTCAGGTTTGGCCCAACCTGACCTTTAGCTTCGGGGCCATGGCACTGGGTACAGGAATACAACTGAAATATTTTTTTACCTTTTTCGACTGCTTCAGCATTGCCGATATAGGGATTTTTACCTGTGCTCAAGAATTCTTTAGCCGCAGGGGTATCAAAAAATTCGGTCTTAATTTCCAATGGCGAACTGTCTTGTGTAGTCACAAACGCAATTGCCGTACCACTTGATGCGCCAGTAGACTCTTTGCCTGCCGAGTCGCCACTGCCTTTGCTACATGCAGCTGTCAAGCCTGCAAGTAAAACCACTAATATTATATTTATATTGATTTTGTGCATTTTTACTCTCCTCTAAAAAGTAATTAATTTTACCCCATTACATAGCGACTTATGCATAAAAAAACGGCCACTGCTGATTAGCAGTGGCCGTTTATAGAACAATCAACTATTACTTACTTCAACCAAGGCCTGTCGTCGCCACCTTTGTATTGAGTACGTAACCAACCAATGATTTTGAGGATATCGTCAGTCGATGGATTATCTGGGCTACCCAGTTGTTGGTGCCAAGCAAACATACCACCGTTACTGCCGCCTGCGATTGTTTCAAACACACCTTTATCAGTGATGTGTTTAGCATATTGCCAACGGTCATCAGTAATGCTTGGGCCAACTTGACCACCTGCATTTGGTCCATGGCACTGCGTGCATGAATACAAACCAAACAACTTTTTACCTTTTTTAGCTGCTTCTGCATCATTAGCAAATAACTTGGTGTAAGGGTTGATACAGGTATCCAGAAATTGCTTCGCTTCAGGTGTATCTGTGTCTACAGCCTTGACACCCAAAGGACTACCGTCTTTTGTTGATACCAAATCACATGCAGCATTTGCTTGTAGCGAAAAAGTTAAGCCTACCAAGGTAAGCATAGATATAAAAAATGCTGCTTTAACTGCCTTATTGCCTAACATGTCATCTCCTAATTTGTAAATTTCAACTACATTTTGATTTTTACTATGCGTCAATTGATGCGTAAGTCAAAAAATCAATTGTATACATTTAACGAGTTAGCGCTATATCGGTTGACTTTTGAGCCCTTAAATAACGCTAACCATTGCGACTTTATTACTTACTATTGGCTTCGCGGGCTTTCAAAGCTTCGCGAGCTTTCTTCTCAATACTATCTCCTGCAACAACAGGCACATGAGGAATACCATAATCATCAAGAATCTTTAGAATATCATTTTGGCGACGATCTAATACTTCCTGAATCATTGCCATGCGTTCTTTATCTCTTTTACGTACACCAATTGATATGTTCCAGTCTATTTTCCCATGAACATTAATATTTTCATATTCTGGAACCGGCACAACAACAAGCGGCACTTTAGATTGTTTAGCATAATAGCCACCAATTGGCCCCCACACAATAGCAACGTCAATGTCGCCCTTTACAAGATCATCAATCATAAAGCTTGGCGGTAGATTTAAGTCACGCTGTATACGATATGGCCTGGCATTGCCCATGAGGTCATGATCAGCAAGTGGCCTTGTGGCAGGGCCTTCGCCAACGATACCAATGACGGCTTTACGTAAGTCTGGGGAATCCCAATCTTTAATATTATAGCCACTGTCTTTGCGGTAAACGAAGACATGCGTAGATCTATAGTACGGTTTCGATGTGAGCATGGAGTCATTATCAGAAGTCGTGCTCATGATAAGGTCACATCTGTTGGCATTAAGCGTATTTCTTAAGAAACCTTGGCGATAATATGCATAGGCAAATGATAATTTCTTTCCTAAATCTTCAGCTATCAGTGCTGCAATTTTATCTTCAAAACCTTCCTGCTTAAGATTTGAATATGGCAGGTTTTCTGGGTCTGCACATACTTTGAATTCTGTTGGATCAATTACTCGCCTTATTTCACCCATTCTTCCTTCATCAGGATTAAGTGACGGAATCTCAGGCTCTGCAGCAGAAATATTAGCACTAACAAAAGCGCCCCCTAAAAGCATACATATCAGCAGATTTTTAAACATTACTTCTTCCTCATTTTCCGTTAGATTTATAGGCTTACACATAAAAAACACCCCGCATAAGCGGGGTGTTTATATGACACACTAACTAACGGTTAGTTCTGTGAATTTAATATCTTACGACATTAAATTACAGGCTAAACACGTTCAGTGCACCGCCGCCAGGAGCAGCGTTGTACTTGGTCAGCTCTTTGTAACCACCAGCTGCACCAAGTGCATCTGTATCGTTAGTCATACCAAGGTTCATCGCAACACCAGCCCAACCGCCGATACCGGACAGTACGCCAACATATTGTTTACCCTTGTTACCGTATGTGAATGCATTACCAATCACACCAGAACCAACTTGGAATTTCCAAAGTTCTTTACCAGTCTTAGCATCAACAGCCTTGAACCAACGATCCAACGTACCGTAGAACACCAAGTCAGAAGCAGTAGTTAAAGCACCGCCCCATGCTGAGAACTTCTCTTTGTTGTACCAAACTGATTTGTTAGTCATAGGATCATAAGCAGCAAAGCCACCCATTACGCCGTCAGGACCAGCAAACATAGTCAAGGTAGCACCAACCCAAGGTTGACCAGCAACATACTTAGACTCAACTGGCTCGTATGTCATACATACGTGGTTCAGTGGTGAGTAAATCAGACCAGTACGTGGACTGTAAGCAGCTGGTTGTTGATCCTTAGTACCCAATGCAGCTGGGCAGATACCCTTAGCATTGTAGTCTTGGTGAGTTGAGTACTTACCATCCTTGTTAGGTACGCCAGTCTTCATGTCAACGTCAGTTGCCCAGTTAACGAATGGATGCACTTTTTGTGCAGCAACTAAAGTACCGTTGCTAGCTTGGAAAGTGTATGCAAAACCGTTACGGTCATGGTGCCATGCGTATGTCTTGCCACCCTTGTCGAACAGGATAACTTCGTTGATGCCGTCATAATCCCACTCATCATGTGGAGTCATTTGCATGCCCCATTTTGCAATACCAGTGTCTAAGTCACGAGCGAAAATAGTCATAGACCATTTGTTGTCGCCTGGACGTACATCTGGATTCCAAACTGATGGGTTACCAGTACCGTAATATACTAAGTTTGACTTAGCATCATATGGCCACCAGCCCCAAACAGAACCACCACCATGTTGCCAACCATCTTTAACTGCTTGTGGTTTAGCCCAGGTACGTGTGCCCAGTTCTTTTTCGCCGATTTTGATCTTGTCGTTAGCCAGCTTCTTGAAAGAACCACCTTCTTTGTTACCACCGTTTACATCTTCGTAAACTGACAGTGCTGAGTATTGTGGGTTTTCTTTGTTGAAGTCAGCGCCGATCAGAACTTCAGCGTCAGGACCAGTGCTGTATGCTTTCCATGCCAAAGAACCGTCTTTGATGTTGTAAGCAGCGATAAAGCAGCGAACACCAAATTCAGCACCAGAGCAACCTGTCAGCACTTTGTCTTTAATTACGTGTGGAGCGTTAGTGTTAGTAGCGCCAACTTTAGGATCTGTATTCTTCAGATCCCAAACTTTAGCACCAGTCTTAGCATCTAAAGCAACCAACATACCGTCATTTTGTTGCAAGAAAATCTTGCCATCGCCATAACCAAGACCACGGCTTACGTTGTCGCAGCAAAGAACTGCTTGAACTGATGGATCTTGTTTAGGGAAATATGACCATACGATTTTTTGATTGTCGCTTAAGTCAAGAGCGTATACGTTATTAGGGAATGCTGTATGTACATACATCATGTTACCAACAACAACTGGTGAGCCTTCGTGTCCACGGTTTACACCGGTTGCGAATGTCCATGCAGCTTTAACGTTTTTAACGTTGCCTTTGTTGATTTGTGACAATGTGCTGTATGCATTATTTGTGTGGTTACCACGTGGGTGGGCCCAGTTGTCAGCATTTGCAATTGCTTTTTCTTGGTCAGCGGCGGCTGATGCAACCATTGGCATTACCAATGATGCACCTACTGCCAAACCTAGAGCCAATTTGATTTTGCTCATCTCCATTTTCAATCTCCATAGTTGTTACTACTAAGGGTTTATTCAAAAGTAAAAAATCAGAATATTGCCTCTCTCATTTGTAAACGCCTGAGATCTTGCAAGTATTCTGAAGCCTTACTTTTCGCTTCACTCTTGTGAGCGCGTAGTGATGTTAGAACACTCGCACACGATTTGCAATAGTCTATTTACAATTTATTTACAATTTCAGTAAATATTTTTACATGTTTATTGCATCTTGTCGTTTTAGATATGGTCTCAATGATATGATATTTAAAAAATATCATAATAATCAATATGAAAGATTAAATTTCCAGATGTTATCAGACACTTACAACTTGTATCCAGAAATTGAGCCATTCCATGCCGGATGGTATGAATCGCTTTATTTGCATAAGATTTATTACGAAGAATGTGGCAATCCTGATGGGCAGCCCGTTGTCTTTTTACATGGTGGCCCTGGTAGCGGCTGCAATCCGGCACAGCGGCGCTTTTTCGACCCGGCATATTATCGAATAATACTGCTTGATCAACGTGGATGCGGTCGTAGCACGCCACTCGGCTCTGTTGAACAAAATACTACAGAGCATCTCGTTGCAGATATTGAAGGCTTAAGGGCAAAGCTGAATATAGATCGCTGGCTGGTTTTTGGCGGCTCATGGGGAAGCACACTGGGCTTGGCCTATGCATTGGCTTATCCAGAGCGAGTGACCGGCCTAATACTGCGCGGTATATTTTTAAGTCGCAGCAGTGAGCTTGTATGGTTCTTGAATGAAGTCAGGCATTTTTACCCGGAGGCCTGGGATAAGTTGTTGGCATTTATTCCCGCTGATGAGCAAGACGACATTGTGGGCGCTTACGTAAAACGTATATTCTCTAATGACCCAGCCATCAATGCTCCGGCAGCCACCCATTGGAATGCTTATGAGAGCAGCATCATGACATTACGGCCCAGTACTAGCACTGGTTCATCAGTATCAGACGATATCCAGGTAGCGAGAGCAAGAGTGCAATTACACTATATAGTGAATGAATGCTTTATAGATGGTAGTGATATGTTGCAGAAAGCCAGCAAGCTAAGCCATATCGCGACGATTATCGTGCAGGGGCGCTATGATATGGTGTGCCCGCCTATTACGGCTTGGGATCTCAAGAAAACCATGCCACACGCTGAGCTTCATATGGTAGTGGATGCTGGCCACTCAGCGATGGAGTCAGGCACCACTTCCGCCCTAGTTGCAGCCACTGAACAATTCAAATCACTTTCGCTCAAATAACTTTGCAATATCACTAAGTTCCCAGGTAATCAAAAACTACATCTTGAAAAACACATTCCGCCAGGTTAAAGACCTGGGCAATCACCCCGTCATTACAAAACCGCGTGAGGCCTACGCTAAGCATCACTACAGCACTCCGCTGTTTGTAATGCGCGAAACATTCATTGCGTTTCGGCAGCACAATGGGCTAGGCCTGTCGGCTTCGCTTTCGTTCTATGCCATGTTTGCGCTTATACCCATGGCTTTGCTCATATTCTTCATGCTGAGCCATTTGGTCATTTCATCAGACTATGCAATCGTGAAGCTGGCGATTATCACCAGCAACTTGGTTCCCAAATTCAGTCAGCGCATCATGCTGGAGGTTTACAACATATCCAGGCATCAGGCGGTGTGGGGAGCATTCGGCATGTTTGCTTTATTGTGGATAGTCACACCACTGGCAGGTGCATTGCGCTCTGCCTTCTATACCATCTCAGCAATGATAGAAGCGCCCTCATTTATTCGACGTAAAGTCAAAGATGTGTTCGCCGTGCTAGGCATATTATTGATGTTCTTCATGTTTACTTTTTTTGGCTTAATGCTCGAAAAAGTACTGGCTTTTCTCAATCCGGCGGCCAGCCATTCCGAGCTGATCAATCTCGCTAGTTCAATATTGATCAGCTCATTACTGATTGCCCTTTTTTACCGTGTGTTCTTCCCGGCACGGGTTGCCGCCAAACACATCATCATAGGCTCTGTAGTCACAGCTGTACTATGGATTGCCATGCGCCCTTTATTTGGCATATTCCTGTCACTCAACCAGTCATATGGGACTATCTTCGGTGGCATGAAAAACATGTTCATCTCGATAGGCTGGCTTTATTACACCTTTGCTGTTTTCCTGCTGGGCACTGAGTTAATTTCCACTTTGCACAAAAAACATGTGTTGTTATTGCGTGGGTTATTTGGCGAGATGCCCAAAGATAAAAACCATTACCTGAGCGAGCTCATGAGCCGTTATGGCCGCCTATATAAGCAGAGCGAGTATGTATTCCGAAAAGGAGAAAATGGGCATGACCTGTTTTATATCGTATCTGGCGAGATTAGCCTGGTGCTTGATGGCAGGGTGTTTAAGCAACTGAGTGCGGGAGATTATTTTGGTGAAATGGCAGTATTAGCAGAAACCGATAGAATTGCTGATGCGATTGTAGACTCAGCGGAAGCGGAAATTGTTATGGTTAGTACTGCCAACATTCAAACTCTGCTACTGGGGGAGCCTAAGGTGGCCATGAGCTTTTTGAAACAAATGGCAATTCAGCTACAAAACACGCACAAATCAACTATAAATTGACAACTAAAAAGCTAGCGATTATTTTGAGATGCATTCAATACAGCACTAAGGTAGCCTAAAAAAACTTCAGTATGACAAAACCATTCCAACAATCAAAACAGCCTGGCCAGCAAGAGATCCAACCCTTATTGCAGTTACTCAATAGCGGGCAATTGGCGCAGGCGGAAGCCAGGGCCAAGGCACTTCTGGCCAGCTATCCCAACGTATTTATATTGCATAACGTTCTTGGCATTGCACTGGATGGGCAAAGGAAGTTTGAAGAAGCTGTCATCAGCTATCGCAAAGCTTTGACATTGCAGCCTAACATGCCTGACCTGCACTTTAATTTAGGTATCGCGCTGGCTAACCTGGGACGGCTGGAAGAGTCAGCGGCAAGCTACCGCAAGGCACTGGCCATGCAACCAAGGTTTTTTGAAGCGCTAGGCAATCTAGGCACTGTATTACAGAAACAAGGTAAATTGGAAGAGGCCATAGCCAGTTACCGTAAAGCCTTAGCCATCAACTCGGACGCCTTGGGGCACTTCAATCTGGCCACCGCATTACGCGATCAGGGCAAGCTGGAAGAAGCCGTAGAGAGTTATCGTAAAGCACTTGGCATCCATCCCAATTATGCGGATGCCCATAACAACCTGGGGGAAACCCTGCGTGATCAAGGCAAGATGGAAGAAGCGATTACGAGCTACCAGCAAGCCCTTGCGCTTAATCCGCAGCACCCGGATGCCAACTACAACATGGCGGAATTCTTGTATCTTGCCAACAGGTATGACGAAGCTATTCCCCACTTCGAAAGATCCAGGCTGGATGACTGGCAAGAACGTAGTCTGTATTGCCTATATAAAGCCGAGAAATTTGATGCCTTTAAAACGAGGCGTGATGCGCTAATTGCTGTCACCAGCCACACTTCACCATTTCTCGCCACTTTATCGACCCACTATTCGCTCAATTTTGGCGTTGAAGACCCTTACAATTTTTGTAAAAACGCGATGGATTATGTTTACCAGAATAGTCTTGCGCCACTTGCGGCTGATGGCAGTACATTGCTCCAGGATTTGCTGCGGGATGTGAATAACACCGAAATTGCAGAGAGGAAACAGGGCCGATTACACTTTGGCACTCAATCAGCAGGCAATCTGTTCAAGCGCTCTGAAGCATCGTTCAGGATACTGGCCGATCTGATCAAAAAAGAGTTTCTTTCTTATCGTGAGCGCTTTGCAGGGGCGGACTGCGAATTGATCAGGTCATTTCCTGATGAACTGGAGTTCACCAGCTCGTGGTATGTAAAAATGCAGCAAGGTGGCCACCTTACTTCACATATCCATGAAATAGGCTGGATCAGCGGCGCTGTCTACCTTGCAATGCCACAAAATAAGACTAACCCTGATGAGGGACGTTTTGAATACGGCACGCATGGGGACAGCTACCCTCAAAAACACAGCAACTTCCCGGTAAGTAATGTGGCACCCAACGTAGGGGATATCGTACTGTTTCCCTCGTCCCTATTCCACAGGACGATACCATTCAGCTCTAATGAAGAAAGGATATGCATTGCATTCGACCTAAGGCCGGCAAGCATATCCAATCGCAAAACTTCAGCTTATTAATGATGGCTATTACTGGGCACTGACATCACCGCTTTCGCTGCGGTGATAGCTTTTCATTTCTTCCGGCTTTACTGTAGTTTTAAAACCAATTCTTGGTTTTTTGAGCTTACTTTTGGAAACTGGCTTATCAACAGGCTTATCTTGTCCAAAGTCAGTTTTGGGTTCCGAATCATCAATCCTTAGCTCGGCCGAGCCCTGGTCTTTACTACCAGCCGCCGACATTCCCTCAGCAAACGCATAGCTGCCAAGCATCAGCAAAATCCCGCATAAAGCAACACTCAACCCTCTATTCACTTGCATGCCCCTTAAATCAAGATTAACGACAGACTAAACCTTTTTGCCACCGGGCCCGGCCAGATACCAAACGATCAACCCAACTACTGGAAAAATCAAAACACCTAGCACCCACAAAATTTTGGCGCCCGTATCTGCTGAGCTTTGTAATATCTTGATGATAGCGAAAATATCTGCTATTAAAATCAGTAATCCGATAATTCCTGAATTCATTTTTAATCCTTTATTATGATTATTAAAAGTAAGGTAAAGCTTTATAAACCTAATTATTCAATAAAACTCAATTAAGAGTGTAATCGTAAATTGTGCTGAACAAGAATAATAGATACATACCCAACAACGTCAGGATAGGAAGATCAAGCATCTTGTCAAAAATGTACTTATCCATAATCAGCTCCATTCATGTCAACGATTGATATATCAATTAAATTTACATCGTAGACAAATAATATGAAATTCAGACTACATATAAAGTAAGCGAGCGTCTGATTGTGCTATCAGAAATTCTGATTTGGTTTGTAAGATATGGCTTACATGCAAAACACCATTAAGCGTTAAATATAAAAATGGCAGTTATAAACTGCCCTTTTTATATGCTCGGCAACACTCAATTATTTTGCACCGCTTCTCACCCATGCAATCACCTTGAGCACTTCATCAGGCGACATACCATTCTTGGGGTCAGAAGGGTCCATCAAGCCGATGCCTTTTGCGCCCATACCGCCGTTAGTGCCATGCCAGATAGTTTCAAACATCCCCTTGTCTGTTGCGTTCTTAGGATATTTGTAATTGGGGCCGGTGAGTCCCGGACCAACCTGGCCTTGCGCATTGCCGCCATGGCATTGGGTACAAGAATATAACTGGTATACCTTTTTACCTTTAGCAATCGCCTCTGCATTGCCCAGATAAGGGTTCTGCCCAGTCGCCAGGAATTTTTTGGATTGGTCAGTATTAAAAAGGTCCGGCGCGATTTTTAGTGGTTTGCCTTCTTGGGTATCGACAAACTCAATTTGGGCTGCATAGCTAAAGCCAGTTAAGGCCAGCAAAGTTGTTGCAACAAATATCTTCAGCATTTTCTTTCTCCTAATTTTCTTTGTAAAAAACTAGGATTCAGATTAATGCACTATGAAATGACCACCTATCAGGTGTAATCCCAAATCTTTGTAAGAAATAGCTGACGACCTATTTATAACCCTTCAATCAGATATCAGGAATTGGTTATTGTCCGTCTTGATATAGAAATTGCCTTGAGGATCTATCTTGAGCGCGCGTATACGATAGCCTGTGAGCACTGGCTCAGCATAAATGAGGTTCTGCTTCTCTTTCTTTATACGGTAAAGCGTAGTCGAAGCCATGCCAGCTACAAAGTAATCATTATCCCAGTAATCGTTCTTACCAGTATCGGCATATCTGGCAATTTGGCCGATCCCGATAGACGGCATAAATGTCATGGCAGGCTTTTCATAGCCTTCGTGGTTATTGAATTTATTACCGTAGTAATTACCCATGCCATCACGTTCATAGATAGTGCCGTAACTAACAATCGGCCAGCCGTAATTCTTGCCACGCTTGATCAGGTTAATTTCATCGCCGCCCCTTGGGCCATGATCCGACACCCACAGCTCATTGGAACCCCTGTCGTAATACATGCCACCAGAGGGCGAACGCAGGCCTGTCGCATAGACTTCTGCATTGAGTTTTTGCAGGTCTATTTTGATGACCTTGCCTACCGATGTGGTCATATCCTGCACGCGTTCCGGCTTGGAAAAATCACCGATGCTCAAAAATAGCGTGTTGTCATTCTCGCCCAGCACCAGCTTGCCACCGACTTGATGCCCCAGGAAAGGCTCTTTAATAGCGGGTCTGCTCAAATATATCTCGCGCTTGAATATGACTTCAGCGTTGGCAACATCTACCTCAAACTCTGAGACTGCCAGCCTTGCACCGTTCTGCTGATCATCCCAGGTGGTATAAGCCACAAACAACGAGTTCTTAAGCAGCAGGGAATCTTTTACCCCGGAGAGGTTTTTGCAATACACCACTTTTTTGGTGTCGCTTTCATTGTTGGAGCTTTCACCGCCGGGAATATATTTGGTAAGGCTTTTAGACGGCTGCACTAGCTTCAGGTCACCATCCAGCCTTGTAAAATAGACCTCACCACACTTATCAATAAACAAGTATTGATTGTTCTCCAGCCGCTCAAATGGGCCGGTTGGATAGCTATCTTCAAAAGGCAGCGTATATTTCTTCAGAGTCTGTGTGCCAAACACTGAAGAAATCGTCGCTGTATCATCCTTGTCTACGGGCGCATTGGTAATTAGGAGTGATGGGACGAAGGAGGGAACAGGGAGATTCTCATTGCCTGTTTCTGCGGATTGAGATATCGGCATTGCAATGAGGGCAGTGCATAAAGAAATAAAAAGCCATGTGATTTTTGTTGTACCAGTCATCGTGATAGTGTTTTCCTGACATACTCAAATAATGAGTTAAATAATGATGTGCTTGAATTGAGATTACCCAAATGTTGATGGGCTAAAACGTAAAGAGTTCAGCAATTGGCTGCATTCGCTCTCGATTGAATGTTTAATCAGTGAGTTGCAATTCTGCCAATTCTTTTTCAAGCAGGTCTTGAGCCAATAGCGTGATTGCCTGCCTGGTCAGTAATTCATTCTCCGTGCTCAAAGGCAGCGACTCGCCTTCTATCCAGTCCTGGTCATTCCGTTTGCTGCTGGCGTAATGCGCTTTACTACTCACCTCTTCGCCTGTTTTGGCATCCATGACATGTACCGCCATCGTCATGAAATTGACCGCACTTTGAGAACGTAAAAACGAACGCTGATAAATACCATAGCCTGAGACCAGCTGATTGGTGCTAAAAAATACATCGCCATATTCTATTGGGCTAATGATGATGACCAGGTCAGCACCTGACTCAGTTGCCAGGGCATGCAAACCTTCAGCCTGATTCTGGTATTTGCGATCACCGGTCCAGAAATTTTGCTCCAGACTGCCAAACTTCTGCCTGTAACCATCGGCCTTGGCTTTTACTACTGTAAATTTACTGCCTGTTTCGATTAGCGCATTCGCTTTATCCTCAACAAACTGATCAAGGCTCCAGGAGGCGACATCTACCTCACGTTTCTGATTGCTGAATACCGTAGTTCCGGCATGCTGGATATACATCTGATTGCCAAGCAGGCTCACCACCACAACTTTTGTGCCTGCTGTCTTTAGCAGTAATTTGTCGCCGCCAAGTGTGGCGCAACCAGAGAGCATTAAAATATAAGCGCACAGGCTAACAAAACTCATGAACCGCACTTGCATGACGAACCCTTGAATGACTGATGATTAACCTACGAGTATAACGAAATAATGAGCTGGCTTGGATCTGGGCACTATTAGCGATGAGAATGGGTCAACGTTATTTAAAATATATATGAGCATCCCTATTGATATGTAAATACTATCAAAACTATTTAAACAATCAATTTAACAAATACAATGGAGTTGTTTAATATGCATCCCATGCTTAAGAAACATCACAAGCAAATAATTTTTAATTCACCAGAAAAGGATGTAGAAAATGGTTACCACAGTACCTAATGTAGTTTTTAAAACCCGTGTTCGCGATGAAAGCATTGGCGGCCAGAACCCTTTCCGTTGGCAAGATGTAACAACTGCCGATATTTTCAAAGGTAAGAAGGTAGTGATCGTTGCTCTGCCAGGCGCATTCACACCAACCTGCTCAAGCACGCACTTGCC